>JBOHAD010000057.1:0-15327 GCA_050697555.1 Gaiellaceae bacterium | reverse complement strand
CGCGTAGATCCGATCGGCGCGGACGTACTTGCCGAAGCCGAGGAAGACCATCCTGGGCGCGCCGTTCGCCACGGGCGGATTATCGCAGCGAGCGGGCGAGCGCTTCCACGACGCGCTCCTGGTCCTCTGCCGGCAGCCGTGCGTGGAAGGGGAGGGCGAGCGAGCGGGCGCTCGCGTTCTCCGCCACCGGGCACAGGCCCTCCCGCGTCCCGAGACGCTCGCGGTAGTACGGCTGGAGATGGATCGAGGGCAGGTACGGCTTGCTGGCGACACCCTCCTCCGCCAGCCGCGCCATGACGGCGTTCCTGCCGACGCCCTCCGCGAGCCGCACGACGTAGACGAACCAGGAGCGGACGTGGTCCTCGTCGTCGGCGAGGGGCGTCTCCACTCCGTCGACGCTCTCCAGGAGCTCCGTGTAGCGCCGCGCCACCGCCCCGCGCGCCTCGAGGAGCTCTTCCAGCCGCTCGAGCTGGGCGACGCCGAGCGCCGCGGAGACGTCGTCGAGCCGGTAGTTGTAGCCGAGGCGCGCGTGCGCCAGCCACTCGCCCGAGTCGCTGCGACCCTGGTTGGAGAGACTCTTGAGGAGGTTCCACTCCTCCTCGGAGGCGACGGCGACCGCGCCCCCCTCCCCCGTCGTCATCTGCTTGTTCGGATAGAACGCGAAGACGGCCGGGTGGCCGGAGGAGCCGACGGGGCGACCGCGGTAGCGGGCGCCCAGTGCCTGGCAGGCGTCCTCGAGGAGCGCGAGTCCGTGCCGCTCCGCGACCGCCTCCAGCTCGGCGAGCTCGGCCGGGTAGCCGAAGATGTCGACGGCGAGGATTGCTTTCGTGCGAGGGGTGATCGCCGCCTCGGCGGCGGCGGGGTCGAGGTTGAGCGTACGCGGGTCGACGTCGGCGAAGACCGGCGTCGCGCCTTCGTAGAGGACGCAGTTGGCGGAGGCGACGAAAGAAAACGGGGTCGTCACGACCTCGTCGCCGGGCCCGACCTCCGCGAGACGGACGCAGAGGTGGAGCCCCGCCGTCCCACTCGAGACCGCAGCCACGTGCGGCGCGCCGACCTGCTCCGCGAGCGATGCCTCGAAGCGTTCGATCATCGGACCGAGCGAGAGCCGCCCCGAGCGCAGCACCTCGAGCACGAGCTCCTCCTCGCGCCCGTCGATCCAGGGCGCGGAGAGCGGAATCTCTCGGCGCAAGCTCAGGAGCCGGGTGCCGCCGGCGTGCGCTCGGCGTACTCGCCCCACCGGGTCCAGCGCTCGTCGCGTCCACGGACGGCGTCGAAGTAGGCCGTCTGGATCGCTTTCGTCACCGGCCCGGGCGCCCCGATCTCGTGATCGTCGACCGAGCGGACGGGCGTCACCTCGGCGGCCGTACCGCACATGAAGACCTCGTCCGCGAGGTAGAGCTCGGAGCGGATGATCCTCCGCTCCTGCACGGCGTAGCCGAGCGTCTGCGCGATCTCGATCACCGTCTGGCGCGTGATCCCGGGCAGGATCGAGGCCGAGAGGTCCGGCGTGGCCAGGATCTCGTCCGTGATGACGAAGATGTTCTCACCCGAGCCGTCGGCGATCGTGCCCTCGTCCGTGAGCAGGATCGCCTCCTCGTAACCGGCCCGCGTCGCCTCGATCACGGCGAGCATCGAGTTCAGGTAGATCCCGGTGGCCTTGGCGACGTGCGGGATCGTGTTCGGGCCGACGCGCTTCCAGGAGGAGACCTTCGCCCGCACGCCGCTCTCGAGCGCGTCTTCGCCGAGGTAGGCGCCCCACGGCCAGCTGATAATGCAGACGTCGACGGGGTTCGTGCCGGGGTGGACGCCGAGCTCGCCGTAGCCGTAGAAGGCGAGCGGGCGCAGATAGCACTCGGCGAGCCCGTTGGCGCCGATGAGCTCATGGCTGGCGCGCCACAGCTCCTCGACCGTGTACGGAAGCTCCATGTGCAGGAGCCGCGCCGAGTTGTGGAGCCGCACGAGGTGGTCGGTCAGGCGGAAGACGGCCGGCCCGTTGTCGGTCTCGTAGCAGCGGATCCCCTCGAAGACCCCGGAGCCGTAGTGGAGGCCGTGGGCGGCGACATGGACATTCGCGTCGGCCCAGTCCACGAGCTCGCCGTTCATCCAGATCTTCCCGGTCTCGCGCATGTCCCCCTCGAAGGTTACTCGATCACTCGGAGATCACATCACGGGATCCCGGCCACGGCGTCGATCGCCCGGGCGCGGGAGAGGCGGACGAGGTCGGAGGGCGCGAGCGCGGCCATGTGCCGCTCGGAACCGGCGCCGATCCAGACGAGCTCGTGGACGAGGAGGCTCCTGTCGATGAGGACGACCTCGATGCGCGGAAGCGGAAAGGGCGCCACGCCGCCCGCGGGGAAGCCGGTCGCCTCGGCGACGGCGTCCGGCCCTGCCGACTTGACGCGGAGGCAGCCGGCCGCGCGCCCGACCTTGTCCGCGTCAGCCCGGCTGTCGCCCGGCACCATGACGACGATGGCGCGCCCGTCGCAGGAGAAGACGAGCGACTTGACGATCTGCGCCAGCGACGCTCCCGTCGCCCGAGCGGCGTCGTCCGCCGTCGGCGTCCCCTCCGCGAACTCCTCCACGCGAGCCTCCACCTTCGCCTCGCGGAGCACGCGGACGACCCGCTCGACCGCCTCGGGCCAGTCGGCCATCAGCTCTCACCCCCGGAGGTCGTCGGTCACGGGCTGCGCTCGAGCTCGATGAAGCGCGCCTCCACGAAGCCCGGCTCGGCGCGCAGGCGCTCGAGGAGCTCGGGCGAGATCGGGCTGTCGATCGTGAGCACCATCAGCGCCTTTTTCTGCGGCCGGTTGCGGGAGACGGCCATGTTGGCGATGTTGACGTCCGCCTCTCCGAGCAGCGTTCCCAGGCGGCCGATCATCCCCGGCCGGTCGTCGTTGACGACGAAGAGCATCAGCGGGTCGAGCCCGATCTCGATCTCGTACCCGAGCGCGCGCACGAGCCGCGGCTCGTTCTCCCGGCCGATCGTCGTTCCGGCCACGGTCTGCTCCTCCTCTCGCGTCACCGCCGTGACGACGACGAGGCTCGTGAAGTCGCGCGAGACGCGGCGCCGCTCCTCCCGCACCTCGATGCCGCGCTCGTGCGCGACGAGCGGCGCGTTCACGTAGTTGACCTGCTCCTCCACTCGTCCCTGGAAGGCGCCGTTGAGCGCCGCGACGGTGAGGAGCCTCGTGTCGCGCTCGGCGAGGGTGCCCAGATAGCGGAAGTCGAGCCGCTCCGGGCTTCCTCCCGCCAGCTCGAGCGCGAGAGCGCCCAGCTTGGCCGCCAGCGGGAGGAAGGGCCCCAGCTGCTCCAGGTCCTCCGCACCCACCGCCGGGATGTTGACGGCGTTCGTGACCACGCCTCCCTCGAGCGCTGCGGCCACCTGCTCGGCGACGATCAGCCCTGCGCGGTCCTGCGCCTCCTGCGTCGAGGCCGCGAGATGGGGCGTGACGACGACGTTCGGAAGCTCGAGCAGCGGACCCGCGTAGGGCTCCTCGGAGAAGACGTCGAGCGCCGCGCCCGCGATCTGTCCGGAGGTCAGCGCCTCGATCAGCGCGGCCTCGTCGACGAGCTCGCCGCGGGCCGTGTTCACGAGCCGAGCTCCCTCCTTCATCCGCGCGAATTGCTCGCGTCCGATGAGCCCGCGCGTCTCGCCGGTGAGCGCGAGGTGGAGCGAGAGGAAGTCCGAGGCCCCGAGGAGCTCGTCGAGCGACCCGGCCCGCCGGACGCCGAGGTCCTGGAACCGGTCGGGCGCGACGTAGGGGTCGAAGGCGACCACGCGCATCTCGAGCCCGCGCGCCCGCCGGGCGACCTGCTGGCCGATGCGCCCGAAGCCCGCGAGGCCGAGCGTCTTGTCGGCCAGCTCGAGGCCGGCGAAGCGCGAGCGCTCCCAGCGTCCTTCCCTGAGCGCGGCGTGCGCCTGGGGAATCTGGCGCGAGAGCGCGAGCAGGAGCCCGATCGTGTGCTCGGCGGCCGAGACGACGGTCGACTGCGGTGCGTTGGCCACGACGATGCCCCGCTTGGATGCCGCCGCCAGGTCGACGTTGTCGACCCCCACGCCCGCCCGGCCGATCACCTTCAGCCGCTCCGCGCGCTCGATCAACTGGGCGGTGAGGCGCGTGCCGCTGCGGACGATGATCGCGTCGTAGTCGCCGATCGTCGCCGCCAGGTCGCCGTCCGGGTCGACATCGACGTCGAAGCGCTCCCGGAGGAGCTCTACTCCCGCGTCCGCTATCCGCTCCCGGACGAGAACTCTCACACGGAGACGGGCTCGGTGTACGCGTCGAGCGCGGCTCGCACGGCAACCGAGCGCTCGACGTCGGCGCCGGCCTCGACGAGCGCCAGCTCGAGCGCCGCGAGCGCGGTCGTCACGTCGAAGACGTCGATGTAGCCGATGTGGCCGATCCGCACGATCTGGCCCCTGAGCGGACCCTGGCCGCCGATCGCCGTGACGCCGGAGCGCTCGCGCATGGAGAGGACGATCGCGCTTCCGTCCACGTCCTCGGGCGTCCGGATCGCGGTCACCACGGCGGAGCGGTCCTCGTCCGGCGAGAAGAGCTCGAGCCCCATGGCCTTCGCGCCCGCCCGGCAGGCACGCCCGAGACGCACGTGCCGCTCCTGTGCGGCCTCCAGGCCCTCCTCGAGAATGAGGCCGAGCGCGACGTCGAGCCCCATGACGAGGGAGATCGCGGGCGAGAAGGGATTCTCGCCCCTCTCCTGCGCGGCCAGCGTCCGCTGCCAGTCCGTGTAGTAACGCGGACAGGTCGCCGTCCTTGCGGCGTCGAGCGCCCCCGGCGAGACCGCCGCGAAGGCGAGGCCCGGCGGAGACATGAGCGCCTTGTGCGAGCTCGTCACGCAGACGTCGATGCCCCACCCATCAGTCTCGAGCGGGACGGCCGCGAGGCTGGAGATCGCGTCGACGGCGATCAGCGCGCCGGAGCCCGCGATGCGCTCGGCGATCGCCTGCACGTCGGAGACGACGCCGGTGGACGTCTCCGAGTGCGTGAGGAGGACGAGCTTGGCCCCGCTGATCTCCTCCAGCCGGGCCGCGACCTCGTCCGGGCTCGGCGTCTCGCCCCACTCGTAGGCGAGGAGCTCCACGTCGCAGCCGTAGGCCCGCGCGATCGCCGCCCAGCGCTCCCCGAAGTAGCCGTGGGAGACGGCGAGGACCCGGTCGCCGGGCGAGCAGAGGTTGGCCACCGTCCCCTCCAGCGCCGCCGTCCCCGCCGCCGTGAAGAGCAGCACGTCGTTGTCCGTGCGGAAGACGCTCGCGAGACGCTCGAGCACGCGCTCGAGCGTCCCCCGGAAGTCCGGTCCGCGGTGGTGGATCATCGGCCGCGCGGTCGCCGCGAGCACCTCCGGCGGCACGGGGGTCGGCCCGGGCGTCACGAGGTAACGCTTTTGCGCCATCGCCGCTCTGAGACTAACTCCTCTCAGTGATGGTGGGCGTGCACGACGGCGTGCCCGCGCCCGCGCGCGATCAGGTACCGATTCACCGGGAATGCGGCGACGAACGCGACTGCGAGAGCGACGGCGAGGCTGCCCCAGAAGAGGAGGCTCGTGAGCCCCGCCTCCATGGCGCCCGGAACAGCCAGGATGATCGCGTTGTCGACGATCTCCATGACGGCAATCGAGAGCGTGTCCGCGGCGAGGGCGAGGCCGACCGCGGCGCCCAATGCGATCCCGCCCCGAAGGAGTGGCACCAGCGTGAACGAGTACCCGAACAGGAAGGCGAGCCCGACGGCCAGCGCGATCGTGGCCCAGTCGCTCCAGCCGAGCGCGGTGCCGATGACCAGGCCGAGCACCTCGCCGATCGCGCAGCCCGTGAGACAGTGCAGGGTCGCCGAGAGAGTCAAACGGTTGAGAGTCGAGGATGGCACGTCGTCCACTATACCCCATAGGGGTATTTAGGCAAGTGGAGGCGCTCCTCGCCTTTGCGGCCGCGCTGCTCGCCATGCGCCTGGCCGGCGAGCTCGCCCGCCGCTACCGGCGCCGGCGGGCTCCCGAGCTCGGCGCGTGGGCCGCGTCGCTTCTCGCCTACGCGGTGGCGTCGGCCGCCCTTGCCTGGGGAGCGGCTTCAGGCTGGGACGACACCACCTTTCGCGTCTACTACCTCTTCGGGGGCCTTCTCACCGCCCCCCTTCTCGGCGTCGGCTCTCTGCTCCTCGTGGGCCGGTTCTGGGCGGCGCCGTTAGGGCTCCTCTACGTGGGCCTCGCGGCCGGTCTCGCCCTCGCTGAGCCCCTGACGAACCCGGTCGGCGGCTCCTCGATTCCCGAAGCGCAGGAGCATCTCGACTTTCTCCCTGTGCGGCTGGCGGCCGTGCTCGGGAACAGCCTCGGCACGCTCGCCGTGGTCGGGGTCGCGCTCCTAACGCTGAGGCGGCGCCCCGTCGGGAACGGGCTCATCCTGGCCGGAGTCGCGGTCGCCGCGGCCGGGAGCGGCATCGCCGGCCTAGGTGTCGCGGAGACGGCGGTGTTCGTCGCCGTGGCGGCCGTGCTCCTGTACGCGGGCTTCGTCGCGGGGCCGGCTACTCGCCGATCGCCTTGAGGACGACACGCTTGCGCCGGCGACCGTCGAACTCGGCGTAGAAAACCTGCTCCCAGGGGCCGAGGTCGAGCTTTCCGTCCGTGATCGGGAGGACGACCTGGTGTGCCATGAGCTGCCGCTTCAGGTGCGCGTCGGCATTGTCCTCGCCGTTGTTGTGGCGGTACGCGCCGGTCGGCTCGTGCGGGGCGAGGCGCTCGAGCCAGTCGTCGATGTCCTGGATGAGGCCGGACTCGGCGTCGTTCACGTAGACGGCTGCTGTGATGTGCATCGGGTTCACGAGGCAGAGCCCGTGCTGGATGCCCGAGCGCCGCACGAAGTCCTCCACGTCGGGCGTGATGTTGAGGTAGTCGCGCCGGTTGGGGGTCTCGAAGGCGAGATAGTCGGTGGCGTGCTTCACCGACGCTCCGTCCACCGCGCACGCCAGGCGGGCGGCTCCTCGGAGGCGGCTGTCACCCAGTACTCGGTCCCACTCGCGATCCGCCCGTCCAGGACCTCGTAAAAGCCGGCGCAGTAGAAGCTCGTCTGCCCGTGGTCGACGCGAACCTCGGAGGCGACGGCGTCGCCGGCGTCGACGACTCGCAGGACGTCGATGCGCCACCCCTCCGGGTAGTTGCGCTGGACGGCCATGAAGTTCTCCCGGCCGCGGATGCGCTCGCCCGAGTGGGGCCAGTCGACGACGACGTCCTCCTGGAGCTGGGCGGCGGCGGTCTCCCAGTCTCGGACCTCCATGCGCTCGAAGAGCAGGCGTACGGGCTCGGCGCTCATGTCTTCAGCTTCTCGCGCAGGCGCTCGTTGACGACGCGGGGGTTGGCCTTTCCGCGCGTCTCTTTCATCACCTGGCCCACGAGGTAGCCGAGCACGCCCTCCTTGCCCGCCTTGAAGGAGGCGACCTGCGGCTCGTTCGCGGCGAGGACCCGCTCGAGAATTGGATCGAGCTCGGCTTCGTCCGAGATCGTCGTCTCGGCGAGGTACCGCTCGGCGGCGAACTCGCCGTTCCCGCTGGCGGCGAGCGCCTCGTCGAACGCCGCGCGCGGGATGCGGTCGCGAGCCTCGATCAGCTTCCCGAGCTCCTCGGCGTTGACGGACGCCGGGTCGACGCCGGTCCCCGCGAACTGGTTCATGAGGACGTTGGCCACGGCCCGGCGGTCACCGGGGACGCGCTCGTAGAGCCGGTCGCGCCCGCTCGTGACGAGGCCGAGAGCGAGGTCGAAGCCGACATCCCCCTCGAGTCGGCGGATGCGTGCGCCCGGGAGCTCGCCGATCTCGGCGCGCATCGCCTCCGCCAGCTCAGCCGGCGGCTCGACGGGCACGAGGTCGGGCTCGGGGAAGTAGCGGTAATCGTGCGCCTCCTCCTTCGTCCGAAGCGGGGCGATCGAGCCGGTCGCGGGGTCGAAGTGGAGCGTCTGCTGGACGACTTCTCCCCCGCTCTCGTAGGCGCGGGTCTGGCGTTCGACCTCGGCGGCGATCCCGTCCGCGACGAACTTGAAGGAGTTCATGTTCTTGAGCTCGGTCTTCGTCCGGAAGCCCGTCTCGCCGACCTCCCGCACGGAGACGTTGGCGTCGCAGCGGAGCGAGCCCTTCTCCATCTCGGCGTCCGAGATGCCGAGCTCGACGACTGTCTGGCGGAGGAGCTGGAGGAAGCGGCGGGCCTCCTCGGGCGAGCGGAGGTCCGGCTTGCTGACGATCTCGACGAGCGGCGTGCCCCCGCGGTTGAAGTCGACGAGCGAGTGCTCGGCGCCGGCGATGCGCCCGGCGGCGCCGCCGACGTGGACCGTCTTGGCGGCGTCCTCCTCCAGGTGCGCGCGGACGATCCCGATCTCGTGGTCGGCCTCGGGCCCGGGGACGACGAAGCGGCCCTCGGTGCAGAGCGGCTGGTCGTACTGGGAGATCTGGTAGCCCTTGGGCAGGTCGGGATAGAAGTAGTTCTTGCGGTGAAAGAGGGCGCGCGGGGCGATCTCGCACCCGAGCGCGTGGCCGAGCTTCACCGTCCACCGGATCGCCGTCTCGTTCGGGACCGGGAGCGCGCCGGGGTGCGCCAGGCAGACGGGGCACGTGCGCGTGTTCGGCTTCTCGCCCCACACGTTCTCGCAGCGGCAGAACATCTTCGTGCGTGTCTTCAGCTGGACGTGGATCTCGAGGCCGATGACGGCTTCCCACTCAGCCACGGAGGCGCTCCGGGACGTAGTCGAAGCCGAGCGCGCGCTCGAGGGCGTGACCGGCGCGGAAGAGCGTGTTCTCCGAGAACTGCGGGCCGATCAGCTGGAGGCCGACCGGAAGCCCGCCGGAGAGTCCGCAGGGGATCGAGAGCCCCGGGAGGCCGGCCATGTTGGGCGGAATCGTGAGCACGTCCGAGAGGTACATGGCGAGCGGGCTCTCGGCCTTCTCGCCGATCCGAAAGGCGACTGTCGGCGACGTCGGGCTGACGAGGACGTCGAAGTCCTCGAAGGCGGCCGTGAACTCCTGCTTGATCACCGTGCGCACCTTCTGTGCCTGCCCGTAGTACGCCTCGTAGTAGCCGGCCGAGAGCGCGTACGTGCCGAGCATGATCCGGCGCTTCGGCTCGGCGCCGAAACCCTCCCAGCGCGTGCGGGCGTAGAGGGCGGTGAGGTCCCCGTCGGTCTCCGCGCGGTGTCCGTAGCGGACGCCGTCGTAGCGGGCGAGATTCGAGCTCGCCTCAGAAGGGGCGACGAGGTAGTAGCAGGACAGTCCGTAGTCGACCGAGCGTGGGAGGCGCGTCTCCCCCACGTCGGCCCCGAGCTCCTCGGCGAGCGCGATCGCGGCCCGCACGCTCTCGGCGACCTCGGGCTCGATTCCCTCCGCCTCGTTCAGCTCGCGCGGGACGCCGACGCGGAGGCCGTCGAGGCGCTCGTCGGTGGGCAGCTCGACGGGCTCGGGCAGCTCGACGGTCGTGGAGTCGCAGGGATCCTTGCCGGCGACGACCCCGTAGAGGCGGGCGCAGTCGCGGACGGTCTTGGTGATGGGGCCAACCTGGTCGAGGCTCGAGGCGAAGGCGACGATGCCGTAGCGGGAGACGGTGCCGTACGTGGGCCGCAGGCCGACGACCCCACAGAGGGCGGCAGGCTGCTTGATCGAGCCGCCCGTGTCGGAGCCGAGCGCCCACGGCGCCAGCCCGCCCGCGACCGCCGCGGCGGAGCCCCCGGAGGAGCCGCCCGGCACGCGGTCGGGGTCCCAGGGATTGCGCGAGGGCCCGTACGCCGAGTTCTCCGTCGACGAGCCCATGGCGAACTCGTCGAGGTTCGTCTTACCGATGATCGGCAGCCCGGCTTCCTTGCAGCGCGAGGCGACGGTGGAGTCGAAGACGGGGACGTAGCCCTCGAGGATGCGAGAGCCGGCGGTCGTGGGGATGCCCTTGGTCGTGATGACGTCCTTGTGCGCGATCGGAACGCCGGTGCCGCGTTCGCCGACCACGTGGAGGTAGGCGTGCAGCTCGGCGTCGCGCTGCTCGATGGCGTCCAGGTAGGCCCGGGCGAGCTCCTCACCGGAGACTTCGTTGCGCTCGAGGAGCCCGGCGGCGTCCTCGGCGGTGAGGCGAAGGGTGTCGATCATGGGACCGCTCCCTGGGGCCACCCCGTGCCACCACCCGCTTCGAGCGTATCGCCCGCCGGCGCACGCGTGGCGCGCGGAGCGCGTCGGAAGATGCGCACGAAGTGACGAGGCGACACGCCGCTCACCCCACCGCCGGCACTCGGAACGAGCCCTCCGCCGGATCGGGCGCGTTCGCCAGCGCGTCCTCGGGTGTGAGCGAGGGGCGGGGCTCGTCCTCGGCCCACTGGTTCACGAGGTCGAGCGGGTGCGAGGTCGGCTCGACCTCGCTGAGGTCGAGCTCGGAGACCTTGCCCACGGCCTCGAGGATGGCGCCGAGCTGCTCGCGCATCGGCTCGATCTCGTCCTCCGGGATCTCGAGCCGCGCCAGCGACGCGACGTGGAGCACGTCATCTCTCGAAATGCTCACAGGCCTCCAGTCTAGAAATGCGACGGGCCCCACGTGGGGCCCGTCAAGGCGCTCGAAACGCTTGCGAGCCCTACGCGAGCACGACGTTCTTCGCCTGCAGACCCTTGTCGCCCTGCTCGACGTCGAACTGGACGCGCTGGCCCTCGGTCAGCGAGCGGTAGCCGTCCATCTCGATGGCGCTGTGGTGGACGAAGACGTCGTCGCCCTCCTCCCGCTCGATGAAGCCGTACCCCTTCTCGTTCGAGAACCACTTGACGGTGCCCTCAGCCAACTACTTCCTCCTTCACAACAAACGACGGCCCGAGGCCGCCGTATCCCTTGGTACACCGCATTCTACGCGGCGAAAGCAGGGTAGCGTCACCCGCGGGGGAAGGCAAGTATGTCGGCCTGATAGCGCGCCGCGCGCACCGTATTGCGAAGGAGGCTCGCGATCGTCATCGGGCCGACGCCGCCCGGGACCGGCGTCAGGTGCCCGGCCACCTCCCACACGTCCTCCGCCACGTCGCCCACCATCTTGCCGTCGACGCGGTTGATCCCGACGTCGATCACGGTCGCGCCCGGCTTGACCATCTCCGCAGTGACGGTCTCCGGGCGACCCACGGCCGCCACGATCACGTCGGCCTCCCGCACGACTCCCGCGAGGTCGCGCGTCCGGCTGTGGCAGATCGTCACGGTGGCGTGCTCGGCGAGGAGCAGGAGCGACATCGGCTTCCCGACGATGTTCGAGCGCCCCACGACGACCGCCCGCGCGCCCGTGAGCGGGATCTCGTACGCGCGCAGGAGCTCCAGGACCCCCGACGGCGTCGCCGCCACGAACGTCGGGCGTCCCTGAAGGAGGTAGCCGGCGCTCACCGGATGGAAGCCGTCGACGTCCTTCGTCGGCGAGATGGCCCGGATGACGAGGTCCTCGTCGACCTGTTGCGGGAGGGGCAGCTGAACGAGGATGCCCGTCACGCGCTCGTCGGCGTTCAGGTCGGCGACGAGGCCGAGCAATTTCTCTTCGGAGACGTCATCCGAGAGCTCGTGGTGGAACGACTCGATGCCGACCTCCTCGCAGGCCTCGCGCTTGCGGCGGACGTAGACAGCCGAGGCCGGATCCTCCCCGACGAGCACGGTCGCGAGGCCGATCGGGCGGCCGATCTCTTCGACCTCCTGCGCCACTTCCGCCCGCACGCGGGCCGCGAGTCCCTTGCCGTCCATGAGCGTGGCCGCCACGGGCGGGGAGCGTACCCTACAGCGGCGGTCCACCCACCGACTAGGCTTTGGCGCCGTGGAGCTCAGGAAGTGGCCACGGCGCAACGATCCCAAGTCGATCGAGGCGCGCCAGGCGGAGATCGGCCCGCTGCTCGTCGACGGTGCCGTCCTCGACTTCGACCCGGAGCCGTACGCGCGCGCGACCGAGGCGCTGACCGGCGTCGCCGTCGTGCCCGTCGCCGTCGTCGGGCCGATCGAGGTCGAACTCGGCGCGTACGACCTCGAGGAGCCGGAGGGAACGCTCGTCGAGCGCGGGCGGGCGAGCGACGGGGTCTACGTCCCGCTCGCCAACACCGAGGGCGGGCTTTCGATCTCCCTCTACCGCGGCGCCCGGGCCGTGGGCGAGTCCGGCGGCTTCCGTGCGTACGTCCTCCGGGACAGGATCACCCGCGCGTCCGCCTTCCTCTTCGACGACGTCGCCCAGGCGCGCGACTTCGCCTTCTGGATCGAGACCCAGGTCGCCCAGATGCGCTCGTGGCTCGAAGGCGAGCCGGTCGCCGGGCTCTCGACCCACGCCAAGCTCCGCGAGCTCGAGACGCACGTCGTCGGGCCGATGTGCCACGTCATGTACGCCTTCACGACGGGCGATGCCTGCGGCATGAACATGATCACCCGCAACTCGTACGCCCTCAACCAGGGGTTCGTCCTCGAGCGCGCGCCGGTGCAGCCGCGGCGCGCGATGCTCGAGGGCAACATGGGCGGCGACAAGAAGATCTCCCACCGATACTTCGAGCGCGGCGGCCACGGCAAGACTGTCCTCGCCGAGTGCACGCTCACCGAGGAGGCCGTCCGGCGCGTCCTCAAGACGACGATCGACGACCTCCTCGAGCTCGCCTTCGTCGGCACGCATGGAGCGATCGCCTCAGGCATGCAGTCGGTCGCCTTCACCCCGGCGACGGCGATCGCGGCGATCTTCACGGCGACCGGGCAGGACATCGGCATGGTCGGAACGAGCTCGATGGCGCACGGGACCGCGCACCGCACGGAAGCCGGGCTCCACGTCGCCATCCGCCTCGCGAGCCTCGAGGTGGCCACGGTGGGCGGCGGCACGACGCTCCCCTCCGCCCGCTCCTGGCTCCGGCTCATGGACTGCGACGGGGCCGGGAAGGTCTACCGCCTCGCTCAGATCGTCGCCGCCGCGACGCTCGCGCTGGAAATCTCGGCCTCGGCGGCGATGGCGACCGCCGGCTCCGAGAACTTCTACCGGGCGCACTTCGAGCGCGGCGGCCTCCGATAGCGCGGATCCCGCCGCACCACGACCCGCTCTGCTGGGGCTGCGGCGACAACCCCGAGGGGATCCGACTCCCGCTGCCGGCCGAGGAGGGGATCGAGCACTACGAAGCGACCTTCTCCTTCGGCCCGCGCCACCAGGCGGGCCCGGGCATCGCGCACGGCGGCCTTGTCGCAGCTGCCCTCGACGAGGCGTGCGGACTCCTCGCCACCTGGCACCGCTTCCCCGCCGTGACAGCCCGTATCTTTGTCCGCTATCGCAAGCCGGTGCGGATCAACCGCGAGCTCGGCATCGCCTCGTGGCTGACCGGGAGCCGAGGGCGGCGCCTGCACGTCGATGCCGAGCTCCGCGACGCGGAGACGCGCGATCTCCTTGCCGAGGCCCGAGGGGCCTTGCTCCATGTCCCGCTCGAGCACTTCCTCGCCACGCCCGAAGGACGCGCCGCCGGCGAGGCGTGGAGGCGGCGCCTTCACCCGGACGAGGGCTGAGGAAGCGGGCCATCGCTGCCGAAAGGACGCTCTGTATGGAGCGTTGCGAGGGCTACTATCGGCTCGAGAACCGGCGCTGCGACCGCTCTGCGACGCGGGACGTGCGAGCGGCCGACGGCCACTTCTACCTCGTCTGCGACTACCACACCCACCAGGCGTGGACGACCTGCGTGGCGCGGTGGAACGGCGAGTCCGACCTGCGCGCATCGGCGCCGACCGGGCTCCGGACGCAGCTCGCGTCGTAAGCACGCGGTTCGAGGTTTCGCCGCGGAAAGAGCCGCGAAAGGAGAAGCGGCGACGATGGGGCTCGCCGCCGCTTCGTACTGGGCGCGAAGCTGATTGTCGTCATCCCCGGCCTAGGAGGAGAGGACCTCGCCGTTCGTATCGGCACGAACGAGCCGACCTTGAGCGGCTACGAGAAGGGGACGACGATCTCGCCGACGTCGAGGCCGAGGGAGGAGGCGAGGCGGATGCCCTCCTCGATCTCCGCTCGCACGCGCTCGCGGTCGCGGTTGACCATCAGGCTGCCGATCCACGCGCGCTCGGGCGGGCGCCAGAGCACGTGCTCGACGAAGATCGGAAGCATCTGGTTCGCGCCGCGGACGAGCTTCTGCTTCGTCTTCTTCGAGGCGCTCTCGAGGAGGACGCGCTCGTAGGCCAGGCCGGCGCTGTGATGGATGCCGTCGTCGATCGTGAGGCGGTTGCAGAGGTCCTCGAGCACCGTCCCACGCGACGAGCGGGCGATGAGCCGGAAGCGGGGAATGATGAAGCGCTCGAAGAAGACCTGCATGAGGAAGACCTTCTCCTCAAGCGAGTCGAGGTTCAGCTGGAAGTGGGCAAGCTTGTCGAGATGGGGGTCGCGCTCACTCGTCCCGCCCGCCGCCTCGGCCAGACGAAGCCAGGCCTCGACGTGACGCGCCTCGTCCTGTGCCATCGTCGAGTAGTAGAGCTTCGCCTCGTGGTGGGGCGCGAGCTCGAGCAGCTGGGCCGCCATCTCGACGGCGAGAGAATCCGCCTGGAGCTGCTGCGTGACTACCGAGCGCCAGACCCCCTGTCGCCGGGCGCGCTTCTCCTCGGAGCCTCGCGTCTCCGGGATGGGCGGCTTCTCGTCCCACGGGAGGTCGCGCACCTGCCATTCGTGGTGCTTCGCGAGCCGGTAGTAACGCAGGACGCCGTCTCGGCGCTCCGCGCCCGTCTCCTCCCTCTCCGCCGGCACCGTCGGCTGGCCGCTCACAGGCCGCAGCTTACAAAGAGCGTCAGGCGTCATCCCGCGGAAGACGGTCGGTGGTGTTGCGACGGCTCGCCGCATCGAGGCCACCACCCCTGCTCGGGGCTCGTGGTTGCAGTGTAAGGCGGAGATCCGGGAGCGCACGAACGCCCTCCTTCCCGAACTCGAGGCGCTTCTACGCGGGTCCCCGAGCAAAGGAAGCCGGCCTTGAGCTTCCCGGTCCCTCGGGGAAGAGGGGCTGACTCTGCTCACACGGTTGCACGCCTTGAGCTAGGCGGCCACCTTCATTCGCGCTTGCTCGACCTGCTCGTCCGGGGTTGCCTCGAGATCTTGCAAGACCTTTCCGAGTAGGAAGAACGTCGGAGGCCAGAGTCCGATGAAGATTGCGAGCCGCTCGGCTCGCGCCTTCGCAACTTTGTCGGACCTGGCAGCAGACCGACCCCACAACGAGATGGCACCGCCAATGGAGGCGAGTCCCAGGCTGTGCAGGATCGTGCTGGTGAAACCGATCCTTCTTAGTAGCAGCGCGACTTTCATCGCATCCCCTTCCGTTTCCGTTTCCGTGGTACTCCGGGTTGGTCGCGCGGCGCCCGCCGCAGGGGG
>JBOHAD010000056.1:0-15481 GCA_050697555.1 Gaiellaceae bacterium | reverse complement strand
AGGTAGAGGGCCGCTCCGCCGACGAGCCACGTGAAGGAGTAGTAGACGAGCAGGAGCACCATGGCGCGGTAGGAGAGCCGCGGCGGCTCGGGCGCGCCGAAGCGGCGGAAGAGCGCCCGCGCGACCGCGACGAAGACACGCGGATGGAGGAGGACGGCGACGATCACCGCGAAGGCGAGGAGCGGCAGGAGGGGCGCGTCGACCGCGTCCACGAAGGCGAGGCTGGCCACGAACACGAGGACGCCGGCGACGGCGGAGAGCCCGGCCTCGAGGAGGATCGAGCTCAAGACGAGCGACGTCCGCGTCTCCCCGCCCACCTTGCGGAGCCAGACGATGCGCGCGAGCGGAGTCCAGACGCCGCCGGGGACGTACTTGGCGAGCATCGAGGCCATCTCCGCCTGGAGGGCGATCCGGTACGCGACGCGGACGCCGAGCGCGCCGAGAATCCACTGCCAGCCGACGACGAAGAGGAAGTAGTACGCGGCCAGCACCGCCAGCGAGGCGAGCAGGACCGCGATGTCGGCGTCACGGATCCGGGGCAGCGCATCGCTCCAGACGTCGCGCAGGGCATAGCCGAGCGAGGCGAGCACGATCGCCACGAAGACGAGCTGGGCCGCGATGAGCACGCCGCGCCGGCGCAGGAAGGAGAGGGCCGGCGCCTGCACGAGCTGAGTCTAGATGCTGCTCAGGCGGGATCGACGACCCGGCCGAGGAAGAGGACGGCTCCCGTCTCCGCGTGCCGGATGAGGTAGAGGAAGGGTCGGTCGGCCCGGATGACCGCGTCGGGCGTCGGCGGGCCGGATTCCGCGAAGGCGAGCCCAGTGGCCGCTGCGACCACCGTTCCCTCCTCGTCGACCTCGATGTCCGCCGCGTGGACTCCCGCGCCGATGAACGGATTCCGCGGCGAGATGCCGGTGAAGTCCGCGCGCGCCTGGTCGAAGGGAAGCTCGAGGCCGAGCTCTGGAAGGGTCGCGCGAAGGTCGATATCGAATTTCGCCGACCAGCGCGGGAGGAAGAGGTCGACGATCCCGTCACGCATCACCTCGTCGAGGGCGGCGAGGCGCTCCGCGTCGAACCGCTGCTCGAAGTCGGCGAAGCGGCCTTCCGCGGGCACGACGACCAGCATCGAGAGCTCACCGTCTCCGTAGGGGAGCTCGACCGCCTGGTAGCCCGCGGCGTCGACGTACCGCCCGGCGAGGTCGGCGTTGTGCATCAGAGGAACGTCCATGAGCGAGCCGTCGAGGCGCGTGAACGGCTGCATCTCCGTCGCGTACTTGCCGAAGGGCTGCGCCCACTTCGCCTCGAGGTAGAGCGCGTTGACGAGGACGAGGACGGTTGTCGGATCGATTGACCCGGCTGGCAGGAGCTCCGGGATGCGCTCCTCGGTGCGCTCCGCCACCCAGCCGTTGATCCGCTCGCGGGCGCCCTCGGCGTCGGAGGCGAAGTCGAGCCGCTCCAGCGGGGCGCCGTAGGAGGCGCCGAGAGTCTCGATGAAGTCCGGAACGAGCGGGAACCCGGTCGCCGGGTACATGCGGTTGGCAAGCCGGAGCGTCGACTCGCCCGCGTTTGCGAGCGCCTGATCGAGTGCGTTGAAGGCAGAGTGCAACTCATCGCCCGAGGCCGGTAGGTGGAAGACCTCCTCGATCTGCGCAGCCGTCTCGCCACGGGCTCCGGCGTCGGCCATGCCGAAGGCCATGCCGATGCTGAGCGGCGAGAAGACGACGTTCTCCGCCGGTGCGCGCGACGCCAGAACCCCGTAGTAGTCGAGGCCGAAGTCGTTGAGCCCGGCGGCCAGAGGTGCATCGCCGACGGGCTCTGCCGGAGCACGCGGCACGTCGGCGCCGAGCAGGTCCGGCTCGACCTCGCTGTCCGCGACCCCACAGCGGCCGCGAGGAGGGCGGTCGCGAGGGCCAGCGCCAGGCTCGAGGTTGGTCGCACATCTTCTGAGACTACGCCGACGCCGCAAAGGTTCCCGCAGAGCGCGGCTAAGCTCAGCGGCCGTGATCGTCACCGTTCCGGACCCGGATCGGCGCCTGCGGCGCGTACGTCTCGTCCAGGAGCTCTGGCGCCCCCGCCTCGGGCCGGACTTCGAGCGCGCGGGCGACAACGGCGCGTGGCACCTCCACTTCACGCCGCCGTCCATCGGCCGGATCGAGTACCAGCTCGAGCTCACGGATGCCGACGGCCGGGTGGAGCTCGCATGCGACCCGGGGAATCCGCTTCGAGCGCCCGGCCCCTTCGGCGAGAAGTCAGTGCTCGAGCTTCCCGGCTACGGCCCTCCCGTGTGGCTCGCGGCCAACGCGCCCGCCGGCCGCACGCGGACAGTCGAGGTGCCGAGCAGGACGCTCGGAGTCGACGTCCCCGTCACCGTGTGGTCGCCGAAGGGGACGCGGACGCGAAAGCCCCTCCCGCTCCTCGTCGCCCACGACGGCCCCGAGTACGCGCAGTACTCAGGCCTCCTGCGCTACCTCGCGGCGGCTTGCGCGGCGGGCGGGCTCCCGCCGCTCCGCGCGGCGCTCGTGCCGCCCGTCGAGCGCAACCGCGACTACTCCGCATCGGCGCGCTACGCGCGCGCGCTCGCGCGCGAGATCCTCCCCCGCCTCGAGCCCGAGGCGCCGACCGAGGGCGGCGCGCGCGGGCGAGCCGGGATGGGGACGAGCCTCGGCGCGCTCGCCATGCTGCACGCGCACCGCACCTACCCCGACGCGTTCGGCGGGCTCTTCCTCCAGTCGGGGAGCTTCTTCCGCCAGCGGTACAACAGCCACGAGCGGGACTTCCCGCACTTCGGGCGCATCTCGCGCTTCGTCGGCAGCGTGCTCACCGGCGACTCGGGGGACGGGCCGATCCCGGTGGCGATGACGTGCGGGACGGCAGAGGAGAACCTGGCCAACAACCGCGCCGTCGCGGCGGCGCTCGCGGCGCAGGGGTACGACGTGCACCTCGACCTCGTTCGAGACGCGCACAACTGGGTCGCCTGGCGCGACGCCTTCGAGCCGCGCCTGCGCGCCTTCCTTCGGCAGCTGTGGGCGTAGAGCGCCGCGAGGTCTCGCTCCACTCGCCGGCGATCGGCGCCGGCGGCCGCGTCGTCTCGTACGGGCACTGGGGCCGCCCGCTCCTCGCCTTCCCGAGCGAGCAGGGAAGCGCAACCGACTGGGAGGACCGGGGAATGGTCGGCGCGATCGAAGCCCTCCTGGACGGGGGCCGCGTGAAGCTCTACTGCGTCGCGAGCTACGACTCCGAGAGCTGGCACACGCCCGGCCTCTCCCTCGAGGAGCGCGCCCGCCGGCACGGCGCCTACGAGGACTGGATTGCGAGCCAGGTCGTCCCCTGGATCCACGATGATTGCGGCGGTCCCGCCGACATCGCCGTCGCCGGGACGAGCTTCGGGGCCTATCACGCCGCCAACTTCGCCCTGCGCCGCGCCGACCTCTTTCCGCTCGCTCTCTGCCTGAGCGGCGTCTACGACGTCTCAGTCGTGGCCGGGGGCGAGCGGGGCGACGCCGCCTACTTCCAGAACCCGATGGACTACGTGGGCAACCTCCACGGCGACCACCTAGACTGGCTGCGAAGCCGCGTCAGCCTGCTGCTCGTGTGCGGGCAGGGACAGTGGGAGGACACGACGGGCGCCCTCGAGAGCACGAAGCTGTTCGGCCGGCTCCTCCAGGAAAAGGGCCTTCGCGCCGAGGTCGACCTCTGGGGTCACGACGTCCCGCACGACTGGCCGTCCTGGCGCGCCCAGCTCGCCCACCACCTGCCGCGGATCTGCTGAGTGGCCACGGCCCGCCGGCACGTGATCGGCCTCCTGCTCGGCGCCGAGGAGGACTGGCCGAGCGCGTTCGAGGCGATCGTCAGCCGCCTCGGGACGATCTCGTACGGGCGCGGCAAGCACGAGCTCGCCACCGAGCGCGTCTCCATCGAGCCCTTCGACCTGCGCACCCGCCCGCGCCACTCGCTCGTCATCGACCGGCTCGCCCACTGGTACTACGTTCCGCGCGAGTGGCTGAAGAAGGTCGCCCTCATGGACGACGTCTACCTTCTCAACAACCCGTTCACGTTCCAGTCGATGGAGAAGCACGCGGCGTACTGCGCGATGATGCGCCTCGGCCTCAAGGTTCCGGAGACGTGGCTGATCCCGCACAAGCGGCCGCCCGTCGACGACCGCTTCGCCTACACGGCCTCGAAGTACAACCGCTCCTTCGACCTCGCCGCGATCGCAGGCGGCATCGGCTACCCGCTCTTCATGAAGCCCTTCGACGGCGGTGCCTGGGTCGGTGTGACGCGGATCGGCGGCCCGCGAGAGCTGCACGCCCGCTACGACGAGTCGGGAAGGCGCCTGATGCACCTCCAGGCGGCGGTTGACTTCGACGTCTTCGCCCGGAGCCTCACCATCGGGGCGGAGACGCTGGTCGTGCGCTTCGACCCCTCCCGGCCCATGCACGACCGCTACCAGGTCGCGCACGACTTCCTCACACCCGAGACCGGCTGGGAGGTCGTGACGATCGGGCGCCTGGTGAACGCCTTCTTCCGCTGGGAGTTCAACTCGTGCGAGACGCTCGTCGCGGACGGCGAGGTGCATCCCATCGACTACGCGAACGCCTCGCCGGACGTCTCGCTCACGAGCCTCCACTACTACTTCCCGTGGGCGATTCGGACGCTCGTCAAGTGGTGTGCGTTCTGCACCGTCACCGGCCGTTCCATGCACGTCAACCAGGAGGCGCGCCGCTACTTCGAGCTCGGGGACCGCGACGACCTGAGCTACGAGGAGAAGCTCGGCGCCTACCGGGTCCTCGCGGAGGAGTACTTCCAGACCGAGGCCTACGAGGAGTTCTGCGCGAAGGCGCTCCCGCACCTGGACGAGGTCGTCCTCGAGTACGTCGAGAGCACCGAGTTCGACCGGCTGCTCGTCGGGACGGTCACCTCCACCTTCCCGCGGCGCGAGCACGAGCAGTTCGTCGCCCACTACCGCGGCCTGCTCTCCGCGTGGGTGAGCGACCAGCGGACGCCGGCTACGGCAGACACGCCCGCCCGGAGCTGAGGGAGCGCCAAGGGCGCCCTCCATCGGCCCCACGTCCTGGTGCCTGGCACCGGGTGAACAAGGCGCGTCGGATCGTAGGGGCGGTCGACCGGCGGGCGGTTATGCTTAGGCAATGCCTAGGCGTAGCTACTCAGCGGGCGAAGCCGCCCGCATCTTGGGGATCAGCCTCGACACGCTTCGCCGCTGGGACCGGCAGGGGCGCATCCGCACGAGGCGCGACACCGCCAACCGGCGGGTCGTGCCCGCCTCGGAGGTCGAGCGCCTCCGCGGCGCCGCGCCCCACGGGCTGAGCGCTCGCAACCGCTTCCAAGGGGTCGTTCGCGGGGTCACGATCGAAGGCGTCCTCGCCAAGGTCGAGATCGACGTCACCGAGCCGGCGCGGGTCGTCGCCGTGATCACGCGGGAGGCCGCGGAAGAGCTCGGACTCGAGCCGGGAACCCCCGCGACCGCGCTCGTGAAGGCGACCTCGGTCATGGTCGAGCGGTGAGGCGGTTGATTCCGCTCGTCCTCGCCGCGGCGGCGACGCTTGCCGCCTGCGGCGGGGACGACGGCACGCTGACCGTCTTCGCCGCCGCCTCCCTGCGAGAGGTCTTCCCCCGGATCGACGCAAATGCCCGCTACAGCTTCGCCGGCTCCGACGAGCACGCCACGCAGATCAGGGAAGGAGCCCCGGCCGACGTGTACGCGGCCGCCAGCCCCCGCCACCCGGCCGAGCTCGCCGGTGAGGGGCTCGTCGAGCAACCCGTCGTCTTCGCCACGAACCGGCTCGTCCTCGTCGTCCCAGGCGACAACCCAGCGGGAATCCGCTCCGTTCGCGATCTCGCCGCCGAAGGCGTGAGGCTCGTCGTCGCGGCCTCCGGCGTCCCGGCCGGCGACTACACGCGTCAGGTGCTCGAGACGCTCGGTCGCCAGGACGTCCTCGCCCGGGTCGTGAGCGAGGAGGCGGACGTCAAGGGAGTCGCGAGCAAGGTGGCGCTCGGCGAGGCGGACGCGGGGTTCGTCTACGCCACCGACGTCGCCCCGGTCGAGGACGACGTGGACGTGATCGAGCTGCCGGAGGAGGCCCAGCCCGAGGTCGAGTACAGCGTCGCCGTCGTCCGCGGAAGCGACCGCGAGCGCGAGGCGCAAGCGTTCGTGGACCGGCTACTCGGAGAGGACGGCCGGGACGCGCTCCGAGAGGCGGGGTTCGAAACTCCGTGAGGCGGGCCCTCGATCTCCTCTTCGCGGGCGCGCTCGTCCTCGCGCTCACGTTCCTCTGCCTGCCCCTGCTGGCCATCTTCCTGCGCGTGTCCCCCGAGACGCTCGTCCGCCAGCTCGGGAGCGACGTGGCGATCGACGCCCTCGTCGTCAGCTTCAAGACGAGCGTGATCGCACACGTGTTCATCCTCGGCGTCGGGACGCCCGCCGCCTACGTGCTGGCGACGCGGCGGTTTCGCGGCCGCCGGCTCGTGATCGCGCTCGTGGAGCTCCCGCTCGTCCTTCCCCCCGCCGTCGCGGGCCTGGCCCTCTTCGCCGTGCTCGGCCGCCGCGGCCTGCTGGGAGAGACCCTCGACGCCTTCGGCATCCGGATTCCGCTCACACAGGCGGCGGTCGTCCTCGCCGTCGTCTTCGTGGCCAGCCCCTTCTACCTCCGCCAGGGGATCGCGGCGTTCGAGGCCGTCGACCCGAACCTCCTCGACGCGGCGCGCACGCTCGGCCTGCACCCTCTGGGGGCCTTCCGGCGCGTGGCGCTTCCGCTCGCAGCGGGCGGCCTGGGCGCCGGCTCGGCGCTCGCCTGGGCACGCGGCCTCGGCGAGTTCGGGGCCACGATCATGTTCGCCGGCAGCCTGCAGGGAGTGACTCAGACCCTTCCCCTCGCCATCTACGGCCAGCTCGCCGAGGACTTCGACGTGGCGCTCGCGATCGGAGCCTTCCTCGTCGTCGTGAGCGGCGCCCTGCTCGTGGTCGTCAAGTTCCTGCCCTCATGGTCCAGCTTCGCTTCGATCTCTCCGTTCCGCTCCGCTCCTTCCGGCTCGAGCTAGCGCTCGAGGTCGGGCGGGAGACCGTCGCCCTCGTCGGGCCCTCGGGAGCCGGCAAGACGACGGTGCTGCGAGCCCTCGCCGGCCTTCTCCGCCCGGAGCGGGGCCGCATCGCGCTGGGAGAGGAGGTCTGGCTCGACGTGGCGCGGGGAATCGACCGCGCCCCCGAGGAGCGGCGGGTCGGCTTCGTCTTCCAGGACTACGCCCTCTTCCCGCACCTGACGGTGGCCGGGAACGTCGCGTTCGGAGGGCGGGCCCGCGCCGCCGAGCTGCTCGAGCGCTTTCACATCCGCCACCTCGCCGAGGCTCGCCCGGGCGAGCTCTCGGGCGGCGAGCGTCAGCGGGTCGCCCTCGCTCGGGCGCTCGCCCGGGACCCGGGCCTGCTGCTGCTCGACGAGCCCCTCGCGGCGCTCGACGCGGAGACTCGCGCGCGCGTTCGCGGCGAGCTGCACGAGCTCCTGAGCGACCTCGACCTCCCGACCCTCCTCGTGACGCACGACTTCGAGGACGCGGCCGCGCTCGCCGGCCGCGTCGGCGTCCTCGTCGAAGGGGAGCTGCTCCAGCTCGGTTCCCCGGCGGAGCTCGTCTCAGCGCCCCGCGATCCCTTCGTGGCCCGCTTCGCCGGCGGCAACGTGCTCTGGGGGCGTGCCCGGGGAGGGCGAGACGGCCTCACCGAGATCGCGCTCGACGACGGGACGCTGCTCTATTCGACCGACGACGCGCGCGGCGAGGTCGGCGTCGTCGTCTACCCGTGGGAGATCTCTCTGGCGCGCGAGGCCCCCTCCGACTCGGCGCTCAACCACGTGCCGGGAACGGTGCGCTCGCTCGTGGTCCTCGGCAACCGCGTTCGCGTCCGCACGGGGCCGTTCACGGCGGAGATCACGACCGCGTCGGCGGAGCGACTCGGTCTGGGCGAGGGCGACGCCGTCGTCGCCTCGTTCAAGGCGACGGGAACGCGTCTGCTACCGCGTTGACCAGATAGTCCTGGAGCCAGGTCAGGTACCCGTAGACGGTGAGCTCGTGCGCGTGGGGGTCGCGTGGGTCGAGCTCGCCCTCGTAGACCTCCTCCGTGACGTCGAGGCGCGTCCCGAGCACGAGACGGAGGTCGTTGAGCGCGCCGATCCACGCGTGCACCTCCTCCTCCGAGAGGTGGTCGCGGCCGGCGGTCGCCTCGAGGATCGCGAGCGCCGCGCGGCGCCCGTCGAGAAGCTCGTCGCGCATCAGCCTCCGGTACTCGTCCTCGTCCTCGGGATCGTCCTCGTACGCAGGCGGGAAAAGCCGCCGTAGAGCGGAATCCGCCGGGTCGGCGTCGAGGAGCGACCGGAGCTCACCCGGAAGCCCGCGAAGCAGCTCGCGCTCGTCGCCGGAGAGCGCCAGCCGGAAGTCGCCCTCAGTGGTTCGCTCGATCGGACGGCGAAACACGTGACCTCAATCCTGGCGCAAGGTCGCCCACAGCCCGTGGGCGTGCAGGCGGGAGACGTCGTGCTCGGCCTTCTCCCGCGGGCCGCTCGAGACGACCGCCTTCCCCTCGTGGTGCACCTGGAGCATCAGCCGCGTCGCCTTCTCCCTCGAGAAGCCGAAGAGCTTCTGGAGGACGAAGGTCACGTACGACATGAGGTTGATCGGGTCGTTCCAGACGATGACGATCCAGGGCTTCTCCTCCTCGATGTGCACACGGCCGGCGGGCCGCTCGACCTCGACCTCGGCTGGGGCTGCCATTCGCCCACCGTAGCGGGCATGCTGTCAGCGTGGCTAGAGTCGCAGAAGAGCGGGTCGCGGAGCGCGGGAAGCGCAGGGTCCGGCTCTCGAGCCCCGAGCGCGTCCTCTTTCCCGGCGACGGGATCACGAAGGGCGAACTCTGGGATTACTACCGGGCGATCGCACCCGTGCTCGTCCCGCACCTGCGCGACCGGCCCTTCACGATGAAGCGCTTCCGGGAGGGAAGCGAGGGCGGTTCCTTCTTCCAGAAGGACGCGCCGAAGGGCATGCCCGACTGGATCCCGACGCGGAGCTTCCGCACCTGGCCGCGCGAGGGGGGCTCGCGCATCGTCCGCTTCCCGCTCGTGAACGAGGAGCTCGCGCTCCTCTGGATGGTTCAGATGCACTGCATCGACATGAATGCCTGGTACTCCCGCGTGGACAAGCCGGACCGGCCGGACTTCGTCCTCTTCGACCTCGACCCGCCCGACGGCGGCTTCCGGCTCGCCGTCGAGGTCGCCCACCTCGTGCACGGGCTGCTCGAGGAGGTCGGTCTCCAGGGCTACGTGAAGACGAGCGGAGCCGACGGGATCCACGTGCTCGTGCCGGTCACGCGCCGCTCGACCCACGACAGGGCCCGGGAGTTCGCGGAGGAGGCCGCCGCTCTCCTCGCGCGGCGACACGACGGGCTCGTCACGACGGAGTGGCGGAAGGCGAAGCGCCGCGGCGTCTTCCTCGACACGCGCCAGAACGGATGGGGTAAGACGATCGCCTCCGTGTACTCGGTACGGCCGCGGCCGGGTGCGCCGGTCTCGACGCCGCTCGCCTGGGAGGAGCTGACGGAGGACGTCGAGCCGCGCCGCTTCGGGATGAGCAAGGCGCTCGCCCGCGTCGAGCGCCACGGCGACCTCTTCGCGCCCGTGCTCGAAGAGCCGCAGGCGCTCGCGCCGGCCCGGCGCGCTCTCGCCGGTCTCAGCGGCTGAGGCGGCCGAGCCGCGGCCGAGCCCGACCATTTGACGGTCCGTGTTTTCTAGTGTAAGAATAAACTTACACATGAGCGAAGGCCCTGACATCGACCTCGCGAAGCTGCCCGGAAGTGAGCTCGTGCAAGTGCTGGCGGCGCTCTCGAACCCGCACCGGCTGCGGATCCTGGCCGCCCTCTCTCGCGGGGGCGGGCGGATCCACGTCAGCCTGCTGGCGCGAGAGGTGCGGCTGAGCCGCCCGCTCGTGCACATGCACCTGCAGCGGCTGGAGGCGGCGGGGCTCGTGTCCGGGCATCTGGAGGTCTCGCCCGAGGGAAAGGCGATGAAGTTCTTCGAGGTAACCCCGTTCGTGCTGTGGCTGACGCCGGACGTGATCGCCGAGGCCGCGCGAACGCTCAACGACCAGGACGGCGAGGAGCCGTCGGCGGCAAAGGAGGAATGAACAATGGATAACGGAACGAGCTGGGCCGATGCCAGCATCGCGATCGTCGGGATCCTCTTCGTCACGACCGTGATCGTCGCCGTCGTCTGGCAGGTCTTCGCGACCTGGCGGGCACGGATGTCGGTCGCGCGCGAGGAGGCGTATCGCAAGCTCGCGGAGGACTCGACGGAGGCCCAGCGCAAGACGGCCGCGGAGCTGGAGAAGGCGGTTACGGAGCTGGCCCATCTGCGCAGCCAGACGAACGAGCTGGAACGCGTGCTCAAAGCAGTCGAGTAGGCGCTCCAGCACCGAGTGCGGCGGCCGGAGGACGCGTGAGCGCCCGGGCCCTGCGCCTGCCTGCGATCGAAACGGAACGGATGAGAACGAGGAGAAGCGAAATGCGAGACACAACACATGAGAATCCCACCCGCCTCGCGCGCCTGGCCGACCTCGCCTTCCGCCGCCGCGGGCGGATGGTGCTGGCGTGGATCGGGCTCCTGGCCGCGGTCGGGGTCTTCACGCCGCAGATCGCGGGCGAGTTCCAGGAGGACTACTCGACCCCGGGCTCGGAGTCGAAGGCGGCGGCCGACCTCCTGGCCGAGCGTTTCCCCGGGCGCTCAGGCGCCACGATCGACTTCGTCTGGCAGGCCCCAGCGGGAGTGCACGCCCCGACGGTCGAGGCGGAGATGGAGCGCGTGCTCGCGGAGGCCGCCCGCCTGGAAGGCGTCGGCGCAGTAGAGCCTCCCCAGGTCTCGGACGACGGGACGATCGCAGTCAGCCGCCTCCAGCTCGACCGGGCCGCCTGGGACGTGCCCAGCGCGACGGAGAGCGAGCTGCTCGCCATGGCAGAGGCCGCCGGCTCGACCGGCCTGCGCGTCGAGGTGGGCGGCATCGACGAAGAGGGGGCGCCCCCCGAGCTGTTGGCGGTCCTCGCGGCGGCGCTCATCCTGCTCGTCGCCTTCGGCTCGGTCGTCGCGGCGGGGCTGCCGCTCCTAACCGCGCTCTTCGGGCTCGGTATCTCCGCGTCGCTGATCGGCGTCGTCGCTGCGGTGGTCGACGTACCGGACTGGGCGCCGGCCGTCGCCGGGCTCATGGGCATCGGCGTCGGGATCGACTATGCGCTACTCATCCTCACCCGCTTCCGGGCCGCGCTCGCCGCGGGCACGGAGCCGCGAGCGGCGACGGTCGAGGCGGTGCAGACGGCCGGGCGGAGCGTGCTCGTCGCCGGGACGACGGTCGTGATCTCGATCCTCGGCCTCCTGCTCGTCGGCGTGCCCTCTCTCTACGGCGTGGCCGTCTCGGCCAGTCTGGCGGTGCTCGTCGTCATGGCCGCCTCGGTGACGCTGCTTCCCGCCCTGCTCGCCTTCGCCGGCCCGCGAGTCGACCGGCTGCGCCTCCCGGGGCTCGGTCGCAGCCTGCGTGAGGACGCCGCGAGGCCGGCGGCCCGCTGGAGCCGCCTGGTGCAGCGGCACCCGTGGACGGCCGCGCTCGCCGGCACGGCGGTCCTGCTCGCTCTCGCCGCCCCTGCCTTGGGTCTCCGCCTCGGCTTTCCCGACGCCGGCAACAGCCCCGCCGGCACCACGAGCCGTGGCGCCTACGACCTGATCAGCGCGGGCTTCGGCCCGGGCGCCAACGGCCCGTTGTTCCTGGCCGCCGACCTGGCAGGCCCTGAGGCGGAAGCCGGGCTGGCCCCGCTCGCGGAGCGCCTGCGCGCCGAGCCAGCGGTCGCCTCGGTGAGCGAGCCGACGCTCAACCCCGACGGGAACGCCGCCGTCCTCACCCTCGTCCCCACGACCTCGCCGCAGGAGAGCGCCACCACCGACCTCGTGCACCGCCTGCGCGAGACCCTCCTGCCGCAGGCGGCAGACGGTGGCGGGCTGACCGTGTACGTCGGTGGGCAGACGGCCGCGTTCATCGACGAGAGCGAGCTCGTCTCCGGGCGCCTGCCGCTCTTCATCGCCGGCGTCGTCGGACTCTCGCTCCTCTTCATCCTCGCTGCCTTCCGCTCGCCCGCGATCGCGCTCAAGGCGGGCGTCCTCAACCTCCTCTCCGTCGGCGCGGCCTACGGCGTCGTGGCCCTGTTCGCCGAGGGTGGGTTCGCGGGAGGGCTGCTCGGGATGGACACGGACACGCCCGTGCCCTCGGCCATCCCCGTGATGATGTTCGCAATCCTCTTCGGTCTCTCCATGGATTACGAGGTCTTCCTCCTCTCCCGGGTGCGGGAGGAGTACCTTCGCCACGGCGACACGAGCCGCGCGGTCGTCGACGGGGTCGCCAAGACGGCGCGCGTCATCACCGCGGCGGCCGCGATCATGGTCGTCGTCTTCCTCGCGTTCGTCTTCTCGAGCGAGGTCTTCCTCAAGCTGATGGGCGTCGGCATGGCGACCGCCATCCTCGTCGATGCCACCGTCGTGCGAATGGTTCTCGTCCCGGCCGTGATGCAGCTCCTCGGACGAGGAACCTGGTGGATCCCCGGCTGGCTCGACCGGCTCCTGCCGCGACTCGACGTCGACCTCACGCCGGTACCCGGTCGGGAGGGAAGCCGCTAGGACGGGTGAAGCTCGACGACGGCGTCGATGCCGCGCGGGGCTGCCGCTCGCAGCTCGACGCGGCCGTCGTCTGCGGCGACGAGGCGCTTGACGATTGCCAGGCCGAGACCCGACCCCTCCCCGCTTCCGCGGCCGCGCCAAAAGCGGTCGAACGCCCGCTCGCGCTCCTCGGCGCTGAGGCCCGGCCCCTCGTCGACGACGTGGAGCTCGACCCGGCCGCGCCCGCGACTCGTCCCGAGGCGGATCGTCCCGTCTTCGGGAGAGACCTCGAGCGCGTTGGCGAGCAGGTTGTCGAGCACCTGCTCGACGCGTGCGGGCGCCGCGCGGACGATCGCCGGGCCGTCCTGGGAGGTCTCCAGACGGACTCCGCGCTCCCCGGCGAGCGCGGACCAGGCTTCGGCGCGACTCTCGACCAGTCTGCCGAGGTCGAGGCGCTCGCCCGTTTCCTCGCTCGCGTCGCTACGCGCCAGGGCAAGAAGGCCCTCGACCAGGCGCGAGAGGCGCTCGACCTCGGCCACCGCCCCCTCGAGTGAGGGCCTTCCGGACGACGGAACCTCCGCCTCGAGGTTCTCGAGGCGCAGACGGAGCGCGGTCAGAGGCGTCCTCTCACCGACGGCTCCGAGGTCGCGTGCGACGTGGCGCTCGTCGCCGTCGGCGCCGAGCCCGCGGGGGAGCTCCTCGGCGGAGACCGCGGAGGAATCCCCACCGACGCCTGCGGTCGGACGACTCTCGTCGACGTCTACGCGTGCGGCGACGTTGCGAGCGCATGGCGGCCCTCGGCGTCGCGCCACGTCCGCGTCGAGCACTGGACGTCGGCCGCCGGCCAGGCGGCGGCGGTCGCGCATGCTCTCCTCGGCCGCGAGCGGCCGTACGACGACCTTCCCTACTTCTGGTCGGACCAGTTCGGCCTGCGCCTTCAGCACGTCGGCCACGCCGACGACTGGGCGGCCGTCGAGATCGAGGGCACTCCGGACTCGTTCACGGCCCGCTACGTGGGGCGGGACGGGCGCCTGCTCGCGGCCCTCCTCGCCAACCGTCCACGGGAGGTCGGGGCGCTGCGCCGCGAGCTCTCCGCGGGGACGCTTCAGGAGGCTGCGTAACCTGTGGGCGTGAGGCGCTTCCTCCCCGTAGCCCTGGCCGTGGTCGCGGCGGCGATCGCCGCCCTGGCGGTGAACCTCCTCCTCATCGGGTACACGACCGACCGGAACGACCCAGTCGGCAACCTGAGCCCGCGCGCGCCGCTCTCGACGGAAGAGACGATGACGGACCGGGAGACCACCACACGCGACGAGACGACGACGGGAGAGACGACCACCGAGGAGGAGGACGACAGCGGCCGCGGGCGCGGCCGGGGCCGAGGGCGCAGCGGCGACGGAAGCGACGACGACGACTGACGAGCCATAGCCTTCCTCGGATGGAGGCGCCGCCCACTCGGGTCGACCGCCACCAGTCCGAGCACCGTGCCTGGGAGATGGTCTCCCGCGGCCCCGCTCAGCGCCTCGCCGCCCCGCCGACTAGTGCCCCTTGGAGGGGCACTAACATCCGCGCGTGGCCGAGCGTGTCCTCACGGCGCGGGAGCTGAACCGTGCGCTGCTCGCGCGCCAGCTCCTGCTCGAGCGCGCGCGAGCGACGCTGCCACGAGCGCTCGAGCGCCTGGGCGGCTTGCAGTCGCAGTACGCGCCTTCCATGTACATCGGTCTCTGGTCGCGGGTCGAGGGGTTCGAGCGTCGCGATCTCACGCGGGCGCTCGAGCGGCGTTCCGTCGTCCAGGGGACGCTCATGCGCTCGACGATCCACCTCGTTTCAGGCCGCGACTACTGGCCCTTCGCGGTCGGCATCCGCCGGACACGCCGGGAGTGGTGGCTGCGCGCCCACCCCGGTCAAGCGGCTCCTGACGAGATGGCTGCGGCAGCCGGGCGCCTGAAGAGGCGACTCGTGGACGGGGCAGTGCGCGGCGCCGAGATCGACGAGCTGCTCGGTAAGCCCCATGCGCGCGGCGTCGGCCTCTGGCTCGACCTCGTCCGCGTGCCGCCCTCCGGCACGTGGGAGCGTCGTCGTGCCGATCTCTACGCGGCCGCCGAGGACTGGCTCGGCCCGGCCGACGCGACGGCCGGGGAAGGGCTCGAGCACCTCGCGCGCTGCTATCTCGCGGCCTTCGGGCCGGCTACCCGGCGCGACGTCGCCGAGTGGGCCGGCCTGCCTGTCGGAGAGATCGCATCCGCGCTCGAGCGTCTGCGCCTGCGCCGCTTTCGTGCCGAGGGCGGCGAGGAGCTCCTCGACCTTCCCCGCGCGCCGCTCCCCGACCCCGAGACGCCCGCCCCGGTCCGCTTCCTCCCCGTCTGGGACGCGACGCTGCTCGTCCACGCGCGCCGAACGGGGATCCTCCCGGAAGAGTACCGCCCGCTCGTCTTCAACACGAGGACTCCCCACTCCGTGAACACGTTCCTCGTCGACGGCGCCGTGGCCGGAACCTGGAGGTACGAGCGTGGCCGCGTGCAGCTCGAGCCGTTCGCCCGCCTCGACCGAGCCGCGCTCCGCGAGCTGCGAGAGGAAGCCGAGCGGCTGGCGGCGTTCCACGCGTGAGCTCGACTCGAGAGCTCGCCGGCACCTCGAGTGCCGCCGGGGTTCCCGCTCAGGGCTGCTGGCCCTCACCGACCGCCGACGCCTCGAGGCGCTCGAGCGGTGACGGCTCGCCGCGCGAGCTGCGGCGGGCAGCGGCGACGTGCTCGGCGCCGATCACGGCCACCAGCACCGCGACCACGAGCGCAGCCACGACG
>JBOHAD010000055.1:0-15613 GCA_050697555.1 Gaiellaceae bacterium | reverse complement strand
AGCGCCGCGTCAAGGGCGCGATGATGTATCCGCTGATGGTGCTGGCGTTCGCCACGCTGGTGCTGATCGGCATGCTCCTGTTCCTCGTCCCGGTCTTCGTCGGGATCTTCGAGGATCTGGGCGGCGATCTCCCCAAGCTGACGCAGATCGTCGTCGGGGGCTCCGACTTCCTGCGCGCGTACTTCTACGTGGTGTTCCCCATCCTGGGGCTCATGATCTTCGGGTTCTTCAAGGGCAAGAAGACGGAGAAGGGCCGTCGTCTCTGGGACAGAGCCCGCATCAAGGCGCCTGCCGGCATCGGCAAGGTGATCGTCAAGGTGGGAATGGCGCGCTTCTCGCGCACGCTCTCGACGCTCGTCGCCGCCGGCGTCGACATCATCCGCTCGCTCGAGATCACCGGCGCGACGGCCGGGAACAGCCTCATCGAGGACGCGACCGTGCACGTGAAAGAGCGCGTGACGCAGGGCGTGCCAATCGCCGTCCCACTGGCGGAGATGCCGATCTTCCCGCCCATGGTGGCGCACATGGTGCGCGTCGGCGAGGAGACGGGCGAGCTCGAGAACATGCTGGCGAAGATCGCCGACTTCTACGAGGACGAGGTGGACAGCGCGATCGCGAACCTCACGTCGATCATCGAGCCGCTCATGATGATCGGCGTCGGGATCATGGTGGGCATAGTCATCATTGCGATGTACCTGCCCATGTTCAAGCTGCTGACCCTGATCCAGTAGCGGCGGCCTGCGGCTGCCGCCCGGAAGGACTCCTTCGGTCCTGGCGAGGGTCGGGCGACCAGCGGCTGAGCGAGCCGAGAGAGGAGCCGGAATGGTCGAGGAAGCACGCCTGGAAGAGTCGGACTACGGACTCGCGGCCGTGACCGACGGCTGGTTCGTCGTCAACGTCCGCGACGCCGCGTGGGTGACGAACGACGTTTTCGGGGCCGCCTGCATCTTCGAGGGCGACGACGCACCCTTCGCCGACCTCGGGTTCACGCTGGGCGTGCTCCGGCCCGGACAGCCGAGCGGGATGTACCACCGCGAGGCCAACCAGGAGGACTTCCTCGTCCTCGCCGGCGAGTGCCTTCTGCTCGTCGAGGGCGAGGAGCGGCCGCTCGAGGCGTGGGACTTCGTGCACTGCCCGGCGGGCACCGACCACATCTTCGTCGGGGCGGGTGAGGGGCCGTGCGTCATCTTCATGACGGGCGCGCGAACCGGGTGGCCGGAGAAGGGCATCGTCTATCCGCGCTCCGAGCTGGCCCGCCGCCACGGCGCGGGCGTCGAGACGGAGACGAGCTCGCCCTCGGAGGCGTACGCGCCGTTTCCGAAGTGGCAGCCCGGGCGGCCGGACGACTCGACCGGATTGCCCTGGGCCTAGCCAGGAACTCGACGTCGATCCTAATTTGCGGCTGGGAAGACCGCCTGGCGGCCGTCGAGCGGCAGGTGGAGGAAGCGCCGGACCCGCCGAGCTGATTTGATTCGCGGCCGTGCTCGCCCGGTTTGCCTTCAGCTGGCTCTCCAACGTCGTCGCGCTCTTCGTCGCCGCCCTCGTGATCCCGGGGATCGACTACGGCGACACGTTCTGGGCCCTGTTCCTCGCTGGCCTCGTCTTCGCGCTGGTCAACCTCGTCATCCGGCCGCTGGTGATCCTGCTCGCCCTTCCAGCTGTGATCCTCACCCTCGGGCTCGCGCTCTTCCTCGTCAACACGTTCATGCTCTACCTCACCGACTGGATCGTCCCGGACTTCGAGACGGGGAGCTTCTGGTCGACGCTCGGCGGGGCGCTCATCGTCTGGGTCGTCAACGTCGTCATCAACGCCGTCCTCCGGCCCGGCGACTAGCGCCGCGCGCCGGAGCAACTTTCCTTACGTAAGGTAAGCTTCTCCGGATGTTGCGACCGGCTCGCTCCTCCGGCGGAGAGCGCCAGCACTACAACGTCACGCTCGCGGTGCTCACGTTCGCCGGGATCGCGTTCGCGCTCCAGCAGACGATGATCATCCCGGCCCTGCCGGCCCTCCAGCGCGACCTGCACACGACGACGGCGTGGGTGACGTGGCTCCTGACCGCCTTCCTCCTCACGGCTTCGGTGGCGACGCCGCTCATCGGCAGGCTGGGCGACCAGTACGGGAAGGAGCGCATGCTCGTCATCAGCCTGGGGATCTTCCTCGCGGGCTGTGTCGGCGCGGCTCTCGCCTGGGACATCTGGTCGCTGATCGCCTTCCGCGCGATCCAGGGCGCGGGCGGGGCCGTCTTCCCTCTCAGCTTCGCGATCATCAAGGACGAGTTCCCGGAGGAGAAGGTGGGCATGGGCGTCGGGGTCGTCTCGGCCGTCTTCGCGGTCGGAGGCGGGCTCGGGCTCGTGCTCTCCGGGCTCATCGTCGACCACGCGTCCTGGCGCTGGCTCTTCGTCGTCGGCGCAGCCGGCGTCGCGCTCGCCGTCGTCCTCGTGCACCTCTTCGTGCCCGAGTCGCCCATCAAGACGGCCGCGCGGCTCGACCTCCCCGGCGCGGCACTCCTCTCGGGCGGGCTCATCTCGCTCCTCGTCGCCCTCACCGAGGGTGAGAGCTGGGGTTGGTCGTCGGCGCCGATCGTCGGGCTCTTCGCCTCGGCGGCGGCTTTCCTCCTCGCCTGGGTCACCGTCGAGCTCCGCGTCGCCGAGCCCATGGTGGACATGCGCATGCTCAGCCGCAGGCCGGTTCTCTTCTCCAACCTCACCGCCCTGATCGGCGGCTTCGCCATGTTCGGCTCGTTCGTCCTGATCCCGAACTTCGTCGAGATGCCCCGCGGGCTCCCGGACGAGCTCGGCGGCCTCGTCGACTACGGCTTCGGCGCGACGACGACGACCACCGGGCTCTACCTCCTCCCCGGGGCGCTCACCGGATTCGTCGCCGGACCCCTGGCAGCCGTGCTCGGCCGCCGCTACGGGTCGAAGTGGCCGCTCGCGCTCGGGATGAGCCTGGCCTCGGCGGGCGTCGCCTTCCTCGCCCTCTGGCACGCGGAGCCGTGGCACATCGTCGCCGGAATGCTCATCCTCGGGGCCGGCCTCCCCTTCACCTTCGCGGCGATGGCGAAGATCATCGTCGACTCGGTCCGGCCCAGCGAGACCGGCATCGCCACCGCCATGAACACGGTCATGCGGACCGTGGGAGGCGTCATCGGGGGCCAGGTCGGCGCCGCGGTGCTGTCCGCGAACACGATCACGGGAACGGCGATCCCCGCCGAGTCGGCCTTCGTGACCGCGTTCTGGATCAGCACGATCGCCGCCGCAATCGGAGCGGTGATCGCCCTCTTCGTCACGCCGTTGCGCCTGCGCGGGGGACGCGCCCCGGCTCCGGTGCAGGAGGGGGCGAGGTGAGAGCACGCCGCGAGGCCGAGCAGCTCGCCGCGGGCATCGAGCGTCTCTTCGCTCTCCTGGCGCGGCTGCGCGGCGGCGTGGGCGAGCTCGAGGCTCCGCCGCTCACCATGACGCAGAAGCTGGCGCTCGCCCTGGTGGTCGACTCCGGGCCGCTGCGAAGTCGGGCGCTCGGAGAGCTGCTGGAGACGACGGAGGCGACGGCCAGCCGCACCGTCGACGGGCTCGTCCGCGCGGAGCTCGTCCGGCGCCGCCCCGATCCCGACGACCGCCGGGGAGTTCGCATCGAGGCGACCGCGCGTGGCCGCCGCTGCGTCGAGCGGCGGCGGGCGCACCTCGCCGGCATCCTCCAGGGCCTGCTCGCCGACCTGGACGCCGGCGAGCAGGCGCGGCTGGTCGCCCTCCTCGACTACCTGAACGACACGCTCGAGCGCTCGCGCGCAGAGCGGCAGCCTCCGGTCGGTGTGGGACGATGAGCGAACGCGGGCGCAGCCGGGAAGCCATCCACCGCGTCTTCGGGGAGGAGCTCGAAACGGGTTTCGCCGAGCGGCTGCTCCGCATCCGCGACCGACTGGACGAGCTGCGCGTGGCATGGGAGGAGGCCGTTCCCGACAAGCGGTCCGACCTCCTCGAACGGGCGCTCGACGAGCTCGACGCGGCGCTCGAGATGACCCGGGAGAGACGCTCGAAGCTGACCCGGCTCGAGCGCCGCCTGGCTGCCCGCTACCAGACCGTGCTCGCCCGGTTGCGCGACGCGGAGCGGGCTCAGGGCGAGAAGAACGAGCGCAACTCGGCGTAGGTCTCGTCCGGCAGCTCCTCCGCCGGGTAGTGGCCGCAGTCGAGCGCACGGCCGCGCACGTCGTCCGCCCACTCCCGCCAGATCGCGAGCACGTCGTACCACTGGTCGAGCTCGTCGCGGCCACTCCAGAGGACGAACAGGGGGCAGGTGATGCGTCGTCTCCCGCGGTCGGCCTCGTCGTGCTCGAAGTCGAGCGAGGCGCCGGCGCGGTAGTCCTCGCACATCGCGTGGATCGTCTCCGGGTTGCGGACGCTGCGCAGATAGTCCTCGAGCGCGGCGGGAGCAAAGAGCTCGCGCGAGCCGCGGAAGTAGTACGCATCCGGATCGGCGCCGATCAGACGCTCGGGGAGGTCGTAGGGCTGAGCCAGGAAGAACCAGTGCCAGAACCCGAGCCCGAAGCTCATGTCGGCGCGCCGGAAAGCCTCGCCGGTCGGGACGATGTCGAGCACGGCGAGTCTCTCGATGCGGTCCGGATGGTCGAGCGCCATGCGGTAGGCGCAACGCCCGCCCCGGTCGTGCCCGGCGACGGCGAAGCGCTCGAAGCCGAGCTCTCGCATGAGCGCGACCTGATCCCGTGCCATGGCGCGCTTGGAATAGGGCTCGTGGCTGGGGGTCGTCGGCGGCTTCGAGCTCTCGCCGTATCCCGTGAGGTCAGGGGCGACGACCCTGAAGTCGTCCGCGAGCCGAGGGGCGACCCGGTGCCACATGACGTGCGTCTGGGGATGGCCGTGCAGGAGGAGAAGGGGCGGCCCGCTGCCGCCGTGGCGGACGCGAAGCTCCACCGCGCCCGCGCGGATCCGATCCAGCTCGAAGCCGTCGAACATGTCGCGGCTCGTACCCGGAGCGGCGCGTCCGTGCACTTGCCCGCCGGCGTGCTCGCCCGGCTGGGCCTCGGTGTCGTCGGGAGCGCGACGGTCTTGCGCCACCCTGCTCAGAGCGTTACTTTCCTCAGGAATCTCTCGAGGATCGAAGGGGCCCACTCGCATGACCTGGTACACGTTCCTGCTCTTCGTCCACGTCTCGATGGTCATCGCCTGGCTCGGCGGCGCCCTGATGATGCAGTTCTTCGCCCTCCGCGCCATCGCCGCGGGCCCGGAGCGCGCGGTAGCGTTCACCGGCGACGCCGAGTGGGTGGGCAAGCGGGTTCTCACGGGGGCGTCGCTCCTCGCCGTAATCAGCGGGATCCTGCTGGTCGTCGAGGGTCCCTGGTCGTTCGGCGACGACTGGATCGTCATCGGGCTCGTCCTCTTCGGCATCTCGTTCCTCTCCGGGGTCACGTTTCTCAACCCCGAGTCGGGCCGGCTCGGGAAGGTGATCGCCGAGCAGGGGCTGGAGTCGCCGGAGGCGCAGCGGCGGATGGCCCGGATCATCCTCTACTCGCGCATCGAACTCGTGCTCCTCTTCCTGATCGTCTTCGACATGACGGTCAAGCCCGAGGTCGGTGATACCGGAGCGGTCCTCTTCGGTCTCGGCGCCGCCGCGGCGGCCGCCGCCCTGATCGTCTGGCGCTCGCTTGCCGGAGCGTCGAGGGCGCAGGCGCCGGCGAGCGCGCGGACCGAGTAGCCCGGCGTCACACCCGTCTCCACACGGGTTCCCGGGCCGCGCTCGCCCCTGCTAGTCTCTTACATATGTGTTTGACATGTAGAACGTCGTGAGCAGGCGCCGCGGCCCTCGCGGCGCCCGCTGCCGGTCCTACGTGCGTCCGGGGCACTGGGCCGTGCAGGCGCGCGTCGAGCGCTTCGTGGAGCCTTCGCTCCTCCTCCTTCTGCGCGAGCGGTCAATGCACGGGTACGAGCTGCTCGAGCGCCTGCCCGAGCTCACCGGCGACGAGGCGAGGGTGGACGTGGGCAACCTCTACCGCGTCCTCCGGTCGCTCGAGGAAGAGGGGATCGTGCGCTCGGAATGGAGCGGCAAACTGCCCGGGCCGGCCAAGCGCACCTACGAGCTCACGGAGGCGGGCAGCCGTCTCCTCGACCGCTGGACGGAGTCGCTGCGCGAGGTCCGGGAGGTCATCACGACGTTCATGGAGCGCTACGAAGGGAGGTGAGAGGATGCACCGTCGCTACCGTCGTCATCGCCACGGCCACGGCCACGGCCACGGCCACGGCGGCTGCGGGCCGGGCTCCCGCCGCAGCTACCCGAGCCGGGAGGAACGACTCCAAGCGCTCGAGGAGTACCAGAAGGACCTCGAGCAGGAGGTCGCCGACGTCGCCGAGCGGATCCGCCGCTTGAAGGAGCAGCCGACCGAGACCGCGACCGTCTAGACCCCTGCCCGCGCCCGAGCGGGTGCGCTCGGGCGCGGGCGTATCATGCGCCGGCATGTTCTTCCGGCAGGTGCTGTACGAGGACCTCGGTTGCGCCTCCTACGTCGTTGCGGACGGAGGCGAGGCGGCCGTGATCGACCCCAAGTGGGAGATCGCGGACTACCTCGCGCTCGCCGAGGAGCACGACTTCCGCATCGCGCACGTCCTCGAGACGCACAACCACGCCGACCACGTCTCCGGGCACGGACGCCTGGCTGCTGCAACAGGCGCGAGGATCCACATCTCCGCGGAAGCAGGCGTCGAGTACGAGCACGTCGCTCTGGGCGACGGCGACTCGGTCGCCGTCGGCGAGATCCGGATCACGGCGCTCGCGACGCCCGGCCACCGGCCCGAGCACATGGCGTACCTGGTCGCGGACGGCGGTCGCACGGAGGAGCCCTGGCTCGCGGTGACCGGCGATTCGCTCTTCGTCGGCGACGTCGCGCGCCCCGACCTCGCGGTCGAGCCGGAGGCGGGAGCCCGCGGGCTCTTCCGCTCCGTGCGGCGGCTCCTCGAGCTCGAGGATTTCGCGGAGGCGTGGCCCGGTCACGTGGGCGGCTCCCTCTGTGGCGGCGCCGGAATGAGCGAGAAGCCGGGGTCGACGATCGGCTTCGAGCGGCGCTTCAACCGCTTGCTCAGGATCGGCGACGAGGAGGAGTTCGTCCACGCTCTTACGGACGACCTCGCCCCGCAGCCGCCCAACTTCGAGCGGATCGTCGAGCTGAACCGCGGGCCCCTCCTCACCGAGTCGACCTCGCTCGAGCCGCTCGCGCCCACGCGGGTGAAGGAGATCCTGAAGGGGGGCGCGACGCTCGTGGACGGCCGCGCGACGCGGGAGTTCGACGCCGAGCACGTCCCGGGCTCGCTCAACGTGACGATGCTCAACGCGGCCGTGGGGACGCGCGCCGCCTGGGTCGTGGACTCGCAGTCGGACGTCGTCGTCACGGCCGCGACGGGTGAGGAAGCGGCCCGGCTCGGGCGCCTGCTCGAGGCGGTCGGCTTCCGCAGGCTCCTCGGCTGTCTCGCGGGCGGCGTCGCGGGCTGGCGCGAGGCCGGCCTTCCCACCGGCTCGACGCTCGCCATCGACGTCGGCGAGCTCGCCGGGCGCCTGCGCCGCGGCGACGTGCGCCTGCTCGACGTGCGCGAGGAGGACGAGTGGGAGGAGGCTCACGTACCGGACTCCCTCCACGTCCCCTACCACGACCTGCGCGACGGGGTGCCGCCGGAGCTCCGAGACGGCGACCGGCCACTCGCTGTCGCCTGCTCGGCAGGGAACAGGAGCTCGATCGCCGCGTCGCTCCTCAAGCGAGCCGGCGTGGAGGACATCGTCCACGTCGCCGAGGGGGGAGTCGCCGACCTCGCGGACGAGGGGATAGAGCTCGTCGAGGGCGCCTGAGCGCCGGACGCCCGCTGCTAGAATCCGGGCTCGCGGGGCGGCGTAGCTCAGTTGGTTAGAGCAGCGGAATCATAATCCGTGTGTCGCAGGTTCGAGTCCTGCCGCCGCTATCTCGGAGGGGTCGCGACGAGTCCGTCAACCGTCCGCGGCGCGGGCGTGAAGAAACTCTTGCCGTGCGGCCCGGCCAGCGGCCTTCCCGCCTACCTCCTGATGAAGTACGTGTGTCCGATGCTCTTGCCGTAGCGGCCCTTGAAGCGCGGCCAGACGTACACGTCGTAGCGTCCCGGCACCGCCATGGAGTAGCGGACGCCCTCGTGCGTCCAGCGGCTGGGCATCTGAAGCCGGCTCCGCCGGGGCCACCGAGTCAGGATCTTGCGATCGTCCCGCCACACCTGGACGTTGTAGAAGCGGGCGTTCGTCACGGTCACCCAGTCGAGGAAGGGAGCCCGTCTCACCCTCTTCCCCCGCTGCGGGCGAAGCAGCGGCTTCGAGTACTTGAGGCGGACAGTCCGCGCCGTGGAGTTCCCGGCGAGGTCCTCGCAAGAGCCCGTGACCGATGCCCTCGCCCGATTCGGTCCGTCGTAGAGCCTCCTCGAACAGGAGGCGATGCCCGACAGCGCATCGGTGCCCCTAAAGACGAACCGCACGCGGTGGCCGTACCACCCGTAGACGTCCGGCCGCCGAGTGGGCCTGACCTTGACGGAGGTGGGCGGGGTCCAGTCGATCTTGATCGCGGGATGCGTGGGCCTGCTAAATATCGTGCCGTCGTTCCACTCAGCAACACACGTGTGGATGACGCCGCTTGTCTCGTCCTCGATCCTGTCGCCGGGCTCACAGCCGGTCGTCTTCTTGAGTCCTTGTGTGGGCACGACCGTCCAATGGATGGTCACCTCGCTCCGGAACCAACCGTTCGTGCCCGGGACACCTTCGAGGGTGTAGTCCACGTCGGGCGAAACGCCCTCTGGGAGTGCAGGTGCCGCAGGTGGCACGAGCAGCGCGAGGAGCACGACAGCGAAGGCCGTTCGGCCCCTTGGCTTCCCCCAACGCCGCAGCAACGATGGAGCCCCCGGCTTGCTCATTGAGCACCGCCGTTCGTTGCTTTCGTTACGTCCTCGAACGTACTGCTCCCGTCCGGACGTGTCAATGCCGGGTCCGGCGCGCCGATCGAGCCGCGGAGCTTCTCCAGGGCGTCGCGCAGGATGCGCGAGACCTGCACCTGCGAGATGCCCTCTTCCTCCGCGATCTCGACCTGGCTCAGGTCGGCGAAGAAGCGGAGCTGGAGGATCCGGCGCTCCCGCTCCTGGAGCGCCCCGAGCGCGGGCTCCAGGAGCGCCCGGTCCTCCACCTCGGAAAGGGTCTCGTCGTCGCCTCCGGCGGCCTCGGCCTCCATCTCGGGCGCGACGAACTCGCTCGGGGCGCGCGACTCGCGCAGCCGGCGCGGGACGCTGAGCGGCCAGGTCCGGTCGCGGAGGTGGTGCTTGATCTCGCCGACGATCGTGGGCGCCGCGAATGCGCCGAGCGCGACGCCGCGCTCGGGCCGGAAGCGGTCTACCGCTTTGATGAGTCCGAGCGCGGCGACCTGGACGAGGTCCTCGAGCTGCTCCCCGCGATGGTCGTACCGGTGGGCGAGCGCAGTGACGAGCGGCATGTGCTCCTCGATCAGGCGGCTGCGGGGGTCTCCGTTCACGGCCGCCTGCGCGGGGCGTCGGGGTCGGGGTCAGAGTCCGGCCTCCGGTCGGGGGAGGGAGAGTCGTCCGCGGACGGCGGAGGCGGTGGGGGGCTCGAGGCGGTCGTCGCTTCGCTCGACTCCGAGCTGGGCGGCGTGTAGACGACCGGCTGGCTCACGACGACCGGCTCCTCCGCGGGCGGCGGCGCCTGCGGAGCGAGGTCGAGTACCCGCAGGCCCTTCTTCCTGACCAGGATCGTGCTCGGGCGAGCGGGCAGCGCCAGCGCGCGGCCGTCGAGCCGCGCGCGCAGGCCGGCGGGAGCCCCGAGGCGAAGCCAGAGGCGCTCCCCGCGGAAGCGGAGCGATCGTCTGGTGGCGAGCCTGCCCCGGAAGAGGACCCGTCCCTCGGCCGAGCCGAGCCGGACGACGAGCCAGGAGCTCGCCCGAGCGGCCGAGAGGCGGAGGCTCACCAGCGAGTCGGCCGCCTCGCGGCGCGTCTCGACGAGCGCGGCGCCGGCCGCGCGGCCTTCGCCGAGAGGGACGCCGGCTGCCGACCCCTCCGTCGGCGTGGGGACGTAGCGCGGCCCCCGGTCGGCGAGGTAGAGAAGGCCCATGAAGGTCACGGCGAGGAGCAGGATCGCCCCGGCGAGGACGACCGGCCCGAGGCCAAGATCGAAGCCGGACGCGGGGACGGGGCTCGCGGGAACCGGAGCCGGCCGCCCGCGGTCCGCGGGCGGGCGCGCCGCCTGCGCGGGCTCGCCGTCCGCAGCGTCTCGCAGGCAGAGCTCGGCGGCCCAGTGGTCGATGCCGCCATAGCGGCTCGCCGCGAGGTAGAGGTCGCCGTGCCCGGCGTCTCGAAACTCGACGGCTCGCGGCCAGCGGCCGAGCTCCGCGCAGAACGCCTCGAGCTCGGCGCGGATCCGCTCGTCGGTCCACTTCCGTGGCCGCCCACCCGCTCCCCGGGCGAGCCGGTAACGGGTGGTGCGCCCCGCCCCGACGCGCTCGAGTAGGCCGAGCGTGACGAGATCCGCGAGGTCGTAGGCGGCCTGCGACCTGCTGACGCCGGTGATCTCCTCGTACGCCGCCCGCGTGAGCTCGGAGAGCGTGCCTCTCTCGAGCGCGGCGAGCGCTGCCTCCTGGGCAGGTTTGAGCGCCAGCCTCCCCCCGTCGAGCGTGGGGGTCTCGGCGGTCACGCGCCCAGGCTCGCTCCTCCCACTAGTGCCCTACGGCGAAGATCGGGACCGGCCGCCGCAGAGGTGCCCGAAACGTTCAGGACGATGGGAAGCACAGGGGTCCTCGTCCTTTCGTGGTGACGACTGACCAGATCATCTTTGCGCGTTCGCGGCGGCGATTCAAGGGGGGATTCGCTCGGGCTTCGGCCCGCTGAGGGGCGAGGCGCGGGAACCTAACGACGCGAAGCATCCGGAGGCCGACTCGGCGAGTGCCGAAGGGGCCGCTGTTTCGTCCAACAGTTCTGAAACGACGTTCTGCCGAAGCCAGGCGCGATGCCGGTTACGGATATGTGACTTCGTCCAAGAGCTGAAATGGATCCGCAAAACTGTTTCAATATTACGCAGCCCGATTTCAAGACAGAATCACACACACACGAGCGAATAATGGGAGTGAAAAGTGGGCATTAAGTTGGTAGGGTTATTTTTCCTGCGATCCACCGTGACCTTCGGCGAGCGCATCCCACTGACAGGACACCGGCGACACCACCGTCGGCCCGGCCGTGCGCGCGCAGCGGCGTTCGCGGCGGCGCTCGCAGCGCTCGCGGGAGGCGGCGAGGCGCTCGCGAGCGACGAGCTCGTGCCCGATCTGGGCTCTTCCGGCGACGCCGGCGCCGTCCTGGACCAAGCGGCCGCGCAGGCGAGCGAGACCCTCGAGGCCGCGGGCTCGGACGCCTCCGCCGTTCAGGAGGGCGCGAGCAACGTCGCGCTCCCGACGGTGGAGGCCAGCCCGGGAGCGCAGACGGTCGTCACGCAGGAGAACGACGCCGCCGCCGACGCGGCGGCCGCGAACGAGGGCCAGACGGCGCAGGTCGCCGGGCAGGGCCAGGCGAGCCCCGCGCAGCCGGCGCAGGAGAGCCAGCCGCCGGCGCAGGCCGGCCAGAGCGCGACACAGCAGGGCGCGACGCAGGGAAGCACGACGACGCAGGCCGCGGGCGCGCAGGCGACGGTGGTCCAGACGCAGCCGGTCAACGTAGCGATCCCGATCGTGATCGCAAGCCCCGGCGCCAACACAGTGATCGTCCAGACGAACAACGCTTCCGCCGCCGCTCAGGCGGCGAACACGGCGGCCACGACCCAGGTCGCAGGCCAGATCCAGACCGGGAGCCAGCCGGCAGCCGGCTCGCCGCAGGGCCAGCCGCCGCCGCCGCCCGGAAGCGCCGGGCCTGCGGGGAGCGGCGCGGCAGGCCCCGGAATCGACCAGGTGCTGAACACCGTCGTCCAGACGGGATCGTCGACGTGGATCTGGATCTGGAACTGGACGTGGAACTCGGACTGGGACTGGAGCGCGGGCGTGATCGACCTGCCGCCCGTCCCTTCCCTGCCGCCCGTGCCCGGCTGGACGCCTCCCGGTGACGCGGCGACCGGGCGGCCGCCGGAGCAGGCGAACGGCTCCCGCGGACTCGGCGGCGACGGGGCCCTCCACGGCTCTCCCGTCGCGGCTACTGCACCCGCGTACGAGTCGCTTCCCCCCGCGCCCCTCTCCTCGGCCTCCCGCGAAGCCAGGCGCGGCGCCGATCTTTCGTCCATTTTCGTCCAGTCCGACGCAGAGCCCGTTCCTGGACGATTGCTCCTGCCGCCAATCGGCCGGCATGTCGCCCCGGGTGGATCCGCGGGCGGCGGCATCGCCCCGCTCACGCTCGTCGTCGGCGCTCTCCTCGCTCTCGCCCTTCAGCTTCTCTCCGCCGCCGGTCTTCTCGGCCGGCGGTTCGCCCTCACGTCGGTGGGCTGGCGACGGCAGGCCTACCTGACCCCGCTCGAGCGCCCCGGCTGATCTTTCTCCCGCGCGTGCTGACTCTGCGCCGGGCATGCGCGCCCGGTGCCTTCCACGAACGAGGAGAAGAAAGGCTTCGAATGAAACGGAAACTCCTTGCACTCATCGCGAGCACGCTTGCGCTCGGGATCGGGGCAGGGACCGCGATGGCGGATTCCGGAGCCGGGCAGGCCCAGGTGATCGGACAGCAGGCGTCCACCAAGCAGGACGCCGACGCGGACGCGAAGGCCAAGCAGAACGCGGTCAACGCGAACGTCCCTGTCTCGATCGCGGGCGGCTCGATCACCGGTGGCACGAGCTCGGCCAACCAGACGGCCGCGAACTCGGCCAACGCCTCGGCGGCGAACAAGGCCTTGACGGGCCAGGTCGCAGCAGCCTCGCAGACGGGCGGAAAGAGCTCGTGTACGCACGGCTGCGGCGGCTCAGGCCAGTTCCAGGCCGTCGGTCAGTCAGCCTCCACCAAGCAGGAGGCCGACGCCGACGCCGACGCCAAGCAAAACGCGGTCAATGCCAACGTCCCTGTCTCCATCGCAGGCGGCTCCATCACGAGCGGATCGAGCTCGGCGAACCAGGTGGCGAACAACTCCGCCGACGCCGATGCCTCGAACGCCGCCGCGACCGGGCAGGCCGCCAAGGCCCAGCAGTCGGGCGGCGCTAGCTCGTGCAAGCTCGGCTGCGGTGGCTCCGGTCAGTTCCAGGTGGTCTTGCAAGACGCCGAGACCAAGCAGGACGCGGACGCCGATGCCGACGCGAAGCAGAACGCAGTCAACGCCAACGTGCCGGTCTCGATCGCCGGAGGAGACATCTCCGGCGGCACGAGCTCGGCCAACCAGACGGCGACGAACTCGGCCGGCGCATCGGCCGAGAACAAGGCCCTCACGGGCCAGCTCGCCATCGCGTCGCAGACGGGCGGCGGAAGCTCGTGCCATTCCGGCTGCGGCGGTCCCGGGCAGTTCCAGGCGATCGGCCAGAAGGCGTCCACCAAGCAGGACGCCGACGCTGACGCCGACGCCAAGCAGAACGCGGTCAACGCGAATGCGCCTGTCTCGATCGCCGGAGGCAACGTGTCCGGCGGCTCGAGCTCGGCCAACCAGGTCGCGAGCAACTCGGCCGATGCCGACGCGTCCAACAAGGCGCTGACGCTGCAGATCGCCCTCGCCGACCAGAGCCTGGGCGGCTGCAAGGACCCCTGCCACGACTCCTGCAAGACGGGTTGTGGCGGTTCCGGCCAGTTCCAGGCGATCGGCCAGTGGGCCGGGACGAAGCAGGACGCGGACGCGGATGCGGACGCGAAGCAGAACGCAGTGAACTCGAACACTCCCGTCTCCGTCGCAGGCGGGAACGTGATCGGCGGCCCGAGCTCGGCCAACCAGACGGCGTCGAACTCCGCCGACGCGGATGCGTCGAACAAGGCCGCGACGATTCAGAAAGCGGCCGCGTCGCAGACGGGTGGCGGAAGCACGTGCCATCTCGGCTGCGGCGGCTCGGGTCAGTTCCAGGCCATCTCGCAGGGCGCCTGGACGGGCCAGCACGCCGACGCCGACGCGGATGCGAAGCAGAACGCCGTGAACGCGAATGCCCCGGTTGCGACCGCGGGCAAGGACGTCACCGGCGGCTCGAGCTCCGCGAACCAGGTGGCGTCGAACTCCGCCGACGCGGATGCGTCGAACAAGGCCGCGACGATCCAGCTCGCGGCCGCCTCGCAGACGGGTGGCGGAAGCACGTGCCATCTCGGCTGCGGCGGCTCGGGCCAGGCCCAGAAGATCGGGCAGTGGGCCGGGACGTGGCAGGACGCGGACGCTGACGCTGACGCGAAGCAGAACGCCGTGAACGGGAACGCCCCGGTTGCGACCGCGGGCGGGAACGTCACCGGCGGCCCGAGCTCCGCGAACCAGACGGCGTCGAACTCCGCCGACGCCGATGCCTCCAACAAGGCCCTGACGCTGCAGCTCGCGCTCGCCGACCAGAGTGCGGGCGGCTGCAAGGACCCGTGCACGAAGCCGAGCAAGGACAAGCACCACGGCTCGTGCGGTTGTGGCGGCTCCGGCCAGTTCCAGGCGGTCTTCCAGAGCGCCTGGACGGGCCAGCACGCGGACGCCGACGCGGATGCGAAGCAGAACGCCGTGAACTCGAATGCCCCGGTTGCGACCGCGGGCAAGGACGTCACCGGCGGCTCGAGCTCCGCGAACCAGTGGGCCTCGAACTCCGGGACGGCCTCGTCCTGGAACGGGAGCCTGACCCTCCAGCTCGCCAAGGCGGTACAGCGCCTGTGAGGCCTGAGCGCCTCTAGAGCGGGAGCCACGAGGGCGGTCGCCGCATCCTCCCGCGGCGGCCGCCCTCGGCCCCTTCCGAGGCGAAAGACGAACGCTCGGCGAGGCGAGGGGGGCGCCCGCTACAATCGGTCGCTGTGCGGGAGGGCTCCGCGTCCTCGCGCTGCCTTTTCAGGGGTCCGCAAGGAGAGAAGAAGAACAAGTGGCAACCGGAGTACGAGTCGCGATCACGCTCGCCTGCACTGAGTGCAAGCGGCGCAACTACCAGACGAACAAGTCGAAGCGGAACACGCCCGACCGGTTCGAGCTCCGGAAGCACTGCCGCTGGTGCGGGCGCCACACCCTCCACCGGGAGACCCGCTGATGGCGCGCTCGCGTCCGTCCCGCACCCGGCGCAAGCGCGAGGGCTTCCAGCCGCCCGCGTCCGCCGAGCGCGCGCGCCAGCGCCGCCAGGCGGTCAAGCCCGTCGGGCAGCCGAAGAGCCAGACCGGCGCGAAGCGCGAGCGCCGCGGCGGCGTTCGCGCGTTCACCGCGGAGTCCTGGGGCGAGCTCAAGAAGGTCGAGTGGCCCGGCCGGCAGCAGCTCCTCTCCGCGACGATCGTCGTCATCATCGCGGTGGCGGTGGTCGGCGCGTATCTCTACGCCACCGATTTCGTCCTCCAGCGCTTCGTGCGCGACGTGCTCCTCAACCTCTAGCAGCCGACATGTTCCGCTGGTACGTCATCAACACCTACTCCGGGCACGAGAACAAGGTGAAGGCCAATCTCGAGCACCGGATCGTCTCCATGAACCAGGCCCCGCGCTTCCGGCGCGTCGTCGTCCCGACGGAGC
>JBOHAD010000054.1:0-16199 GCA_050697555.1 Gaiellaceae bacterium | reverse complement strand
CTAAGACCGTCCTAGAGCGGTGCCCGTGAAGTTAGGTGTGGAAATCCCGATGGCCGAGGGTGAAGGTGGCGATGGCACGCCCGACTGGCCAACGATTCGATCCTTCGCTCGGAGGGCTGAGGAGAGTGGGCTCGACTCGCTTTGGCTCTGCGACCACCTCTTCCGCTACCCCACCGAGCCCAGCGGCGGCATCCACGAGGCCTGGACGGTCCTCGCCGCGCTGGCCGCATCGACGTCCCGTGTCGAGCTCGGCCACCTCGTCCTCAGCGCTCCCTTTCGGAACGCGGCCCTCCTCGCCAAGATGGCCGTGACCGCCGACGCGGTGAGCGCTGGGCGGCTGATCCTTGGCCTCGGCGCCGGCTGGGCCGACGCTGAATCCGACGCCTTTGGCTACCCGACCGACGATCGCGTCGGCCGCTTCGAGGAAGCACTCCACATCGTCGTTCCGCTCCTGCGCGGCGAGACCGTTACGGTCGTGGGCCGCTATCACACCGTCCGCGACGCCGTCCTGCGTCCACCACCGGAGCGCCGGATCCCTGTCCTCGTCGCCGCCCGCCGGCGGCAAATGGTCCGCCTGACAGCACGGTTTGCAGACGCGTGGAACACGGCCTGGTACGGCCTCCCGGACGACCGACTGCATGAGGAGCTGGGCGCCCTCGAAGCTGCGCTTGCCGCGGAAGGCCGGGCGCCCTCGAGCATCCGCCGCACCGTCGGAATGATCGTCCGCGACCCTGACGCTAGCGGTGGCGAGGACGATCAGTCCACTGGTTTTGCCGGGTCGGTCGACGAGCTCGCCCAGGCCATCGACGCCTACGCCGCGCTCGGCATCGACGACCTCATCGTCGGGCTTGAGCCGAGGACGGAACGATCGCTTGAGCGTCTGGCTAAAGCGACCCAGCTCCGCCGGACTCCTTGAGCCGCGAGCGGCTCGTCGGTAGCGGTAGAAGGAGATCACCGAGACTGGGCGGCGAGTCCCAAGACAAGGGTCTGCGTGCGGGTCGACGCGGGTACAAAACAGGGTACGTAAGGTCGGGCACGAGCGGGCACGCGCGTCCACTGCGCGCACCGAGAAATCGTGTGCCTTCCAGGAAAAACGTGCCCGCGCGTGCCCTTGCGTGGACGCGCTTCCCTCACTTGTCTTTCCCTCGTAATGAAGGGGTCCCCGGTTCGAGTCCGGGCGTCGGCTTGAAAAGTCCTGCTGAGAGGCTACTTCTTATCGAGCCTTTGGCGACGCTGAGCACTTTCACATGTAGTGAAAGGGTTCCGCCTGGAGTCAGGCGCGGCTATTCCTGCTGTTTGCAGGTATTTCTGGCGTCCTGAGCTGACCCGCCCCCTCCGGGACCTCGAAGAACGTCCACCAGCCGTCACCACCCTGAAGGGCTCCTCGTGAAGACAGAACTGCACCCCGAAGCCGGCCGTCTGTCCATGTCACATCGCCTCGACGATCCGGTCGACGGCGAGCCTCGCCCGCCTGGTCGCCTCGAAGACCGCCTCGGCCGAGGGGGCCTCGAAGAGATGGAAGCAAATCTCGTCCTCGGGCACGAAGATCGAGCGGACGTAGCTAATGGGCTTCCCCTCACGCGCCATCTCGCGGGTGGCCGCGCGGGCGCGGGCCTCGAGCTCGGGAACCTCACCTGCGCCCACTCGCGAGAGGTAGAGCTCGACCAGATAGCGCATGTGACCTCCGCTCGGCAGCTCGGAGGCGCGGCTGCGGGAGGAGGGCCGCGTGCCTCTCCTCCCGGCCACGCTCACTCGCCTACAGCCGCAGTTGCAGCGTTCCCTTCCTGACGCCGGAAGCGACCTCTTCGCTCAGCCGCATCTGGCCGTGCGCGGTCTTGTAGCGCTCCGTCCCTCCCGTCACGGCGGCAACGATCGGCCCGCCCGCGGCGAAGTCGACGAGGGCCGCCACCTCGACGGTGCCCCCTGCGAGCTCGAGCGTCCCGCGGCACGACACGAGCCCCGGCGAGACGAGGTTCGTGCAGACGCCGGCGAAGCGGCCGAGCGTTCTGGTGTCGGCCCGATTGCGGAGCTCGTTCTCGAAGACGAACATGTCGCCCGGGCTCGAGCCGGCCTCGCCGACGTCGACGAAGGCGGACTTCTCCGGCACGGCCACGTCCAGGAAGCGGGTCGTTGCGCGCTTTCCGCGCGTGTCGGATCCGCCGGTCGCGTACGCCGTCCCGCCGGCGAGCAGCCCGAGGACGAGCACGAGGCTCACCCACATCAGCCAGCGCTTCATCTGTGACCTCCTCCGTGGTTTCTCGACGGCACCGAGCCTAGGACGGCAGCGGCCGCGCGGAAACGGGGGAGATCCCCCGACTTTTCTCGCCGCCTAGAACCGCTGAACGGAGGTCGGCCTCGCACCGAAGCGCCGCGCGAGCTCCGTGCGGGAGCGGACGCCCAGCTTGGCGTAGATGCGAGAGAGGTGGCCCTCGACGGTCTTCACCGAGATGAAGAGCTCGGCCGCCACCTCCTTCGTCGTGCGCCCTTCGGCGACGAGGGCCGCCACCCGCTCCTCGGTGGGCGTGAGCTCGCCAGAGGCGGGCGCCCGCCCTCCGATCCTGCCCAGCTCGGCCCGCGCCTTCTGCGCCCAGAGCGCAGCGTCGAGCTCCTCGAAGACGACGAGCGCGCGCTCGAGCGCCTCCCGGGCGGCCCGCTTCTGCTTCGTCCGCCTGAGCGTCGAACCGTAGGCGAGCAGCGTGCGGGCGCGCTCGAACGGCATCGGGACGCGACCGTGGTGGCGGAGGGCCCGCTCCTGGCCCCCCACGGCGGCGGGGAGCTCCCCGCGGGCGGCGGCGAGAAGGCCCCGGCAGCGGCAGGACGAGGCGAGTGCCGAGACGCGGTCAAGCTGCCGCGCGCGCCGCTCGAGCCGGTCGAGGAGCGCCTCGGCCCCGTCGAGCTTGCCGAGCGCGATGAGAGCCTCGATCTGGTCGGGGACGAACCGGGCGGTGCCGGGCTCGCGCAGCCCGCCGGCCTCCAGGCGCTCGACGAGCGGCCCGAGGTGGTCGTTCGTGGCGGCGGGATTACCGAGCGAGAGCTCGAGGAGCCCGAGCGCCGAGCGGGCGAGCACCGTCCCGAACATGGCCCCGGTGTCGCCGGAGAGCGCCAGCGCCTCCGCCGCCCGCGCGCGGGCGAGCTCGACGCGGCCCCGGCCGGCCTCGACCAGCGCTCGGGAGGCCAGGAGGACGGCGTGCTGCGACGCTTGCCCCGTCTGGACGGCGGCTTCCTGACCCTCCTCGACCAACTGCTCTGCCTCTTCCCAGCGGCCGGCGAGCCATTCCACGGAGCCGAGGTACCGCAGGAGCAGCGGAAGCGACCCCTCGTCGCCGATCTCGGCGGCCCGCTCGTACGCGCTCACGAGGAGGGCCCGGGCCTCGTTGAGACGATCGGTCCAGAGAAGGAGCACGGCGCGGAGGAAGGGAGGACCGCGCAGGCCCCCGAGGAAGCGCGACGACGGAGCGGAAGGGTCTCCCGCCGCCTTCTCCAGCTCCACGGCCCGTCCATCACGGCCGCCGCGGCGGGCCGCCCGAGCAAGCCGAGGATCAGCGCCTCGTCGCCGAGGAACTCGGCGGCGTCGCGGGGCTCACCCAGCCTCTCCGCCAGCTCGGCGGCGGCCCGGGCGTGGCGGGCGGCGGCAGGCAGGTCGTCGAGCATCCGCATCAGGGCGACCGCCAGGCCGCCTTCGGCGTCGGCCCGCACGCTCGACTTCGCGTCGGCCTCGGCAAGGGCCTCCCGGTAGAGACGCGCCGCGGACCTGTTATCGGCCTCGAAGAGGTGCACCCGGGCGAGGCGAGTCAATGCTTCCGCACGCTGCGGGCCGGGCGAAGCGGACGCGGCGGCCGTCTCGACCAGAGCTCGTCCGTGGGCAGTGTCGCCCGCCTCGACGTAAAGGCCGGCCGCCTCGAGCATCCGAGCGAGCACGCCGTCCGCGTCCTCCGGCGGGGTCAGCCGGTGAGCCTGCTCGGCGAGCTCGGCCGCTGCGCCGGGCGCGCCGCGCGCCCGGGCTCGCCACGCCGCCCTCGTGGAGAGCGGCGGCAACCTCGGCGTTTGGCTCCTCCGCGGCGAGGGCGAGATGCCGCGCTCGCTCCTCAGGATCGAGGACGACCGCGGCGAGGCGGCGATGGAGAGCCCGGCGCTCGCCGGGGGCCGCCGCCGAGTACACGGCAGACGCGAGCAGGGGATGGCTGAAGCGAACGCGATCACCCTCGAGCAGGACGACGCCGGCCCCGGCCGCCGCCTCGAGGTTCGCCGACGCCTCCCCCCGCGCTCCGGACGCTCGTTCCAGCACCGGCAGCGTCGGGCTCGAGAGAGCCGAGGCTGCGAGCAGGGTCTCCGTCACTGCCCGAGGAAGTGCCTGCAGCCGCTCGCGCAGTAGTTCGCGCAGTCGTCCGGGGACCAGGAGCGGCGCACCGAGCTCCGGCTCGATCCCACCACGCTCGAGCGCTCGCGCCAGCTCGAGGGCGAAGAAGGGGTTCCCGCCGGCCGTCGCGTGCAGCCGGCGGAGGAGGGGGCGCGGGAACGGCCTGCCCAGCCGACGGTGGAGAATGCCGTGACAGGCGCCGAGGCTCAGCGGCCCGACGCGAAGGAGGCGCAGGCGCTCCTCCGGGAAGGCTTGTTCTAGCCGGACCGCAGCACGCTCCTCGTCTGCGAGCCGCAGAGCGAGGAGGAAGGCGACGGGAGCGTCGTCCAGGCGGCGGGCTGCGAACCGGAGGACGCCGAGCGACGGCGCGTCGAGCCACTGGAGATCGTCCGCCGCGACGAGCACCGGGCCGGCGCGGGCCAGCAGCCGCAGGACGCCGAGAAATCCGGCGGCGACCGCGCCCTGACCGGACGGCGCCCCTGTCGGCTCCTCGAGCAAAAGGGCGACGGCGAGCGCGCGCCGCTGGGGGGCAGGAAGCTCGCCGGCCACCTCGGCAAAGGCGTCCTCCAGGAGGTCGCGAAGAGCCGCGTACGAGAGCTCGGTCTCCGAGCCGGCCGGCCGCGACGCGAGCACGCGGTACAACCGCTCCCGCCCTTCCCGGACGCCCTCCAGCCAGAGGGTCGTCTTGCCGATCCCAGCCTCGCCTTCGATGAGGAAGGCGGCGGGCAGCGAGGCAACGTCGGCGAGGAAGCCGTGCAGGGCCAACAGCTCTTCATCCCTGCCGAGCACCCCGTCGCCGACCGCAGCCACCATTCTTTGATACCACCCACGTCCCCTGAAGGGAACCAGCGGGGCGCCGTGCCCACGACTGAAGCGCGCGCAGCGGAAGCGAGCACAGCCGGAGGACGGCCCGCTCGACGAGTGCAGGTGGACAGCGGGCGCGCCCCCCCTCCGTGATTCTGGCCGCTGCTCGCGCGCGTCCTTTGTGTTCGGGGCGAGGTAATACTCTTCGATGGGTGGGCGGCCTACTAAGAATCGTTCTCTAGGCTGTCAACACCGCGGACGTCCGACGCAGGTCGGGCGAGTCCTCGACCGTGACGTCACCGGTTTCAGCAGCTTTCCGTCGCTTCTCAGCGTTGCGAGGGCCAGCTTTTCCGCCGTTCCTATGTTCGTGGATGCTCCGGGCGGCACATCCTTTACGTAAAGTAATAGCTTGCTCTAATGTACAACCGAATGGTTGTAGATTAGCTCACCGACGAGGCGGTGGACGACCTGTTCCGCGCGCTCTCGGACGCCACCCGGCGCCACATCCTTCGCCGCTGCGCGGAGGGAGACCCGTCGGTCTCGCGTCTGGCTGACGCCTACCCGATGAGCTTTGCGGCGGTGCAGAAGCACGTCGCGGTGCTGGAACGGGCGGGCCTGGTCACTAAGGAGCGGCGCGGGCGAGAACAGCTGGTGCATGCCGACCTCGCCGCCGTGGACCGGGTGCGACAGGTTCTCGACGAGCTCGAACAGACGTGGCGCGGCCGCGCCGAGCGGATGTCGGATCTGCTCGCGCGGCGTCCGAAACGGCGAAAGACAAAGTCAGAGGAGGACACCACAGGATGAGCGTGACGAGCGTCGACAAGGACTACGACAACCTGACGACTACCCTGGTGGCCGACTTCGATGCTCCGATCGACGAGGTGTGGCAGCTGTGGGCCGATCCGCGCAAGCTGGAGCGCTGGTGGGGTCCGCCGACCTACCCCACGACCTTCGAGAAGCACGACCTGTCCCCAGGCGGCGCGGTCACCTACTTCATGACCGGCCCGGAGGGCGATCAGCCCCGCGGCTGGTGGCGCGTCACATCCGTCGATCCGCCGACGTCGCTGCAGTTCACCGACGGCTTCGCGAACGACGACGGAACGCCCAACGAGGAGATGCCGGTGATGAACGTCGAAGTGCGGCTCAGCGAACGTGATAACGGCACGCGGATGGAGATCCGGTCGACCTACGAGTCCCGCGAGGAGATGGACAGGCTGATCGAGATGGGCGCGCTCGAGGGCCTGCAGCAGTCGGTCGGCCAGATGGACGCCCTACTCGCGGCCGGCACCAGCCCTTCGTAAGCGACCGACACCGCAGTCCAGGAGGCTCTCCAGTGCGCAAGATCAAGTCGTACTTCTTTATCTCCCTCGATGGCGCCGTCGAGTCGCCCGACAAGTGGCACTTCCCGTACTTCGATGACGAGATGGGGGCCGCGGTCGGCGCCGGCTTCGCCGGCGCGGATGCCTTGCTGATGGGCCGCGTCCTCTACGACGAGTGGGCCGCCTACTGGCCCGAGCATGCCGACCAGCCGTTCGGTGACGTCATGAACTCGATCAAGAAGTACGTCGTCTCCAACAGCCTGCAGACAGCGGAATGGCAGAACTCGGAGATCATCAGCGGCGACGCCGCCCAGAAGCTGACCGAAATCAAGGCCGAGGAAGGTGGCGACATCAACATGTCAGGCAGCGCCACCACCGTCCGCTGGCTGCTGCGCGAGGGCCTCCTTGACGAGATCAACCTGCTCGTCCACCCAATCGTGGTCGGCGACGGCCTGGCTCGGCTCTTTCCGCCGGACGAGCCCACCATCCGCCTCGAGCTACTGAGCGCACAAACCTTCAAGACCGGCGTGCTCACTCTCAGTTACTCCCCTGCCAAGTACTGACTGCCGGGTCGGGGCGGCACCAAGCTGCGCCGTGAACAATGGCCCCAGCTCCGGCGCCGAGGACGGATAGACAGCCCGGTTGTAGGGCTTGCGCGACCACACGGACCGACCATCGGAAGGAGACAGACAGATGGCAGCACGGATCGTTGTGACCGAGTTCGCATCGCTCGACGGCGTGATGGAGGCGCCGGGAGGCGAACCCTTCAGGTACCCGGGGTGGAGCTTCGAGTTCGATCGCGGTGACGACGGGAACCAGTTCAAGCTGGAGGAGACGAGGCAAGCCGACGCCCTCCTGATCGGCCGGCGCACCTATGAGAGCTTCGCCAGCGCCTGGCCGCAGCGTGAGGGCGAGTTCGCCGACAAGTTCAACTCGATGCCGAAGTTCGTGGTCTCGACGACGCTCAAGGATCCGGAGTGGAACAACACGACGGTCCTCGACAGCGGCGACGCGACCGCCCAAGTTCGCAAGCTCAAGGAGGAGTTCGACGGCGAGCTGCAGGTGCCGGGAAGCCACCAGCTCGTCCAGGAGCTGATCGAAAGCGACCTCGTCGACCAGATCAACCTGATGGTCTTTCCGGTGATTCTCGGGCCGGGGAAGAAGGTCTTCGAGGAGAAGTCCGAGCGGCGCATCCTGCGGCTCAAGAAATCGAAGGTCGTCGGCGACGGCGTCGTTGTGCTGATCTACGAGCGCGCCGCCTGAACCTCACGCCGGCGAGGTGTGGCCGCCGCGGCCGTCGCCCCGCGCGCCCGTGTGCGCTGACCGTGGCCGTTCGGAGACGATCGATCCGCGCAGCCCGCAGGCACGAAGCTCGGGCCGGGGGAGGCGGTCGCCCCGGCGACCGAGCGCGCGGAGCCCACCGTCGAGATTGACGACGCGCGAGGGCTCCTGCGTCTGTGACGCGGCCGAAGTTCGTGGACGAGCCGCTGGCTCGCGCGCTGATCCCGAGTGGACCATGGAACACGCGCGCACGCTTACAGGGCGGCGACGACCAACGCCGGAAAGAGACCTGCGGCCGCACGCATCCTCCGCGTCGAACCGTCGCACGTGCAGCCGGAGGCAACCCCCGACCCCGCCCCGCAGCCGGCATTGGTCGACCAGCCGGTCAGCTGAGAGGGGGAACTTGGTTCCCCCTCTCAGCTTGGTAGCAGATGCGTAGCACTACCAACCACTCGAATCGAAGGAGCACCAGAACAATGACCTCCCCGCAAACCGCCTTTCCGCTTCGCTTCACCGGCGAGCTCGATCCCGACGTGGGACGCTGGCAGTGGCTTTTCAAGTGGCTGCTCGCCATCCCGCACTTCGTCGTGCTCTTCTTCCTCTGGATCGGCTTCGTGGTCTCGACCGTTGTCGCAGGCTTCGCGATCCTCTTCACCGGCCGCTACCCCCGCAGGATCTTCGACTTCAACGTCGGCGTCCTCCACTGGTCGTGGCGCGTTGGCTTCTACTCCTACAGCGCCCTCGGCACAGACAAATACCCGCCCTTCTCGCTTGCCGATGACCCGGCGTACCCAGCGAGGCTCGAAGTTGAGTATCCCGAGCGGCTCTCGCGCGGGCGTGTCCTCGTCAAATGGTGGCTTCTCGCGATCCCGCACTACCTGATCGTTGCGATCTTCACCGGCGGAGCTTGGTCTGCCTGGTCAGACGACGGCGACGGCTTGCTCTACGCCTCCGCCGGTGGCCTGATCGGGTTGCTCGTGCTCTTTGCCGGCCTTGCCCTGCTCTTCACGAGTCGCTACCCCAGACCGCTCTACGACTTCGTCCTCGGCCTGAACCGCTGGGTCTTTCGAGTCGTCTCCTACGCGGCTCTCATGACCGACACCTACCCTCCGTTTCGGCTCGACTCCGGAAGCACCGAGCCCCCGCGGCGCCCGGCACGGCCACGGCAGTGTCGACGGATCCGGTGCCGACCGCTTAGCGCACCCAAGGGCCCGCCTGAGGTACTAGGAGGGCCTTCGCGTGTCGCGGCGGTCAAGCTTCGTCCCGTCTGCGCGCACGAGGTCCGATTTCAGACCGTCAGGCTCCGTGGTATCTCGACTACCGGCGACAAGACCTCCGGTGGGAGGCCGAGCACGGCGGCTACCTCGACCTACACAGCGTCCGCGACCGCCATTGGAAGCGCGCCCAACGCGCCGCCGGAATCGAGCCGGTGCGCAGGATCCACGATCTCCGTCACACCTTCGCCACCTTCGCGCTCCGTGCCGGGATCTCGACCTTCGACCTCTCCCGTTACATGGGCGCCAGCCTGACCATGATCGACCGGCATTACGGCCACCTCGCGCGAGACGGACGCGAGTCCGGGGCCTCAGGCGACGCCGACGCGTTTGGTGTCAGGCGCTTTGCCTTGGGCTACGCGCCGCCGTAGGCTCGCGTCAGTGCTTTACGAACCAGCGGAGTTCGAGCCCTTGACCGACGAGCCGTGGGATCCGGCGCGAGTCGAGGTCGCGATCGCCGCGATCGTCTCCGACGCCGACGCGGCGTTTGATCCCGAGGCGCTCTGGCCCGCGCACGAATGGGACGGGTGGGAGGAGCCGCTGCCGCTGAAGAACCTCTACGTTGGTGCGGCCGGCGTGATCTGGGCGCTCGACGCGCTGCGGCGACGCGGCCACGCCGAAACCTCGCTCGACCTCGCCGCGGCCGCGTTGCGCACGCTCGAGCTCAAGCGGGCGGCGCCGGACTTCACGGCGGATGAGCATTACCACCCCGCAGCGCTGCTCTGCGGCGAGACAGGACCGCTGCTCGTCGCCTTCCGGCTCGCCTCCGATCCGGCGCTCGCGGACGACCTCCATGTGCTCGTCCGCGCGAACGTCGCCAACCCGACCGACGACGTGGAGTGGGGCGCACCTGGGACGCTGCTCGCCGCCCTGGCGATGGGCGAATGGACCGGCGAGCCGCGTTGGGAGGAGGCAGCGCGCGAGTCGGCCGCAGCCCTGCGCGCACGCCGGGGCGACGACGGGCTCTGGCGGCAGGACGACGACTACCGCGGCCTCGGCGCGCTGCACGGCGCTGCAGGCAACACGCTCGTCCTGCTCCGGCTCGACGCAGATGATGCGCTTGCCGCTGAGACGGCGGCCGTGCTCACCCGGCACGCGTTCCGCGAGGACGGCCTCGCGAATTGGCCCGGCTCACCGCTTTGGCCGCAGCTCGCGCGGCCGCGAGATGGTCGGATCTGTCTCCAGTGGTGCACCGGCGCTCCCGGTGTCCTCGCCGGCGCCTGGGAGTACCTCGATGAAGACCTGCTTCTCGCCGGAGCCGAATTGACCTGGCGGGCGGGCGCCCACGGCGACGGGAAGGGCCACGGCATCTGTCACGGCACCTCGGGCAACGGGTTCGCACTTCTCAAGGCGTTCGCGCGCACTGGCGACGAGCGCTGGCTCGAGCGTGCTCGCCGCTTCGCCGTCCACGCGCTCGGCCAGGCCGAGCGGCTCCGCGCTGCGAACGGCCGCGGCCGTTACTCGCTCTGGACCGGCGATGTCGGTACCGCCCTCTTCGCTGCGGCTTGCCTCGACCTCGACGCACGCTATCCGATCCTCGACATCGTCTAGCGCGGCCACCGACCGTGGTGGAGCGCTTCAAGTTCCGCGCCTTTGACACCCGAGCTTGCGACGGCGATCGGCGTGCCCGAGACGGTATCGCCATACGCGGCGCCGCCGCTTCGCGAGGAGCTTGTCCGTCCACAGCGGACGATAAGGGAAAGGAGGTTACCCACTCCTTTCCATTTTCAATTTATAGCGCACGGGGGGCTTGCGGCAAGCCCCGGGTCGTGCCGCATAATCGCCGGCTGAGGCCAGAACCTACGGAAATGGGAGTAGCGAAATGCGTGTGTTGTTGTCGACGTATGGGTCGCGGGGGGACGTCGAACCGATGGTGGGACTCGCGGTGCAGTTGCGGGCACTCGGCGCGGAGGTGCCGGTGTGCGCGCCGCCGGACTTCGCGGAGCTGCTGGCCCGTGTCGGGGTGCCGCTGGTGCCGGTCGGCCAGCCGGTGCGCCCGCTGGTGACCGGGGCGACGCCGTCGGCGGCGGACCTGCCCCGGCGCGCGGCCGAGTTGGTCGCCGCGCAGTTCGACACGGTCGCCGCGGCGGCCGAGGGAGGTGATGCGCTGGTGGCGACCGGCGTGATGCCGGCCGGAGTGTGGCTATGACTGAGCATGCGGTCGTGATCGCCGGAGGAGGTCCGACGGGGTTGATGTTGGCGGGCGAGTTGGCGTTGGCGGGGGTCGACGTTGCCATTGTCGAGCGGCGCGCCAACCAGGAACTCGCCGGCTCGCGTGCAGGCGGGTTGCATTCACGGACCATCGAGGTTCTCGATCAGCGTGGAATCGCTGATCGGTTCCTGTCGGAAGGGCAGGCGATGCAGGTCGCGGCATTCGCCGGGACCCCTCTGGACATCAGCGACTTCCCCACCCGGCACCCCTACGGGCTCGCGCTGTGGCAGAACCACATCGAGCGCATCCTGGCCGGCTGGGTCGACGAGCTTGAGGTGCCGATCTATCGCGAACGTGAAGTGACGGGGTTCGCGCAGCACGACGCCGGCGTCGACGTCGAGCTGTCCGACGGCAAGTCGCTGCGGGCGGAGTATCTCGTCGGGTGCGACGGAGGACGCAGTCTGGTCCGTAGAGCAGCCGGCATCGAGTTCCCCGGATGGGATGCGACAACGAGCTTCCTGATCGCCGAGGTCGAGCTGGCCGAGGAGCCGCAATGGGGTATCCACCACGACGCCATCGGCCGCCACGCCTTCGGCAAGTTGGAGGATGGGCTGGTGCGGGTCTTGGTGACCGAAGAGCACCTCCCCGCCAGTGACGCCAACCTGCGCGATCTGAGCGAGGCGCTGATCGCCATATGGGGTACCGATTACGGGGTCCACAGTCCCATCTGGATCTCCAGGTTCAGCGACATGGCTCGGCAGGCCGCGGCCTACCGCGCCGGGCGCGTCCTGCTGGCCGGCGACGCCGCACATGTGCATAACACGGTGGGTGGACAGGGCCTCAACATCGGTGTGCAGGATGCGGTGAATCTGGGATGGAAGCTGGCCCAGGTTGTCAACCAGACATCCCCAGACGGCCTCCTCGATACCTACCATGCCGAGCGCCACCCGATCGCCGCCCGCGTGCTGCGCGACACGCTTGCGCAAGTCGCGCTTTTCCGCCCAGACGACCCCATGAAAGCCTTGGGCGAGACCATTTCCGAGCTCCTGAGCATGGACGAACCTCGCACACGATTCGCGGCGATGATGTCTGGCCTGGACATTCACTACGAACTCGGCGAAGGACACCCGCTGCTCGGGCGCCGCATGCCCGACCTCGACCTGGTCTCTGCCAACGGCCCGCTGCGGGTCTTCACCCTGCTGCACGATGCCCGGCCGGTGCTCCTCAACCTCGGCGACCCCGGCGGCCTCAAAATCGCTCCCTGGGCAGACCGGGCTCAGCTGATCGACGCCACATACGGTGGTACGTGGGAGCTTCCGGCACTCGGGGCGGTCACTGCTCCCACCGCCGTGTTGATTCGGCCCGACGGATATGTGGCCTGGGTGGGAGACCTCACCCAGCTGGGGCTCGCTGACGCGCTAACCACCTGGTTCGGACCCCCCACTGCGGCGTAGCGCATTCGGCTTCCAAGATCAATTTGTTAGGAGTTCTTTTCGGCGCCGCGACCGTCCCAGCTCGCGCAGATGGGGGCCAGGGTCGTGATCGCGGATGTGTCCGATGAGCGGGGCGAGGCGCTGGCCAGGAGGTCGGCGCCGGCTCCCTCTACGTGCCGACCGATTGCATGGACGAAGACGCCATCGGCAAGGCGGGTCAAGGCGGCCGTCGGCTTCGGGCCGCTGCGCGCCGCCGTGATCACCCACATCGGCCCGGACTGGCCCGGCGGCCGCGGGCCCTCTTATCGAGCGCGCAAACGAGCTGTTTCCGCTCCTCACCGTTCGCTCGTTCGAGGGGATCGCAACGCGGTACGACGAAGGGCCAGCTGGTGTTGATCGGACGACGTGGGCGCGACGAGGTGCCGGTCGAAGGAATGAGCGACGGCACCCGCGATCAGCTCTACCTGGCTTTGCGGATCGCCGCGCTCGAGCAGCACTTCCGCGCTAACGGACCGATGCCGGTTGTCGCCGACGACCTCCTCATCAACTTCGACGATCGTCGCGCCGCCGCGGCGCTTCGCGTCCTGGCCGAGCTTTCGCACTCGACGCAGGTGATGGTCTTCATCGCCGGAACCCTCAAGAGCCTCTACGACCTCGGGCTCTGGGTCCTCTTCCGCAATGTCCCGCTCCAAGCCAACCGGCCGCCCACCTGAGTAGGAGAGACTGAGCGACGGACGCTCGTGGTCAGCAGCTGGCGCAGCAGCCCTCGCCGCGCCAGCTCGCGCGTCCCTCCTTGACTGCCACCGCGGCGACCACGAGCGCTGCGGTCGGGTCGAGCCACCAGAGCCCGAGGAGCGCGTTGCCGAGCAGACCGACGAGGACGGCGGCGGCGAGGTAGGCGCAAAGCAGGTTCTGCGTGCCTTCGCCTCTGGTCGCGACCGAGCCGAGCTTGTCGGCGAGGCGGCGCTTCGCGATGCCGAGGAAGGGCATCCCAATCACGCTCGAGGTAACGAGCGCGATCCCGAGCCAGCTCGTCTCCGGCTGCTCGCCCGTGACCAGCCTGTGCGCTGCCTCGAAAGCGACGTAGGGAGCGAGCAGGAAGAACTGGATCGCGACCAGCTTCTGCGCGCGCTCCTCGGCTGCGTGCGAGAGCAAACGCGAGCCAGTGAAGCGCCAAACGATGACGAGGCTGGCGAAGCCCTCGATCGCCGAGTCGAGCCCGAACGAGATCAGCGCGATCGAGCCGGCCAGGATGCTAGCGGTGATCGCGATCGCGCCCTCGGCTCCCATCCAGGCGAGCGAGAGCCAGGAGAGCAGGCGCGCCCTCCGCGCGGCCGCGTGCCACGCGGCGCTGCGTGCCGGGGCGCCCGCCTGGGTGATCGGCCGTTTGCCCGCCGCCGTGCTCACGGGACGGACTCTTGCGCGGCGTCAAGCACGCTCTCCAGCAGCGCTCGCCCGGCCGGCGTGAGGTGGTAAAAAACCATCTTCCCGTCCCGCCGAAACGCGACGACGCCCCGGCCCTCAACCTCTCCTGACGGAGCGCGCCGTCACACGAGCGGCAGCACACCCTTCTCGCTACCGCATTAGGGCCGAGAGGAGTAGCGCCGGGTGTCCGCACCTGGGCTTCCGTCCTCGTCCACAGCGAGTGCGGGCCGTATGCGTCCAGGCAGGCTCGCATCCCGCGCGAAACACAACTCTCGTGCCTTGCCAGGCGATGACTTTCGCTGGCCCGAGCGGTCTACTGTCACGAGCCAACTCGTCGACGAGTACCTGAAGGAGGAAGGGCCGCAATGAACACCCCGCCGATCGTGCCGTCGCAGGAGTGGGAGACCGCCCGCCAGGAACTGCTGGTGAAGGAGAAGGAGCTCACCCGCGCCCGCGACGCGCTGGCCGCCGAGCGCCGCCGGATGCCGAGGATGGCCGTCGAGAAGGATTACCGCTTCGAGGGCCCGGACGGCCCGGCGAGCCTGCTCGACCTGTTCGACGGACGCCGTCAGCTGATCGTCTACCGCTTCTTCTTCGAGCCCGGCGTGGCCGGCTGGCCCGAGCGAGGCTGCGGCGGCTGCTCCTTCCTCGCCGACCAGGTCGCGCACCTCGCTCATCTGAACGCCCGCGACACCACTCTCGCGTTCGTGTCGCGCGCGCCGCAGCCGGACATCGAGCGCTGGAAGGCGCGGATGGGCTGGGAGATCCCCTGGTACACGATCACGGACGACTTCGACACGGACTTCGGCGTGGACGAGTGGCACGGCACCAACGCCTTCTTCCGCGACGGCGAGCGGATCTTCCGCACCTACTTCATCAACAACCGTGGCGACGAGGCGATGGGGAGCACCTGGAGCTACCTCGACATTACGGCGCTCGGGCGCCAGGAGGAGTGGGAGGACTCGCCCGAGGGGTACCCGCAGACCCCGCCCTACCAGTGGTGGAATCTCCACGACGAGTACAGCGAGGAGCGCGCGACATGACCGACAACACAACGCTGCGCATGGAGCGCACTTAGCAGGCGCCGACCTACGCCTGAGTGCTTCGAGCCACAGACCAGTACGCGTGCTTTGGCGGCAGCTCAGGTCACGCGCCCTCACGGGTCGTTGCCCGGGGCTGGCGATGAGTTTGAATCACCGGAGCGGTCTACAGGGACAATGAGCAAGGTAAGAGTCCACATCACGGTTTCGGCGGACGGTTTCGTGGCCGGACCAAAGCAGAGCGAGGAGAATCCGCTCGGCGAGGGCGGCGGGAACCTGCACGAATGGGCCTTCGCCCTGAGGGCCTTCCGCGAGCCCCACGTATGGAAGGCGGAGAGGTGAACGCGAGCACCCCCGTCGTCGAGGAGGCGCTGGCCAACGTCGGCGCCGAGATCATGGGCCGGGGGAAGTTCGGGGGGCGGGCCCGGCCCGTGGGGCGACGATCCCTGGCCCGGATGGTGGGGCGACGACCCCCCGTTCCAGATGCCCGTCTTCGTGCTCACCCACCACGAGCGTAAGCCGCTCACGCTCTCGGACACGACTTTCACCTTCGTCACCGACGGGATCGAGTCGGCCCTGGAGCAGGCAAGGGGGGCGGCTGCCGGTAAGTACGTCACGGTCGGGGGCGGTGCCGATGTCATCAATCAGTACCTGGCGGCCGGGCTCGTCGACGAGTTCGAGCTGAACATCGTCCCGCTGGTGCTCGGTGGCGGCGCCCGGCTGTTTGAGGGCGTCGGCCCCGACCTGACGCTGGAGCAGGTCCGGGCCGTCGAGGCGCCCGGAGTGACTCACCTGAAGTACCGCCTGGCGCCTCCTACACGGCGATGAAGCCGACGAGCTCGCGGGCTTCTTCGGGCTCGTGTGCGTTAGGTGTGCGCCGAACGGGTGTGATTGCTTGGCGCCGGAAGCAACCACGGGGCGGGTTAGCGTCCGCATGATCGCTTTGCGCCGAAACGGAAGTCGTGGGAGGGGTGGCCAGCTACGAGTGCGCTCGCCACAATGCGGGCCGAATGAAGGTCAGATGAGCCGAGCCGTCGAAGAGTCCAACCGCCGCATGCTGCGCGCGCGCGACGCGATGGACCGCGACTACGCGAAGCCGCTCGACATCCCGACC
>JBOHAD010000053.1:0-16371 GCA_050697555.1 Gaiellaceae bacterium | reverse complement strand
GTCACGTCGACCACGCACAAGACCCTGGCCGGACCGCGCGCCGGCTTCATCCTCTGCAGGGAGGAGCATGCCCAGGCGGTCGACAAGGCCGTCTTCCCAGGGATGCAGGGCGGCCCGCTCCTGCACGTGATCGCCGCCAAGGCGACCTGCTTCAAGATCGCCGCCTCGGCGGCCTTCCGTGTCTACCAGGAGCAGATCCGCGCGAACGCCGACGCCCTCGCGGACGCGCTCCAGGAGGGAGGGCTCGACCTCCTCAGCGGTGGGACCGACAACCACCTCATGCAGGTCGACCTGCGCCGCAGCGACTGGACGGGCCGGGCGGCCGAGGAGCGCCTGCACGAGGTCAAGATCACGGTGAATCGGAACACCGTCCCCTTCGACGAGCGTCCGCCGATGGAGGCGTCCGGCATCCGTCTCGGGACGCCCGCGGTCACGATGCGCGGCTTCGACGAGGGCGACCTCCGCGAGGTCGGCGCGCTCATCACCGGCGCGCTCGGCGAGGGCGAGCTGGACGCCCTCCGCGCACGTGCGGACGCGCTGTGCGAGAAGCGGCCGCTCTATCCCGGCTACCGCGGCTACCCGGAATACCGATGAGCGTCGCCACCGAGCGCCTCACGATCGTCGACCACCCGCTCGTGCAGCACAAGCTCGGGCTCCTGCGAGACGTCGACACGCCGACGCAGGTCTTCCGCCAGCTCGTGAACGAGGTGACGCTCCTCCTCACGTACGAGGCGACCAAGGAGCTCGCGACGGAGGAGGTCGAGATCTCCACTCCGCTCCAGCGGACGACCGTGCAGCGCATCTCCGGCAAGAAGGTGGCCGTCTGCCCGATTCTCCGGGCCGGAGTCGGGATGCTCGACGGCGTCCTCTCGCTCATCTCCGGGGCCCGCGTCGGCTTCATCGGCCTCTACCGGAACGAGGAAACCCTCGAGCCCGTCGAGTACTACGTCAAGCTGCCCCAGGACGTCGCCGAGCGGGACGTCATCCTCCTCGACCCGATGCTCGCCACCGGGAACTCGACGGCCGCAGCCATCGAGATCGTCAAGAAGGCGGGCGCGCAGTCCATCCGCCTCATCGCTGTGATCGCCGCGCCCGAGGGGATCGAGCGGCTTCACTCGGCGCACCCGGACGTGCACGTGGTTGTCGCCGCCGTCGACCGCGAGCTCAACGAGCGGGGCTACATCGTCCCCGGGCTCGGGGACGCAGGCGATCGCCTCTACGGGACGAAGTAGCCCTTCGGGATGCTCGAGACGTTCAGGAACCACCTCGACGTGCTGTGGGGGTTCCTGACCGCGCTCGGCATCGTCCTCGTGCTCACGCCCGCGGTCGGGCGGGTCGCCCGCGTGCTGGGGGTCGTCGACCAGCCGGGCGAGCATCGGCGCATGCACCTGCGCGCCGTGCCCAGGCTCGGGGGGCTCGGGATCTTCCTCGGCATCTTCGTCCCCGCGCTCGCCTTCCTCGACCTCGACGGGCCCTACCGGGGGATCCTGCTGGGGGCCGCCGTCGCCGTGACCGTGGGGATGGTGGACGACTTCCGAGGGCTGCCCTGGTGGGGGAAGCTCGGCGGGCAGGCGAGCGCGGCGGTCATCCCCATCGCCTTCGACGTCACGATCGACCGCTTCTCCTTCCCCTTCCTGGGCGTGCACGAGCTCCCGGCGGCCGTCGCCGTCGTCCTGACCTTCGTCTGGATCATCGCCATGATGAACATGGTCAACCTGCTCGACGGCATGGACGGCCTCGCCTCAGGCATCTGCGGCCTGGCCGGGCTCACCTTCGCCGTCCTCGCGCTCTCGCTCACGGAGCCGGAGGCGGCCGCCCTCTCCGCGATCGTCGCAGGCGCCTGCCTCGGCTTCCTGCGCCACAACTTCTACCCGGCGCGGATCTTCATGGGCGACTCGGGCTCCCTCCTGCTCGGCTTCACGCTCGCCGCGGTCGCCGTCGAGGGCACGCTCAAGACCGCCGCCACGGTCGCTCTCTTCTTCCCGCTCCTCGTGCTCGCCATCCCCATCCTGGACACCTCCTTCGTCGTTGCGAAGCGGCTCAAGTACGGACGGCCGCTTCACGAGCCGACGCCCTGGCACCTCTACCACCGCTTCCGCAACATCGGCTTCTCGCAGAGGCGGGCCGCGCTCTACTTCTACGCCTGGGGGGTCGTGCTCGCGGGCGCGGCCCTCGCCACCCGCTTCGTGCCCTTCCGCGAGGGAGGCGAGTGGCACCTGTGGCCGACCGTGCTCGCCGCGGCGATCGCCTTCGCTGCGGCGGCCACCTCGCTGTACATGGTGATCGTGCTCGAGATCCTCAAGCTGCGCCGCCTCCGCGCCTGGGTGGAGCAGCGCAAGGCGCTCGAGGACGAGGAGCGCGAGCTCAAGAGCGCCTAGCGACTTGAGACGAGAGGAGTTCGAGCCCGCACTCGAGCTCGCGGCCCGCGAGGCCGTTCGCTACCTCCGGGAGCTCGACGCCCGCCCGGTGCGCGCGCAGCGGATCGAGGAGGCCCTCGCCTCCTTCGGGGGCTCCCTGCCGGACGAGGGCGGGGGCGCCCTCGCCGCGCTCGCCGAGCTGGCGGCCGAGGGGTTCGAGGGGGCAGTCCATTCCGCCGGCCCGCGCTTCTTCCACTTCGTGACGGGCGGCGTCACGCCCGCCGCGCTCGGCGCCGACTGGCTCGCCTCGACCATCGACCAGATGGCCGGGGTCTGGGTCGCCGGGCCCAGCGCTGCGCGGCTCGAGACGGTCGCCCTCGACTGGCTGAAGGAGCTCTTCGGGCTCCCGGCGCCCTTCGGCGGCGTCCTCACGACCGGCGCCACGATGGCGAACTTCGTCGGGCTCGCGGCCGGGCGGCAGTGGTGGGGCGACCGTCACGGCCGCGACGTTGCCGAGGAGGGCTTCGTAGGACTTCCCATCGTCCCGGTCTACTCGAGCGGCTACCTCCACGAGAGCGCGCGCAAGGCCCTCGCCATGCTCGGCATCGGCCGCGCGAGCGTGAGCACGTTCGCGCGCGACGCCGCCGGACGGCTGGATGCCGAGGCGCTCGAAGACGCGCTCCGCGGTCTCGACGGCGCGCCCGCGATCCTCATCGGGAACGCGGGTGAGGTGAACGCGGGCGACTTCGACCCGCTCGCGCGCCTGGCCGATCTGGCGGAGCGGTACGGCGCGTGGCTCCACGTCGACGGCGCGTTCGGGCTCTTCGCGCGGCTGGTGCCCGACTCCGCGCCTCTCGCCGACGGCGTCGAGCGCGCCGACTCCGTCGTCGCCGACGGCCACAAGTGGCTCAACGTGCCGTACGACTGCGGGTTCGCGTTCGTGCGCGACCCGTCGAGGCTCGGCAAGGTCTTCTCGCTCGACGCCGCCTACCTGCCCCCTCCCGGCGACCCGCGCCCGAACTACGGCTTCGCCGGCCCGGAGTCGTCGCGCCGGGGCCGTTCGCTCGCGGTGTGGGCGACCCTCAAGGCGTACGGCCGCGCCGGCTACCGGGAGCTGGTGGAGCGCCACCTCGAGCTCGCTCAGCGGCTCGCGCGCCGCGTGGACGAGGCGCCCGATCTCGAGCGCCTCGCCGAGGTGCCGCTCAACATCGTCCTCTTCCGCTTCCGCCCGCCGGGCGTGCCCGAGGAGGAGCTCGACGGGCTGAACGCGCGGTTGGGCGAGAACGTCCTCACTGACGGCCGCGTCTACGTAGGAACCACGCGCTACGAAGGCCGCGTCGCGTTTCGACCGGCGATCGTCAACTGGCGCACACGGGAGGAGGACGTGGATCTGCTCGTGGACGTGATCCGGGAGCTCGGCGCCGCTCTCGTGGCGCGCACAAAGTAGCGCGCTTTTCAAGCTCTAGAGCGGTGTCGGGGTGTCACGAACTTGAGCCCCGGCTGCTACCCTGAGGGCGGATACGATGCAGTCCGCAGTGGCCGCCGCCCGCACCTCGCCCCAGGCTCTCTGATGCCCTCGGCGCTCCTCACCCCGCGTCCCATGCCGGATCGGCGGCTGCCCATCGTCCTCGGCGGCGCCGTCGTCGCCCTCGCGCTCCCGCTCTTCCTCGTCGCGGGCTGGCGCGTCCAGGGCTGGGCGCTCGGCGCCGTCCTCTGGGCGGCGAGCCAGGCGCTCGGCCTCGTGCTCGCCCGCGTCGGGATCCACGAGCCGACGCTGCGCGGCTCCGGCCTCGTCGCCTTCGGGATGATGGGCCGCGGGATCCTGCTCGGCGTCGCCCTCGTGGCGCTCGCCGCCGCCGACCCGTACCTGGCGCTCGCCGGAGCGCTCGTCTACGCGGCCGCCTACAGCGCCGAGCTCGGGCTCAGCGTACTCGCCTACTTCGCCGGGGGCTCCCCGCGATGAGCATCCTCTTCGCGGCGGCTGCGGAGGAAGAGTTCAGCCCCCAGCACGAGTTCGTGCTCGAGCCCTGGATCCCGCTCGAGCTCGGGCCGATCGACCTCTCGGTCAACAAGGCGGTCGTCTACCTCTGGGTGGGCGGCGCCGTCACCATCCTTCTCGGCATCTGGCTCATGCGCTTCGGCCTCTCCCTCCGCCCCGCCCGCCGCCAGACGACGGGTGAGGCCCTCTACGAGCTCATGCAGGGCCAGATCGCGGAGGGCAACCTGCCTTCCAAGGGAATCGGGCGCTGGTTCCCCTACGTCGCCTCGCTCTTCCTCTTCATCTGGGTGCTGAACCTGGTCGGGTTCATCCCGCTGCCGATCTCGAACGACACCTTCGAGCTTTTCGGCGCCGACGTCCCCACGTGGGGGATCTACGCGGCGACAGCCAACCTGAGCGTGACGCTCGCCCTCGCCCTCATCACCTTCCTCTCCACGCACTACGAGGGCATCCGCTTTAACGGGCCGATCGCCTACTTCAAGAGCTGGATCCCCCAAGGGGCGCCGAAGGGCCTGCTCTTTCTCATCGTGCCGCTCGAGGTGATCTCGCAGTTCATGCGCCTGATCTCCCTCTCCGTGCGGCTCTTCGCCAACATGCTCGCGGGCCACATGCTCTTCATCGTCATGATCGGCCTCATCTTCATCTTCGGGAACCTCGCCCTCGCGATCATCGCGGTTCCCGTCGGGACCGCGGTCTACCTCTTCGAGGTCGTCATCGTCGTCACCATCCAGGCCTTCGTCTTCGCGCTGCTCTCCGCGATCTACATCGGCGGCGCCATCGAACCCGAACACTAAGGAGGAAGCGTGGACATTCTCTTTGCTCAGCTCGAAGGCGACGTGGCCGATCTCGGCAAGGCGATCGCCTTCGGCGTCGGCGTCGGCCTCGGCGCGGTCGGCGCCGGCATCGGCATCGGCACGATCTTCGGCTCGATGATCCAGGCGGTCGCGCGCCAGCCCGAGCTGCGAGGCGAGCTCACCGGCATCCAGTGGCTCGGCTTCGCGCTCACCGAGGCGGTCGTCTTCTACGCCCTCCTCGGCGGCCTGCTCGCCTTCGTTCTCGTCTAGGCCGATGCTGACCGCACTGCTGCTCGCACAGGAGGAGAACGGGGGCAACGCTCTCATCGACGTCGTCCCCGGTCTGATGATCTGGACGATCGTCACGTTCCTGATCGTGCTCTTCGTGCTCAGGCGTCTGGCATTCGGGCGCATCCAGGGTCTCATCGACGCACGCCGCGACCGCATCCGCGAGGCGCTCGACGAGGCGGACAAGGCGCGCCACGAGGCGCGCGAGCTCCGCGAGTCCGTGCGCCGCGAGCGCGAGGAGGCGAAGGCCGAGCGGGACCGCATCCTCGACGACACGCGCCGTCAGGCGCAGCGGCAGCTCGATCAGGCGCGCGAGCGCGCGGAGGCCGACCTCCAGGAGCGGCTGGACAAGAACCGCGAGGAGATCGAGGCCGAGAACGTCAAGCTCCGGGAGGGGATCCGCCGGGACGTCGTCGAGCTCACGCTCCTCGCCTCCGAGAAGGTGACGGGCAAGGTCCTCGACGCGGACGACCAGCGGCGCTTGATCGACGAGACGATCGAGGAGATCGACGTCAAGCGGATCGCGAGCGAGAACTAGTGGCCGTCGCCCACCGCGTGTACGCCGAGGCCCTCCTCGGGGCCGCCGGCGAGAAGGGCCGCCTCGCCGAGGTCCGCGAAGGGCTCGCCGACTTCGCCGCCGCCGTGGAGTCGTCCGATGAGCTGCGCGGCCTTCTCCGCAACCCCCAGATCGAGCCGCACGTGAAGCGCGACGCGCTCGCCGCGGCGCTCGGCGACGCGGACGAGCTCGTCCGCAACTTCCTCCTCCTCGTCGCCGAGAAGGGTCGTATTGCCGAGATCCAGGAGATCCAGGCCGAGCTCGAGAGGCTGATCGCACGCGAGGCGCAGGTGCTCGAGCTCGCGCTCACGACCGCCGTCGAGCTCTCCGACGAGGACGCCGCCCGCGTCGTCCGTCAGATCGAGGACGCCTCCGGGCGCCGCGTCGAGGCGAGCCGGCGCGTCGACCCCTCCATCATCGGCGGCATCGTCGTCCAGGCCGGCTCGCAGCGCCTCGACGCGAGCGTGCGCGGCCGGCTGGACCACCTGAGGCAGGAACTAACCGCAAGGAGATGAGCACAGAGTGAAGCTACGCCCAGAAGAGATCACGTCGATCCTCAAGCAGCGGATAGAGGAGTACGACGTCGAGACCGAGCTCGCCGAGATCGGCACCGTCCTCCAGATCGGCGACGGCATCGCGCGCGTCTACGGCCTCGAGAGCTGCATGGCTCTGGAGATGCTCGAGCTCGAGCACGACGTCACGGGCATCGCTCTCAACCTCGAGGAGGACAACGTCGGGGTCGCCCTCTTCGGCGACTGGCAGAAGGTCGCCGAGGGCGAGACCGTCAAGCGCACCGGGCGCGTCATGAGCGTTCCCGTCGGAGACGAGCTCGTCGGGCGCATCGTCAACCCGCTCGGCGAGCCGCTCGACGGCGCGGGCCCGATCGACGCGAAGGAGACGCGCCCGCTCGAGTTCAAGGCGCCCGGCGTGGTCAAGCGGCAGCCTGTGTCGGAGCCCGTGCAGACGGGCATCAAGGCGATCGACTCGATGATCCCGATCGGGCGCGGCCAGCGCGAGCTCGTGATCGGCGACCGCTCGACGGGCAAGACGGCCATCCTCGTCGACACGATCCTGAACCAGCGCGACCAGGACATGATCTGCGTCTACGTCGCCATCGGCCAGAAGGCCTCGACGGTGGCGCAGGTCCACGAGCGCCTCAAGGAGGCCGGGGCGATGGAGTACACGATCATCGTCACCGCCTCGGCGACGGAGGCCGCTCCGATCAAGTGGATGGCGCCGTACGCGGGCTGCGCGATGGGCGAGCACTTCCTCTACAGCGGCCGGCACGCGCTCTGCATGTACGACGACCTCTCCAAGCACGCGGACGCGTACCGGCAGATGTCCCTGCTCCTCCGCCGCCCTCCCGGTCGCGAGGCCTATCCCGGCGACGTCTTCTACCTGCACTCTCGGCTGCTCGAGCGGGCGTGCAAGCTCTCTGACGACCTCGACGCCGGCTCCTTGACGGCGCTGCCCGTGATCGAGACGCAGGCGGGCGATGTCTCGGCCTACATCCCGACGAACGTCATCTCCATCACCGACGGGCAGATCTTCCTCGAGTCGGATCTCTTCTACTCGGGCGTGCGCCCGGCGATCAACGTCGGGATCTCCGTCTCCCGGGTGGGCGGGAACGCGCAGACGAAGGCCATGAAGAAGGTGGCCGGCCGCCTCAAGCTCGACCTGGCGCAGTACCGCGAGCTCGAGGCGTTCGCCCAGTTCGGGTCGGAGCTCGACCCCGCCACGCAGCGGACGCTCGCGCGCGGCGAGCGGATGGTGGCCACGCTCAACCAGCCGCAGTACCAGCCGTGGCCGCTCGAGGAGCAGGTGGTCGCCATCTTCGCGGGCATCAACGGCTACCTGGACGACGTCCCGCCCGCCCAGGTTCCACGCTTCCAGCAGGAGCTGCGCGAGTACCTGGGCTCGGAGGGCTCGCTCTACGAGGAGATCCGGGAGGGGAAGGATCTCCCGGACGAGCTGCAGGAGAAGGCGAAGGCCGAGATCGAGAAGTTCAAGGAGACCTTCTCGGTCAAGGAAGACACGGGGCTCGTGGGAGCTGCAAGCTAGGTCGTGGCAACCGTCCAGGACATCAAGCGGCGCCTCCGCTCCGTCCGCAACACGCGCAAGATCACGAAGGCGATGGAGCTCGTCGCCGCGGCGAAGCTCCGCCGCGCCGAGGTGCGCATCGAGGCGCTGCGGCCGTACGCGGAGCGCATGCGCGAGCTCATGATCGGGACCGCGCGCGCGACGCCCGCCCGGGGTTTCCCGCTCCTGGAGGCGCGCGAAGACGTCCGCTCCGTGGCGATCCTGCCCGTGACCGGGGACCGCGGCCTCGCCGGCGCGTTCAACGCCCAGATCATCAGGCGCGCGCTCGCGCTCGAGCGGGAGGCGCGGGCCGAAGGCGCGGACGTCCGCTGGGCGGTCGTCGGGAAGAAGGGCCGCTCGACGCTCCGCTTCCGCCGCTACGACGTCGAGCAGGCGTGGGTCGACTTCACCGACCGCCCCACCTACGGCGACGCCGAGGCGATTGCCCACAAGCTCGCCGACCTCTTCGTCCAGCGCGAGGTCGACCGGGTCGTGATGGTCTTCAACCACTACGTCTCCCCGCTGACGCAGACCGTCGAGGTCGAGGACGTCCTCCCGATCCCCCGCACGCTGCTCGACGAGGACGAGGCCAAGAGCGCGTACGAGATCGCGCTCGAGGGCGACTTCATCTACGAGCCCGAGCCGGAGCAGATCCTCGAGCGGCTGCTGCCGACCTACCTCGAGACCACCGTCTACCGCGCGCTTCTCGAGTCCGCGGCCTCCGAGCATGGCGCGCGCATGACGGCGATGCGGAACGCGTCCAAGAACGCCGGCGAGCTGATCGACAGCCTCACGCTGGACATGAACCGCGCCCGCCAGGCCGAGATCACCCAGGAGATCCTGGAGGTCGTCGCGGGCGCCGACGCCCTCACCCAGTAGCCCGCCGGCTCGAGCTTGTGCTCCACAAGCACAAGCTCCACCGCGTCCAGGCGAAGGGTGAACGAGGCCCCCGGGGCCCTGAAACGCTTGTGACGGTGGAACACAAGCGTCCTCCTCCTAACGCCTCGGGCGTCGGGAGCGTCTGATTCGGTAATGCGTGCCTTCGTCGCAGGCGTCGCGGCCGTCCTCGCGGTCGCCCTCGCCGCCGTCCTCGGCTCTCTGGGCCCGGGCGCCGCGGGAGCGGAGGCCGCCCCGTGGACGTACGGGCAGTCGATGTCGCAGCGCCGGAGCTACATCGCCGCCGCCGAGCTGGGCGGGCAGATCTATGCGGCCGGGGGGATGGTGGGGGAGACGGGGAGGCGGCTCGCGACGTTCCAGCGCTTCGATCCGCAGATGGACGCCTGGACGACCCTGAGGCCGCTGCCCGAGCCGATCCGGGCGGCCGACGCGGCGGCGGTCGGCGGCAAGGTCTACGTCATCGGGGGGGACGACGCCGACGGAAACGGGACCGACGTGTACGTCTACGACCCGGCCCAGGACGCCTGGGAGTCCCGGGCGCCGCTGCCGGAGCGGCGCTTCAACCACTCTGCGGTCGCGCTCGGGAACCGGATCTACGTGCTCGGCGGCTTCTCGGGCGGCGAGGAGCACGACGAGGTCTTCGCCTACGACGTGGAAGCCGATAGCTGGCGCGAAGCGGCGCCGCTCCCGCGCCCGAACCATGCCTTCGGGGCCGTCGTCTTCGAGGACGAGATCTGGATGATCGGCGGCCTTCGCGGCGAGGAGCTCCTGCGAGAGGTCTGGATCTACGATCCGGAGGCCGACAGCTGGCGGCCCGGGCCCGCCCTGCCCGAGCCGATGGAGCTCCTGGGCGCCGATGTCGCCGGCAACGAGATCCACGCCGTCTGGGAGCACGTCTACCAGATCTACGACGCGGAGACGAACTCCTGGCGCTCGGGCCCCCGCTCGCTCGTCACGCGGCACGGCCTCAACGTCTTCGCCGTGGGCGGATCTCTCTACACGATCGGCGGTTGCACCACTGCGCTCCGCGATTCACAGGTCGTGGAAACGCGACCGATCGGGGTCCGCTAACTTCCCGCCGCCTCTGTGCGTCTAAGCACCTAGGTCGGCCGGGCCCAGACGGCCTTGGCCGCAAGTCAGTCACAAGAGGAGGGCAGAAGTGCGAAGGAACCCATGGCTGCTGCTGGTCGCAGCGCTGCTCGCGGTCCTGGCTCTCGGCGTCGCAGGCTGCGGAGGCGACGACGACGACGCCGCGCCGGGCGACACAGGCGAGGCTCAGGAGGAGCCGCCCGCGGCCGAGCAGATCATCACAATTGCGTGGGGCGCGGAGCCCCCGTCGCTCGACCCAGGTCTGGCGACCGATACCACATCGTCGAACGTAATCGGCAACATCATGGATCCGCTGGTCGTGCTCGACGAGAACCTGGAACCCCAGCCGCACCTCGCCGAGAGCTGGGAGGTGAGCGAGGACGGCACGACCGTCACGTACACGCTGAGCCAGGACGGCGCTTGGACGAACGGCGACCCGGTGACGGCGGCCGACTTCGAGTACGCATGGAAGCGGACGCTGTCGCCTGAGCTCGCTGCCGACTACGCTTACCAGCTGTACGGCATCGAAGGCGCGCAGGAGTACAACGCCTGCGAGGACAACTGCGAGGAGCTCGCCGACGCGGTCGGAGTCACCGCTGTCGACGACTACACGCTCGAGGTGCAGCTGACCTCGGCGCAGCCGTGGTTCGTCGCTCAGTCGGCGCACCACTCGTTCATCGCGGTCCACCAGGGCACGGTGGAGGAGTTCGGCGAGCAGTGGACGGAGCCCGAGAACATCGTCACCAACGGCCCCTTCACGCTCGAGGCGTGGGAGCACGAGTCTTCCATCGACCTGGTCAAGAACCCCGACTGGCGGAACGCCGACGAGGTCACGCTCGAGCGCGTGAACGGCCTCATCATCGTCGACGCCACGACCAAGCTGCAGGCCTTCGAGGCCGGCGAGGTCGACGCGTTCGACGGCGGCGGGCTGCCGCCGGCCGAGATCCCGCGGCTGAAGGAGACCGAGGAGTACGAGCAGTACGAGTACCTCGGCACGTACTACTACGGGTTCAACGTCGAGAACATCGACCTCGAGCAGCGGCGCGCCATGTCGCTGGCGGTCGACCGGCAGACGATCATCGACAACGTCGCGCAGGCCGACCAGCAGCCTGGCGCGGGGATGACGCCTCCGGGCATCCCGGGCTACGACGTCATCAACCCGGAGTCGCCCTGGACGCCGCCATCGGGCGACATTGAGCAGGCCCAAGCGGTGATGGAGGAAGCGGCCAGCCCGAAGACGAACGTCAACCTCTTCCACAACAACGCGCCGGGACACCGCGAGATCGGGGTGGCGGTGCAGGACATGTGGAACGAGCTCGGGCTGAACACGACCATCAGGGCCCAGGAGTGGGCGCAGTACCTCGAGTTCCTCGGCCCGCCGCCGTCGAACCAGGTCGACGTCTACCGCCTCGGGTGGATCTACGACTACCCGGACGCGATCAACGGGCTCGAGCTGTGGACCTGCGAGTCGGGCAACAACAACACGAACTTCTGCAACGAGGAGTTCGACGGCCTGGTCGAGGAGGCCCGCAACACGCCTGAGGACGAGGCTCGCTTCGACCTCTACGCGCAGGCGGAGGACATCATGTTCGGCGAGGACGGCGAGATGCCGATCATGCCGATCTACCACTACACGCTCATCAACCTCGAGGACACGTGCATCAAGGACACCTTCTACATCGGTGCCCTGAACTCCATGGACCTCACGGACGTGGTCGTGGAGGGCGAGTGCTCGTAGGCTAGGCCTCGCACGAGCGATAGCGGGCGGGGCGCTCCGGCGCCCCGCCCGCCGCTCTTCCGGTTGCGAAGTCTGTGCCTATGGGTAGAGAATCAGCGGGATGGCCACGTACGCGATTCGGAGGATCATCTGGACGATCCCCGTCATCCTGCTGGTCATCCTCCTCATCTTCTCGCTCATGAGGCAGATCGAGGGAAACCCGTTCCGCCAGACGGAGCGGGCGGTGCCCCCGGCGATCCAGGAGAACCTCGAGAGGAAGTTCAACCTCGACAAGCCCTGGTATGCGCAGTACGCGTATTACGTGAAGGACGTCTTCACGTTCAACCTCGGGCCGTCCCTCGTCCTGCGCAACCGGACGGTCAACGAGATCATCAAGGAGCACTTCCCGCACTCGCTCAAGCTCGCCCTCCTGGCGATCGCGTGGGGCCTCGTCATCGGGCTCCCGGCCGGCATCGCCTCGGCGTTGCGGCCCAACTCGGTCTTCGACTACGCCGCGATGCTCTTCTCGAACGTCGGCTTCGCCCTGCCCAACTTCTTCGTGGCGACGATCCTCATCTACTACTTCGCGGTGCGCAACAGCTTCGTCCCGACCAACGGCTGGCCGATCGACTTCTGGAACTTCACGGACCCGCGCATCATCCTGCCCTCGTTCGCCCTCGGGCTCTTCTTCATGGCTTTCGTCGCCCGTCTTGTCCGCGGGACGATGCTCGAGACGATGCAGCAGGACTACGTGCGCACTGCGAAGGCGAAGGGCCTCCGCTGGCGGCGCGTCGTCATCCGGCACGTGCTCCGGAACTCGCTCATCCCGGTCGTCACGGCGGTCGGTCCGCTGATCGGCCTCGTCATCACCGGCACGTTCGTGATCGAGACGATCTTCTCGATCCCGGGCATCGGCAGGTACTTCGTGGACGCGGTAGCGGCCCGTGACTACTCGGTGGTGATGGGCATCACGGTGCTCGCATCGGTCGTCGTCATCCTCGCCAACCTCGTCGTGGACATCCTCTACGGCTTCCTCGACCCGCGTACCCGCGAGGCGCGCTCCTAGGATGGCAGTCCGGGAACCAGAGGCGGCTCTCGACCCGCGCGCCCAGACGCTGCCCGAGGCGGGCGTGGCCGCCGGCGCGCCGATCCGGCAGTCGAGCCTCTGGCAGGACGCCTGGCGACGCTACATCCGCAACCGCGGCGCGGTCGCGGCGGCGATCGTGTTCGGCGTCATCGTCCTGTACTCGTTCCTCATCCCGGGCATCTGGATCGTTCCCGGAATCTGGACCGACATCGTCAACGACATCGATCCGTTCGCGGTCGACTTCTCCGCGGCCTACCAGGGAGCGAGCGCGGCGCACCCCTTCGGGACCGACCAGTTCGGGCGCGACCTCTTCGCGCGCGCCGCCCTCGGCGGGCAGGTCTCGATCGGGATCGGCTTCGCCGCCACGCTCGTCATCCTCGTCGTCGCCATCGTCTACGGCGGGGTCTCCGGCTTCGCCGGCGGCTCGCTCGACAACATCCTCATGCGCTTCCTCGACGCGCTCTACGGGCTGCCCTTCCTGCCGTTTGCGATCATCACGCTCGCCATCGTCGGCACGGTCAACTTCCTGACGATGGTGGTCGCGCTCTCGATCGTCTCGTGGTTCACGGACGCCCGCGTCGTCCGCGGGCAGGTCATCACGCTGAAGGAAAACGACTACGTGCGCGCGGCGCGGGCGGTCGGCGCGCGCTGGTACAGGATCCTGGGGCGGCACCTGCTTCCCAACACGCTCGGCATCCTCATCATCAGCATGTTCCTGAGCCTTCCGGGCGTCGTCCTGGGGGAGGCGTTCATCTCGTTCATCGGCCTCGGCATCAACCCGCCGGACGCCTCCTGGGGCGCGATGGCCAACGACGGCCGCGATGCCTATCGGTCGCACCCGCTCACGATCGTCATCCCGAGCGTCTTCATCGCCGCGCTCGTCCTCTGCGCCAACTTCGTCGCAGACGGCCTCCGGGACGCGCTCGACCCGCGGACGCGAGAGACCTAGGGGTACCGAGGAGGCTCGTGGCGCAGCTCGAGGTCAACGACCTCCGGACACACTTCTTCACGCGCGAGGGCGTCGTGCGCGCGGTCGACGGCGTCTCCTTCCCCCTGGAGAAGGGGCAGACCCTGGGCCTGGTCGGCGAATCCGGCTGCGGGAAGTCGGTGACGGCGCTGTCGATCATGGGGCTCATCCCGAAGCCGCCGGCACGGATCGTCGCCGGCTCGGTGCTGTTCGAGGGCCGCGACCTGACGACGCTCAAGGAGCGGGAGCTCGAGGACATCCGGGGCAAGGAGATCGCCATGATCTTCCAGGACCCGATGACGAGCCTGAACCCGACGATCAAGATCTCGACGCAGATCACCGAGGTGCTCCGCCGCCACATGGACGTGTCGAAGGAGCAGGCGCGCAAGCGCGCGGTCGAGCTCCTGGAGGAGGTTCGCATCCCGAAGGCCGCCGAGCGCCTCGACGATTATCCCCACCGCTTCTCGGGCGGCATGCGGCAGCGTGTCATGATCGCCAGCGCGCTCGCCTGCAACCCGAAGCTCCTGATCGCGGACGAGCCGACGACGGCGCTCGACGTCACGATCCAGGCCGGGATCCTCGACCTCCTCGACGAGCTCCGCCGGCAGCACGAGATGTCCATGATCATCATCACGCACGACATGGGCGTCGTCGCCGAGACGGCGGACAACATCGCCGTCATGTACGCGGGCCAGATCGTCGAGTACGCCTCGTCGTTCGACCTCTTCGACAGGCCTGAGCACCCGTACACGGAGGCGCTCCTCGCCGCGCTCCCACAGCTCGAGGCCGAGGACGTCCGCGAGGGCCGCTTGACGGCGATCCCCGGTCTGCCGCCCTCGCTCATCGACCCTCCGGATGCCTGCCGCTTCGCCCCGCGCTGCCCGTACGCGGACGCTCAGGACTCGTGCACGAAGGTCGAGCCGGAGCTCCGCGAGATCCGGACAGGCCACTGGGTTCGCTCGGCCCATCCCACGAGCGAGCGTGAGCGCGTGAAGGTGGGAGTATGAGCGTCGCTCGCCTTTGGCGCGCTCCCGTGGGGGAAACCAGGTTTCCCCCACGAGCCCCCTTCTTTGATGCCGTGGAGGAACCTCCCGGTTCCCCCACACCCCCTCCACGTCCTCATAGGCCAGAGGCTGCCCTATGAGCACGACCTCCACGGACGGAGCCCTCCTCACCGTCACCGACCTGACGAAGCACTTCCCGGTCAAGAAGGGAATCCTCTGGGAACGCGAGGTCGGCTCGGTGAAGGCCGTCGACGGAGTCAGCTTCTACATCCGGGAAGGGCACACGCTCGGGCTCGTGGGCGAGTCCGGCTCCGGCAAGTCGACGACCGGCTACTGCGTCCTCCAGCTGATGAAGCCCACCTCCGGATCGGTGCGGTTCATGGGCAAGGAGCTGACCGAGCTCGACCGCGAAGACCTGCGCCGCATGCGCCGGGAGATGCAGATCGTCTTCCAGGATCCGTACTCCTCGCTCGACCCGCGCATGACGGTGGGCGGGATCGTCGCCGAGCCGCTCGAGGTCCACGGCATCGGCACGAGGCGGAGCAGGCGCGAGACCGTGCGCAAGCTGCTCGAGGTCGTCGGCTTCAACCCGAACTACACGAACCGCTACCCGCACGAGTTCTCCGGGGGGCAACGTCAGCGCATCGGCATCGCGCGCGCGCTCGCCCTCAACCCGAAGCTGATCGTCTGCGACGAGCCGGTCTCGGCGCTCGACGTCTCCATCCAGGCGCAGATCCTCAACCTGCTCAAGGACCTCCAGCGCGACTTCAGCCTCACGTACCTCTTCATCTCCCACGACCTGGCCGTCGTGCGGACGATGAGCGACGACATTGCGGTCATGAACCAGGGCGAGCTCGTCGAGGTCGGTGTGGCGGAACAGATCTACTCGAGCCCGAAGGACGAGTACACGAAGGCGCTCTTCTCCGCGGTACCGGTCCCGGATCCCCGCCGGCAGCGCGAGCGCAAGGCCGAGCGGGCGCGCCTCAAGATCGAGAAAATCGCCGGAATCTAACCTCTTCCCTCGGGTATCGTCAGTAGGGACATGGCGGGTAGGGAGGCTCTCACGCTCGGAGTGCGCTGTGAGCGCGCGCGCCAGTGGGCGTCCGTTCGCCTCGACAGCGAGCTCTCCGCGCTCGAAGGGCAGCTCCTCGAGCGCCACCTCGGCGCCTGCGAGCCCTGCCGCTCGTTCGCAGAGGGCATGCGGTCGGCGACGACGGTCGTCCGCGACACGCCTCCCGAGCTCCCGACGCGGCGCTTCGAGCTGCCGCGCCGCCCGCTCGTGCGCCTCCCGAGCGAGCGTCGGCGCACGGCTCTCATCGCCGCCGCGGCGCTCGCGCTCGGCGCCCTCGCCGGCTCGCTCCTCGAACGGCCCTCCGAGCCCACCCCGGTGGCGCCCTCACCCCAGTTCAGCCTCCTCGACGTGAAGCAGCTCCAGGGGCTTCCGCGCGGCGAGGACGAGGCGCCCGTGCCCGTACGGAGCATCCCGCCCAACCCGCCCGAAGGCGTCATCTGAGTAATCGCGAAAAGTGCTCCGCAC
>JBOHAD010000052.1:0-17111 GCA_050697555.1 Gaiellaceae bacterium | reverse complement strand
GGCTGGCGAGGCAGGCCGGGAACGGCACCGTCGGCACGGTCGGCGAGATCGAGTTCGAGCCCGGGATCATCAACGTCGTCCCGGGGAAGGCGCGCCTCTCCCTCGACACACGCGGCGTCGTCGAGGACAGGTTCCGCTCGGTCGCGAGCGACATCGAGTCCTTCGCGCGGGAGGCGGCCGAGCGGAGCGGCCTGCAGGCCACCTACCGCCAGCGGCAGACCCTTCCTGCGACTCCGCTGGACGAGCGGATCGTCAGCGCGCTCGAGGCCGCGGCGAAGGCGAGCGGAGAGCCGTTCAGGGTCATGGCCTCGGGCGCGGCGCACGACACGATGTGCGTCGCGGACCACGTGCCCTCAGCGATGGTCTTCGTCCCTTGCAAGGACGGCATCAGCCATTCTCCCGACGAGGACGCCGACGCGGCGGACGCTGCCTTGGCGGCGGAGATCATCCTCAGTGCGATCCGGTCGCTCTGACCGCGGATTTGAGGCCGTCGTTCCGCCTCAGCGGCGGGCGGCGTCGACGATCGCGCCGCGCAGGCGCCCGACAATGCGGGTCTTCGGCACGTAGCCGTCCGCGCCCGCGCGCTCGGCCCGGACCGCGTCGCCCCGCAGGTCGGACTCCGTGAGGACGAGGACTCGCGCTGCGGAGTCGCTCTCGCGGATTCGCCGCGTCGCCTCGAGCCCGTCCATGACGGGCATCGTGATGTCCATGAGGACGACATCCGGCTGGAGCTCCGCGGCGAGCTCGACCGCCTCCCGCCCGTTCGCCGCGCGTCCGACGACCTCGACCTCCTCCTCGTCGGCGAGGATGGACTCGAGCATCGTCGCAAACGGGACCTGGTCGTCGGCGATGAGCACGCGGATCGGCCTAGCCTGCCCCATACCCCTTGAGGCGGAGGTTAGCGGTAGCTGGGCGGCAGCGGCACGGGGCGGACCCGGCGGCTCGAGCCGGCGTGGCCGACTGTCCGGCGGTGGGAGGCGAGGAGCTCGTGGGCGAGGGCACTGTCGCCGAGACCCCGCCGGAGGAGGGCCCGTAGCCGCCGCGCCGCCGGCTGGACGACGTACGTCCCGGGCTCGACCCAGATCGGCGCGTACTCGACGTGCGCGACCTCGGCGCGGCCGGCCTCCACGCGCACGTGTAACAGGGCCATGAGGCCGTCCCGGGACTCTCCGTCCTGAGCCGAGATGAGGTTGCCCTCCCCGTAGACGACGAAGCGCCCCCGGACGCGGGCGATGGGCTGGACGACGTGAGCGTGCTGGCCGACGATGGCGTCCACGATCCCGCGTCGCAGCAGGAAGCGGGCCAGCGAGCGCTGCTGCGCGTTGGGCGCGTGGACGTACTCGCTTCCCCAGTGGAAGCTGGCCAGCACGAGGTCGGCGCCCCGCCGGCGCGCTCGGCGTGCGTCCGCGACGACGCGCCGCGTCGAGATCAGGTTGACCGACCAGCGGTGCGGGAGGGGGATGCCGTTCGTCCCGTACGTGTACGAGAGGAGGGCGACGCGGATCCCTCGGGCCTCGAGGAAGGTGGTGCGCCGCGACTCCCGCGAGGAGCGCGCCGTGCCGGCGTGGCGGACGCCCGCCCGCTCCAGCGCCCGGAGCGTCGTCCGGACACCCGCCTGGCCCCTGTCCACCGAATGGTTGGAGGCCACCGTGCACGCGTCCCAGCCGGCCCAGGCGATCGCCCGCGCAAGCGCGGGCGGGCTGTTGAACAACGGGTAGCTCGAAGGCGGCCCCGCCCCGATCGGCGTCTCGGCGTGGCAGACGGCGAGGTCGGCGCGCCGTACGAGCGGTCGGATGCGAGCGAAGAAGGGCCGAAAGTCGTAGCCGTCCGCGCGGAGGGCGTCTGCGCGCCGGTAGATCTGGCTGTGGACGAGGAGGTCGCCGCTGGCGAGAATGGTGAGGCGGCGCACCGGCTCGGCGCCGACGGGGCTCTCGCCCTCGGCCACCGCGAGCGCGGCGCCCGCCGGGCCGGAGCACGCCAGAGCGGCAACCGCGCCGCAGACGAGCAGAGCGCGAGCTCCCATGCACGCTCGATAGCACCGTCGCCGGACGGTGTCCAGGGATTAGCCGACGGCGAGCCCCGGCCGCACGAGGCGGCGCGGGCGCTCGAGCCGCGCGTCGTTGACGCTCGGGTTTCGTGGCTCGCAGAGCGGTGCTGCGCCGAACGAGAGGCGTGTGCGCTCGGGACCCGGCGTCCCGTAGAGCGTGGTCCGCTGCCGCGGCGTCCGCCCGATCTCCCGGATCGCGCCCTCCATGCGCTCGGGCGGCATCTCCTGGCCGTGGGCCGCGCCCGCCGCCCGCGAGATCGACTCGTTCATGAGCGTCCCTCCGAGGTCGTTCGCCCCGGAGCGGAGCGCCGCCTGGGCGCCCTCGACGCCCAGCTTGACCCAGGACGCCTGCACGTTCGTGATCCACGGGTGCAGGACGAGCCGCCCCACGGCGTGCATGAGGATCGCCTCCCGGAAGGTCGGGCCCGGCCGCGCGAGGCCCTTGAGGTAAATCGGCGCCTCCATGTGCACGAAGGGGAGCGGGACGAACTCCGTGAAACCGCCGGTGCGCTTCTGCTGCTCCCGCAGCTCCAGCAGGTGTCGCGCCCAGCTCCGCGGCCCTTCGACCGAGCCGTACATGATGGTGGTGGTCGAGTGCAACCCGAGCCGGTGCGCCGTGCCGTGCACCTCCAGCCACTGGGCAGTCGTCACCTTGTCCGGGCAGAGCAGCCGCCGGACGCCGTCGTCGAGGATCTCCGCGGCCGTGCCGGGCAGGGAGGCGAGGCCGAGGTCCCGGAGGCGCGCGAGGTAGTCGGCGAGGGAGAGTCCCAGCGTCGCCGCGCCCTGCCAGATCTCGAGGGCGGAGAAGGCATGGAGGTGCAGGTCGGGCAGCTCCTCCTTCACCGCCCGGCAGATGTCGGCGTAGGTCTCGCCCGTGAAGGCGGGATGGATGCCGCCCTGGAGGCAGAGCTCGACGGCGCCGCGATTCCACGCTTCGCGGGCGCGGCGCACGATCTCGTCCAGCGGGACCAGGTACGGGCGCCCGCGCAGGTTGGCCGCCAGCTTCCCCTTGGAGAACGCACAGAAGCCGCAGCGGAAGTAGCAGACGTTGGTGTAGTTGACGTTCCGCGTGACGACATAGGTGACCTCGTCGCCGCAGACCTCGCGCCGGAGCCGGTCGGCGGCGTCGAGGACGGCCGCGAGGTCGCGGCCGCGGGCGCCGAAGAGCTCGGTGACGTCGTCCTCGTCGAGCTCGTGTCCCGCGGCGACCTTCGCGAGCGCCGCCGGCTGCCGGCCGTTCGCGCTGGGGAGTGGGGGAGCAGGCGTCGCGGCCCCGGCGGCCCAGCGCTCCTCGCGGGCGAGCCCGTCGGCGTCGGCGCGGCGGCGGATCGCTTCGGCGACGCGTGGGTCCGCCCAGCGCTCGAGGTCGGCGACGTACTCCGGGTAGATGGGCAGGCGGGCGGCGAGCTCGCAGCCGTGCACCTCGGTGGCGGCCCGCAGGCGCTCGATCTCCGGCCAGGGCGCCTCCGGGTTGACGTGGTCGATCGTGACGGGGGAGACGCCGCCCCAGTCGTCGATGCCCGCTTCGAGGAGCCGCGGGAAGTCCGCGTAGGAGAGGTTCGGCGGCACCTGCACGTGCATCGCCGGCCCGAGCACCTCCCGCGCCGTGCGAGCCGTCCAGAGGAGCTCGTCCAGGCTCGGCTCGCGATGGCCGGCCATCTTCGTCCCCGGCTTGGCGCGGAAGTTCTGGACGATCACCTCCTGGACGTGGCCGTAGCGGTCGTGCAGGGCTCGAATCGCCTCGAGCGCGTCGACGCGCTCCTCCCGGGTCTCTCCGATCCCGATCAGGATTCCCGTCGTGAACGGTATGGCGAGCTCTCCCGCGAGGCGGATCGTCTCCAGGCGCCGCTCCGGCAGCTTGTCCGGCGAGCCGTAATGCGGGCCGCCCCTCTCGGACAGGCGCGTCGAGGTCGTCTCGAGCATGAGGCCCTGCGAGGCTGAGACCGTGCGGAGCTGCGCGAGCTCGTCGCGGCTCATGACGCCGGGGTTGACGTGAGGGAGGAGTCCCGTCTCGCGCAGGACGAGGTCGCACATGCGCGCGAGGTACTCGATCGTCGTCTCGCAGCCGAGCTCGGCGAGCTCCTCGCGGGCGGCGCGGTAGCGGAGCTCCGGCTTGTCGCCGAGGGTGAAGAGGGCCTCGTGGCAGCCGGCGGCTGCGCCCGCGCGGGCGACGCCAAGCACCTCCTCCGCGCTCATGTAGGCGCGCTCGCCGCGCCGGGGCGGCCGCGCGAACGTGCAGTAGTGGCAGACGTCGCGGCAGAGCTTCGTGAGCGGGATGAAGACCTTCGGCGAGTAGGTGACGAGTCCGCTCATAGGCCAACCTTTGGCCTCTGAGCGTGTGGAGGGGGTGTGGGGAAACCGGGAGGTTCCTCCACAGCATCGAAGAAGGGGGTTCGTGGGGGCAACATGGTTCCCCCCACGTGAGCGAGTCGAAGGCGAGCGACGCTCACGTGAGCCCTCGCAGGAGCTCGTAGTCCTCAGGAAGGTCGACGTCGAGGGCCAGGCCCGGGTCCTCGACCACGGCCGGCTCGAGGCCCGCGCTGCGGGCACGCGCGATCGTCGTCTCCGCCGGGACGCCGAACTGCGGCCGGAAGCCGTCGACGGGCCGGAGAGCGAGCGCGTTCACCCCGCCGTCGCGCGCCGGAGCGAGCGCGAGCGGCCGTGCGGCGGTGGCGAGGGCGTCGAGGGATGCCGCCGTCACGAGTGGGCAGTCGGCCATGACGACGAGAGCGCCGGGGCGGGCCCGCGGGTTGGCGAGGGCGAGCGCCACGGCGTCGGCGTGCCCCGTGCCGGCGTCCACCAGCATCTCGGTGCCGTGGCGGCCGAGGCTCGGGTCGGGCGTGACGAGTAGCGTTCGCGTGATGGCGGCCGCTTCCGCGCACGCTCCGAGCACGTGCTCGAGCATCTCGACCACGAGCCTGCCTCGCTGCTCGGCCGAGAGGACGGGCGCCAGCCTCGTCTTCGCGCCGTCGAGGCCCTTGACCGGCACGATGGCGAGCACCCGGTGAGCATACGCTCCGCGGACCCCCGCGCGCCCGCCCTCCCGGAGCTTGTGTTCCACCAGCACAAAGCGCCGGTGCCCGGCTCTTCCTCGAGCCCCGGGCCCACCGATGAGCGGAAAGGCTTGTGCGCGTGAAACACAAGCCCGGTTCGATCGTCGTGCTGTGCGGGGGCCTCGGGGGGTCGCGGTTCGTGGACGCGCTGCGGCTCGCCGCCGGGGACGAGCAGGTGACTGCGGTGGTGAACGTCGGCGACGACGTCGAGATCCTGGGCTTACACGTCTCGCCCGACCTCGACACCGTCCTCTACACGCTCGCGGGGCTCCTCGACGAGGAGCGCGGGTGGGGCGTGAGCTATGAGACCTACGGGGCGCTGGAGATGGCCGAGCGGCTGGGGGGCGAGTCGTGGTTCACGCTCGGCGACCGCGACCTCGGCCTCCACCTCGTGCGCACGGGACTGATGCGCGCCGGGCGGCCGCTCTCGGAGGTCACGCGGCACCTCTGCGAGCGCCTCGCCGTCCGCGTCCACCTCCTGCCCGCCTCGGACGACCCGGTTCGCACGGTCGTCGAGACGCCGGCCGGCGAGCTCCCGTTCCAGACCTGGTTCGTCGGGCGCGGCCACGCCGATCCGGTCACCGGCCTTCGCTACGAGGGAGCGGAGGCGGCGCGGCCCGCTCCCGGCGTCGTCGAGGCGCTCGCGGCCGCCGACCTCGTCTTCCTCGCTCCGTCGAACCCCTTCACGTCCGTGCTCCCGATTCTCGCGGTCCCCGGGATACCCGAGGCGCTCGCCGCGAAGCGCGTCGTCGCGGTCTCACCGCTCGTCGGCGGCCGTGCCCTGCGAGGGCCCCTCGCGGAGATGATGACCTCGCTCGGTCGCGAACCGGGCCCGCGGGGGATCGCCGAGCTCTACGGCGACCTCGCCGGCGAGCTCGTCGTCGATCCCGCCGACGCCGGCTCCGTCCCGGGGGCGCTCGTGGCCCCGATCGTTATGGTGGATCCCGCCGTGCGCGAGGAGGTCGGAAGGGCCGTGCTCGAGGCCGTGTCGTGATCGGCCTCGTCGGCGGCAGCGGCGACTTCGGGCAGGGCCTGGCGGAACGCCTTCGCCGCGCCGGCGAGGAGGTCGTGATCGGCTCGCGCACGCCGCGCGACGACTTCGTCTCGAACGAGGACGCGGCGCTCGGCTCCGCGCTCGTCTTCCTCTGCGTTCCGCCGGAGGGGGTCGAGCCGACGGCTCGCGCGCTGGCCGACGCGCTGGCCGGACGCATCGTGGTCAGCGCGGCGAGTCCCGTGGTCTTTCAGGACGGGAAGCCGGCAGCCAACGTCGGAGAGGTGTCCCTGGCCGAGCTCGCCCAGCGGGCGGCCCCGGAGGCACGGGTCGTGTCCGCGTTCCAGACCGTGAGCGCGAAGGCTCTCGCCCGGGTCGCCTCGCCGCTCGACGAGGACGTGCTCCTCTGCGGCGACGACGCGGAGGCCAAAGGGGTGGTGGCCGAGCTGGCGGAGCGTCTGGTGGAGGGGCGTGCCGTCGACTGTGGCCGGCTGGAGGTCGCGCGCTGGGTGGAGCCGCTCACCGCGGTGCTGCTGAACGTGAACCGCCGGTACAAGGCGAACAGCGGCATCCGCGTCACCGGCCTCCCGTGACCGAGCTCCGAGTCGTCCCGCTGGCGGGCGTCCCCGAGATCCAGCCCGGCGACGATCTCGCGGCGTTGCTCGGCGAGGCCGCCGAGCGGGCGGGCGGGCTCGAGGAGGGAGACGTGCTCGTCGTCGCGCAGAAGGCGGTCTCGAAGGCCGAGGGAAGGGTCGAGCGCACGGACGACCACCTCGCCGTCGTGTTCCGCGAGGCGCGAGCGGTACGGCGCCGGCGCGGCGAGCTCGTCATCGCCGAGACGGAGCACGGCTTCGTCTGCGCGAGCGCGGGCGTCGACCGCTCGAACGCGCCGGGCGAGGGCTGGGTCGTCCTCTTGCCGCGCGATCCGGACGCCTCGGCCGCGCGCATCCGGAAGGGGCTGCGCGAGCGCTTCGGCGTTGCGCCGGCCGTGATCGTGAGCGACTCCTTCGGGCGCGCCTGGCGGCAGGGGACGACCGACGTCGCGGTCGGCGTGGCGGGTATGCGCCCGCTTTCAGACCTGCGGGGCAGGAAGGACGCCCGCGGCTACGAGCTCGCCGCGACGGTGATCGCGGTCGCCGACGAGCTCGCCGGCGCGGCCGAGCTCGTCATGGGCAAGACCCGCGAGGTGCCGGCCGCCCTCATCCGAGGCTACGGCGTCCCGCCTGGGGAGGGGAGCGCGCGCGAGCTCGTCATGCCGCCGGAGCGCGACCTCTTCCCCTGAGCCGGGACCGAGCTTGTGTTCCACCGGCACAAGCTCGGTCCCTCGCGAGACCGGATCGTCACGGCCGGGAACAGGCGAGATCTCCTTGTGCACGTGAAACACAAGCACCGACCGGCGCGCTCAGTGCGCGGGCACGATCCAGGTGGAGCGCGAGGAGGCTACGAGACCGCCGGCGGCGGTGAAGAGAGCCGAGCCCGCGTACCGCTTGCGGCCGTCCTCGCCGACCCGCCACCCCACGACGACATGCTGCTCCCCCGCCGCGGGCAGACGCAGCAGGTGCGCGGCCATGCGCCCGAGGAGGACGCCCTCGCGCTGAAAGTCGTCGACCGCCCAGCCGCTCGGGCAGTCGAGCGCGGCCCAGACGATCTCGGGCACGACCTCCCCGGCGGGCGTCCACGGAGACGCGACGACTCCCGGCCGCCCTTCGACCGGCCCGGCGAAGATGCCGAGACCGTCGGCGCGCGCCGGCCCGCAGGTGAAGCACGTCTCGTATGCGTGCTCCTCGAAGCCCGCGTAGCGCCGCGAGGCCGCCTCCGCTTCCTCCACGGAGACCGGCTCGGGCAGCTCGAGCTCCCACTCGACGACGCGTCCCTCCGCGACCACGGTGTCCCCGTCGCGCAGCTCGACCTCGGTGCCGTCGAGCTCGAGCGCGACGTCGAGCTCGCGCTCCAGGGGCGGAGGCCGCCTGAGCGTCACCTCAGCCGTCCCGCCCAGGAGCCCGGCGACGAGCCCGCACGTGTAGCCGCCGTTGGCGGAGTCCGGTGGGCCGTTGTAGCGGCGCGGGATGATCACCGGTCGAGGCTGAGCGTGATGACGCCGAAGGGCGGCCGCGCCTCCGTGTACACGGTCACCCCGTCGTCCTGCTGGACGGTGTCCCAAAGGCGGTTCTCCGCGGTGAACCCGACGTTGTCGATCTCGGGAGAGCGGTCGAGCACGCGGTGTCCCATCTCGTGCACGAGCTCCTGGATCGAGGCGGACTCGAAGTCGCTGAACGCTTCGATCACCACGCTACGGACCTCCTCGCCCGCGGCCCGCCGCTCGTAGTCGGCGTTGTGCCAGGAGACGTCGAGGTGGACGAAGAGGGGCCGGTCGTGCGTCTCCGGCAGCGTTGTGTACTCGTCCCGGACGAAGCCGGCGAAGGAGCTGCCGCTCAGCTTGATCAGGTGGAGGCCCTCCCGCCCGGACCGCTCGAGCCGGGTGCCGTCGTCGCGGAGCGTCACCTCCGCGACGGCGCGGTCGGCGTAGAGTCGCTGGAGGACGGAGCGAGCCCGGCGTGCGAAGACGGTCTCCTCCGCGCGCAGCTCGACGGCCTGCACGTGGCCGTAGCGCTCGAGGAACTGCTCCCCGAGAACGACGAGGAAGCCCTCGAGGCTCTCGTCGCGGTACTCGACCGCCCCGCGCTGGATGAAGTTCTTCATCGAGTCGGTGGCGACGACGAGCGAGTTGTCGCCTTCCGTGTAGGACGTCGTGAACGCCTCGCCGCGCAGGATCATTCGCACCTTGCAGGCGAAGAGCCGGTCGCCTTCGACCCGGTACACCGAGACGGCGTCCTTGCCGTAGGAGTGCGCTACCGGCTGCGCCATCGATCCCTCGCGATCGCGACGAGCTCGGCGCAGCCGGTCGCGAGCTCCTCCGCCCGCGAGCGCCTGAGCCGCTCTCGCAGCACCGGGACGATCGCACTCCGCGGCCGGCCGTCGACGAAGACGACGAAGCGGAAGCCGAACCGCTCCTCGTACTCCTGGTTCAGGAGCCCCAGCTCGGCCAGCACCTCGGGATCCTCCTCGGTGCCCTGCTCCCGCGCCGAGCGTCCCCCCGGAGGCCGCTCGCCGATGGGCGGATGGGCGCCCAGCGCCTCCACGCGATCCTCCTCGGGGAGCGCGTCGAGCACCGCCCGTGCCTGCCCGAGCGGGTCCTCGCACTCCGCCAGGACGCGGACGAAGCGAGTCGGCCCCTCGAAGAGCTCCGTGAGCTCCTCGACGCTCAGCTTCCGCGGTAGATCGTGCACGAGAAGGGGGAGAGGAGGAGGGGGACGTGGAAGTGGCCCTCGCGAAGCTCCAGCTCCACCTCGAGGCGGCGGAAGAAGGGCGAGGCGGGCCGGAAGACGAGCCGGTACTCGCCGGGCTCCAGGCCGGCGGCCAGCTCGCCGATCCGGCCGTCGCCGTCGGTGACGCCCTCCGAGACGAGGTCGTCCCCGCGGTAGAGCCGGACAGGAACTCCCTCGGCCGGGCGGCCCCCCTGCGTGTCGAGGACGTGCGTGGAGAGCGAGATGCTCATGCGAGGAATCTTTGCGCTTCACGGCGCTGGTCGTGGATCACCTGGCGCTCGTTGACGCGCACGAGCTCCCCGCCCAGGATCACCGGCGCGCCGCCGACGTAGAGCCGCTCGACCGCGTGCGGGCCGGAGAGGACGAGCGCGGCGACCAGGTCGTCGGCGCCTCCGAACTCGAGTGTGTCCGTCCGCCAGACGGCGAAGTCGGCGCACTTGCGCGGCTCCAGCGAGCCGATGTCGTCACGCGCGAGCACGGCCGCGCCGCCGCGCGTGCCTAGGTGCAGAGCGTCACGCGCGCCGAGAGCCGCCGGGCCGTCGCGCCCGCGTGCGACGAGGAGCGCCTGCTTGACCTCGCCGGCGAGATCGGAGCGCTCGTTCGAGGCGGAGCCGTCCACCCCGAGTCCCACACGCACCCCGGCGTCCAGCATGGGGCGCACGGGCGCCACCCCCGCGCCGAGCCTGAGGTTCGAGCTCGGGCAGTGAGCGACTCCGGTGCGGGCCCGCGCGAAGGCGCGCACGTCCTCGGATGAGAGGTGCACGCAGTGCGCGCACCAGACGTCCTCCGCGAGCCAGCCGAGCTGCTCCAAGTACTCGACGGGGCGGCAGCCGAAGAGACCCTTGCAGTACTCCTCCTCCTCGATCGTCTCGGCCAGGTGCGTGTGCAGGCCGAGGCCGAGGCGCCGGGCGAGCTCGGCCGACTCGACCATCAGCCGCTTCGACGCGGAGAAGGGGGAGCAGGGCGCGACGGCGATCTGCGTCCACGCGCCCGGCTGCGGCTCGTGGAGGACGGCGAGGCCCTCCGTGTCGGCGAGCACGTCGTCGAGATCCTCGACGAGGTCGTCCGGTGGAAGCCCGCCCTGCGACTCGCCGACGTCCATGGAGCCGCGGGAGGCGACGAGGCGCACTCCGACGTCCTTGGCGGCCTGGATCTCCGCCTCGACGAGCCCGGCGCGGCCGGGCGGGAAGACGTAGTGGTGGTCGAAGACGGTCGTCGCCCCGGAGAGCGCGAGCTCGGCGAGACCGGCGCGGGCCGCGGCGTACTCGGCCTCGGCGTCGATCCGCGCCCACAAGGGGTAGAGCGTCCGGAGCCAGGTGAACAGGTCGGCCTCCTGCGCCCGCGTGCGCGTGAGGTTCTGGTAAAGGTGATGGTGCGCGTTGACGAGGCCGGGCGTGACGAGTGCGCCCGCCAGGTTCTCGAAGTGCTCGGCGAAGGGCGGCGCGCCCTCGCCTACCTCGACGACGAAGCCGTCCTCGGCCAGGATCCAGCCGTTCTCCAGCTCCGTGCCGGCGTCGTCCATCGTGACGACGTACGCGTTCGAGAAGAGCGTTCGCACCGGGCGTAGTCTCTCGGATCGCGCGAGCGGTGCCTACTTCGTCGTGTTGCGGCTCGTCGTCGTCGCCCCTTTCGGACACGCCAGGGCTGACCCCGGCCGTGGCTTCTCGGGACATGTCCGGGGTCAGACCCCGGCCGTGGCTTCTTGGGACATGCTCGGCGGGGGAGCGGGGCGCCTTGCATGGGACGCGACCCCCGGCAGGGAGTTTGTTGTTCCAGCAGGTGCGAATGCTGTGCGGCCACCGCTGGACGCGCCCCTGCGGGCCATGTCCGGGGTCTGACCCCGGACATGGCCGGGCCGGACACGGCGGGGTCTGACCCCGACACGTCCGCGGTAGACGGGTCGAGAGCTGCCGCCTCCCGGTTCGGCGCTGCCGCCCCCCATCCGTCCGGCCCGCGCGCTAGCTTCGAGCCAGGCGACGTGGCCTCGGGAGCATCCCGCTCCCGGGGCCTTCCTTCGTTAAAAGGAGGCGGGGTTGAAGACGAGCGAGCTCCTCATCGCGGCGAACACGGTCTGGGTCGTGGTCGCGGCCATTCTCGTCATGTTCATGCAGGCCGGGTTCGCGCTCCTCGAGGCCGGCCTGACGCGGATGAAGAACGCCGCGCACATCGCAGGCAAGAACGTGCTCGTCTTCGGGCTCTGCTCGCTCGTCTACTGGGCGGTCGGCTTCGGGCTCGCGTTTGGGGACGGGAACGCATTCGTGGGGGTCTCCGGCTTCTTCCCGAGCGCGGACGCCCTCCTCGGCGTCGCGCAGGCGCCGTTCTCCTTCTTCTCCACGATCCCGGCTGCGAGCGCCTACTTCTTCCAGGTCGTCTTCGCCGGCGTCGCCGTGGCGATCGTCTGGGGCGCGATGGGGCCGAGCGGGCGAAGCTCTGGGTCTACTTCGCCTTCGGGGCCGCCTTCACTCTCGTCTACTCGGTCGTCTCACACTGGGTCTGGCACGCGGACGGCTGGCTCTTCGCGCTCGGCATGCAGGATTTCGCCGGCTCGACGGTCGTCCACTACCAGGGCGCGCTCGCCGCGCTCGCGGGAGCGCTCCTGCTCGGGCCCCGGCTAGGCCGCTTCGGGACGGACGGGCGCGCGCACCCGATCCCCGGGCACAACATGCCCTACGCGGTCCTCGGGACGCTCATCCTCTGGTTCGGCTGGTTCGGCTTCAACCCGGGCTCGACGCTCGGCGTCGTCACGGGCGATCGGCTCGGCTACTTCGGCTACGTCGCGCTGACGACGAACCTCGCCGCGGCGGCCGGGGCCGTGGGCGGGATCGCCACCGCCTGGCTCCTCCTCAAGAAGCCTGACATCACGATGATGCTGAACGGCGCCATCGGCGGGCTCGTCGCGATCACGGCGGCCTCAGGCTTCGTCGCGCCCTGGGCCGCGGTCGTGATCGGGCTCGGCGCCGGCCTCATCGGCGTCGTCGGCGTCCGCTTCGTCGAGCGCCTGCGGATCGACGACCCCATCGGCGCCGTCGCCGTCCACGGTCTCTCCGGCGTCTGGGGGACGCTCGCCACCGGCGTCTTCGCGGTTCCGGCCCTCGCCGCGAACCTCGGCGTGGGGCAGGGCGGGCTCCTCTACACGGGCAGCCTGCACCAGCTCGGCATCCAGGCGCTCGGCCTGGCCGTCGTCGGCGTGTTCACCTTCAGCGCCTCCTACGCGGTCCTCTGGGGGATGAAGGCCCGCTGGGGGATCCGCTCGGAGCCGGAGACGGAGACGGCCGGGCTCGACCTGGGCGAGCACGGCGCGGCGGGCTATCCGGAGTTCAACCCGCGCCTCTGGGAGCTCGAGCGACTCGAGCGGGCCGCATAGACCTAGAGGCGCGCGAGCGCGTCGGCCACATCCTCGAGGCTCGCGAGGCTGTGCCCGCTGAGGAAGAGGTCGACGTGGGGGAGAGCCGCGTGCATGCCGCGCGCGAGCGGCTCGTAGGCGGGATCCTCCTGGAGCGGGTTGAGCCAGACGATGCGGTAGGCGAGCCGCGCAAGCCGCGCCATCTGCTCGGCCAGGAGCTCGGGGTCGCCCACCTCCAGCCCGTCGGAGCAGATGACGACCACCGCGCCGCGCGCGAGCCCGCCGTGGCCGTGGTCGGCGAGGAAGCGCTTCAGCGACTCGCCGATGCGGGTGCCGCCGTCCCAGTCCACGACGTCGGCGGCGGCGCGGCGGAGAGCCTCGTCCGGGTCGGACCCCGCGAGCGCCCGGGTCACGCGCGTGAGACGCGTACCGAAGCAGAACGCGTCCCAGCGCGGGTGGCCGCGCAGGGCCGCGTGGGCGAAGAGGACGAGCGCGCGCGAGTAGGCGTCCATCGAGCCTGACACGTCGAGGAGGAGGACGAGCCGGCGCGGCCGCCGCCGGCGTGAGCGCCGCAGGAGCTCCAGCGGCTCGCCGCCCGTGCGGAAGGAACGTCGCAGCGTGCGGCGCAGGTCGGGCCGACCGCCGCGCGCACGCTCGAGGCGGCGCGTGCGCCGGGCCGGGATCGTCAGCGTGAGCCCGCCCATCAGCTCGGCGAGCGCCGCGAGCTCCTCGCGGGAGCAGCGGGAGAAGCTCTTCTCCCGCAGGAGCTCCGCCGGGCTGGCGAGGCCGCGCCGGCGCTCCGTCTCCACGACGACGCGCCCGCGGATCGGGCGGGGCTGCTCCCCCTTCGCCGTCGCGCCGAAGAAGCGCCGGAAGACCTCGTCGTAGACCGGGATCTCCTCGCCACCCCCGACGAGCGTCGCGCGGCCCGCCCAGTAGAGGTCCGCGGGCGCGACGAGAGCAGCCGCGCGGCAGAAGTCGGCGATCCGGCCCGGACCGGCGTCCAGGCCCTCGTCCCTGAGGGCGCGGCCGAAGCGCGTTAGGGTCTCAATCACCGAGGGCGGCCTCGACCCGGCGGAGATCCTCCCGATTCTTCACCGCCCACCCGAGCGTCTCCCGCCCGGCCTGCCCGTCCGCCGACTCGGCGCCGAGGTGGGAGAGTGCCTGCGCCCAGTCGATCGCCTCCGCCGCGCCGGGCGGCTTCACGAGGTCGAGCTCGCGCAGGCGCGCGATCGTCTCGGCGACCGAGCGGGCGAGCGGCTCCGAGGCCCCCGGCGCGCGCAGGCGGATGATCGCCACCTCGCGCTCGAGGTCGGGGAACTCGATCCAGTGGTAGAGGCAGCGGCGCTTGAGGGCGTCATGCAGCTCCCGCGTCCGGTTCGACGTGATGACGACGGCGGGCGGCTCCGCCGCTGAGATCGTGCCGATCTCCGGAATCGTGACCTGGAAGTCCGCCAGGACCTCCAGCAGGAACGCCTCGAACTCGTCGTCCGCGCGGTCGAGCTCGTCGATCAAGAGTACGGCGCCGGCGCCCGCCCGGAGCGCTCGGAGGAGCGGCCGCTCCAGGAGGAACTCCGGCCCGTAGAGCTCGGATACGCGCTCCGCCACGCCGACTTCCCCGGCCTGGAGGGCGCGCGCGTAGAGGAGCTGACGCGCGTAGTCCCACTCGTAGAGCGCCTGCGAGGCGTCGATGCCCTCGTAGCACTGCAAGCGCACGAGCTCGGCGCCGAGGATACGGGAGAGAGTCTTCCCGACCTCCGTCTTCCCGACGCCCGCCTCGCCTTCGAGGAGGAGCGGTCGGCCCATCCGGAGGGCGAGGAAGATCGCCGTCGCCAGGCCGCGGTCGGGGAGGTAGGACTCGCGCCTGAGGGCCTCCTCGACCTCCTCGACGGACCGGAACACGCTGCAATCGTAGGTGTATGCTCGTCGGGAAGCCGTGAGAGACGTCCTCGAAACCCTCGAACGCTGGGTCGGCGAGGGAACCCGTGTGGCGACGGCGACAGTCGTCAAGACGGAGCGGTCGGCCCCTCGCGCGCCCGGCGCGGTGCTCGCGGTCTCGGAGCGCGGCGAGGTGGCCGGCTCCGTGACGGGCGGCTGCGTCGAGCCCGCCGTCTACGACGAGGCCCGGGAGGTGCTCGCGGGAGGGCCGCCGCGCCTGAAGACGTACGGCATCGCCGACGAGCAGGCCTTCGAGGTGGGGCTTCCCTGCGGGGGGACGGTGCACATCTTCATCGACCTGGCCGAGCGCGACATCGTCGAGGGCATCGCCGCCGCCGTCCGCGAGGAGCGTCCGGTCGCCCTCGAGGTTCGCGTCGCCGGAGAGCGGATCGGCGAGAAGCGGCTCGTCCCGAACGGCGCGGTTCCGGAGACGGGGCTGGCGAGCGACGAGCTCTTCGTCTCCTCGTTCCTGCCGCGGCCCGAGATGTACGTCTTCGGCGCGGTCGACCACGCGGCCGCGGTGGCGACCGTGGGCCGCTTCCTCGGCTACCGCGTCACCGTCTGCGACGCGCGCGCGAAGTTCGTCACCCCGGAGCGCTTCCCGGACGTGGACGAGCTCGTCGTCGAGTGGCCGGACCGCTTCCTGGAGCGCTCGCCCGTGGACGAGCGCACCGTCATCTGCGTCCTCACGCACGACCACAAGTTCGACATCCCGCTGCTCAAGGTGGCGCTCGAGACCCCAGCCGGCTACATCGGCGCGATGGGTGCACGCCGAACGAACGCCGAGCGCGCCGAGCTGCTGCGGGAGGAGGGCGTCTCCGAGGAGGCTCTGGGGCGCATTCACGCTCCGATCGGGCTCGACATCGGCTCCCGGACGCCCCAGGAGGTGGCGGTCGCCGTCGGGGCCGAGATCGTGCAGACCTTCCGGAAGGCACCGGTGCCCGCGTGAAGCTCGAGAACTCCTTCGAGGTCGCCGCCCCACCTGAGCGCGCGTGGGAGCTCCTGATGGACGTGCCCCGAGTCGTCCCGTGCATGCCCGGCGCGACGCTCAAGGAGGTCGTCGACGACTCCCACTGGAAGGCGGAGATGGCCGTGCGCCTCGGCCCCATCGGGCTCACGTTCGACACCGACGTCGCCCGGGAGGACGTCGACGACGCGGCCCGCCGCGTCCTCCTCGCCGCCAAGGCGCGCGAGGTGCGGAACCGCGGACGAGCGCAGGCGACGATCGAGTCCCGCCTCTCGCCCCTCGACGGGGGCGGCACGCGCATCGACCTCACCACGGATCTCACGCTCTCGGGCCCCGCCGCGCAGTACGGCCGCGGGATGATCCAGGACATCTCCTCCCAGCTCGTCACGAGCTTCGCCCGGTGCCTCGAGGCTCAACTCGCCGCCGCGCCGGAGGAGGCGGAGGCCGCCGTCGCGGCCCAGGCGAAGCCCCTCGCGGGCCTCTCGCTCGCCTTCGCCGCTCTTCGGCGCAGGCTCGCTCGCATCTTTCGAAGGAGGTCGCCTTGAAACGGATCGCCATCACGGTCAACGGAGCCCGCCGGGAGGCCGAGGTCGAGCCCCGCGAGCTCCTCGTCTACTTCCTGCGCGAGGGGCTGGGCCTCACGGGCACGGTCGTCGGGTGCGACACGTCGTCCTGCGGCGCCTGCACGGTGCTCCTGAACGGCGAGTCGGTGAAGTCGTGCACGGTGCTCGCCGTCCAGGCCGACGGGCGCGAGGTGACGACGATCGAGGGCCTTGCCGAGAACGGCCGCCTCCATCCGGTGCAGCAGGCCTTCCACGAGCACCACGGCCTTCAATGCGGGTTCTGCACGCCGGGGATGGTCCTCGCGGCGGTGTCCCTCCTCGAGGAGCACCCCGATCCGAGCGAGGACGAGATCCGGCACCTGCTCGAGGGCAACCTCTGCCGTTGCACCGGCTACCAGAACATCGTCAAGGCCGTGAAAGCGGCCGCGGCGGCCTAGGGAGGGCGAGATGGCAGTCACCGAGGAACGGACGACGTACATCGGGCAGCCGGTTGGCCGCAAGGAGGATGCGAAGCTCCTCACCGGCCAGTCCCGCTACATCGACGACATGACGCTCCCGGGGATGGTCTGGGCGGCGCTCGTGCGGAGCCCCTACGCGCATGCGCGGATCACGAGCGTCGATGTCACGAAGGCCCGCGCGGCCGAGGGTGTCGTCGCCGCCTTCAGCGGTGCCGACCTCGCCGAGGACTGGAAGGCGACGCTCCCCTGCGTCTGGCTCGTCACCGAGGACACCAAGCAGCCCTTCCACCGCCCGCTCGCGACGGACAAGGTGCGCCACCAGGGGGACGCGGTCGCCGTCGTCGTCGCCGAGAGCCGGGCGCTGGCGAAGGACGCCGCCGAGCTCGTCGACGTCGACTACGAGCCCCTCGACGCCGTCATCGACC
>JBOHAD010000051.1:0-17426 GCA_050697555.1 Gaiellaceae bacterium | reverse complement strand
AAGCCGCCGTCTGGCCTGCGTTCGCCGCCGCGAGGTGCGCCTGGAACAGGGTCTTGTCGATCTTGCCCTGGTAGATCGGGATCGACTCCTCGATGCAGACGCGGATGACCTCCTGCCGGTCGATTCCAAGCTCCTTCGACAGCTCCTCGGGCGTCAGGTGGTTCGCCACACCGGCCTCCTCTCCTAGGGCGCAAAAAAGCCCGCCGGCAGGGCACGGGCGGGCTCGCTACGCAGCTCGATGTTCCGGGCGGGGCTCAAAGGCTCCGCACTCCTCTCAAGACCATGCTCACAGGATACGGTGACTCGATGAGTCCGGCAACGCTCATGCGTGGGTTGCGGCCGCACGTTGCGGAGATTGCCGGCGTCCGCACGCGCTACTGGGTCGGCGGCGCGGGACCGCCCCTGATCCTCGTCCACGGGCTAGGCGGCGCGTCCTACAACTTCACCGAGCTCGGACCTCTCCTCGCATGCCGCCACAGGGTTCTCATCCCGGACCTGCCGGGCCACTGCGGGACGGCCCCGCTTCCGTCGGTGGACGGCCTGGGCGACCTCGCGGCGCACGTCGTGCGGATCGCGGAGCGGGAGAGGTTGCTCCCGGCCGCCGTCCTCGGCTACTCGATGGGCGGAGTGGTCGCCCTCCGCCTCGCCGTGGCCTGGCCGCAGCACGTCTCTGCGCTCGCGCTCGTGGCACCGGCCGGCATCGTCTCGCTCACCCGGCGAGCTGAGATCTGGATGACGGTCGTGGGCGTTCTCCGGCCGGCGCGGCAGGCGGCCCGTTTTCGCCGCCTGATCGCGCGCCGCCCGCTCCTCCGCTATCCCGTGTTCGGATACTGGGGAGCCGAGGATCCCGCCGCACTCTCGCCCGAGGGCGTGCTCGGCTTCCTCGAAGGGCCTCCGCTCCACACCGACGTCGGCGCGGCGGGCCGCGCGCTCGTGAACGACGACCCGCGTCCGGATCTCGACCGCGTCCGCTGCCCGACCCTCCTCCTCTGGGGCGCGCGCGACCGGCTCGTGCCGCTCGCGGACGGCTTCGAGTACGCGCGGCGCCTCCGGTGTTCCATCCGGGCGCTCCCGGCCGCCGGCCACCTCGTCGTCGGCGAGCAGCCGGAAGCCTGCGCGGAGATCCTGGAGCGGTTCCTAGACCGGGTTGGGGAGGTCGATGAACTCCCACTCGACGCCGAACTGATCGGCGAGCTTCGTCGCGAGCGCGCGGACGCCTAGCGTCTCCGTTGCGTAGTGGCCGCCGGCGACGAAGTGCACGCCGGCCTCCTTCGCCGCGTGCTTGGTCGGCTCGTCGGCCTCCCCGGTGACGAAGCAGTCGTAGCCCTCGGCGGCCGCGACCGGCAGGTAGCGGGCCGCGCCTCCCGAGCAGATGGCCACCCGCTCGACGAGCTCGGGGCCGTAGGAGAAGACGAGCGGCATCCGGCCGAGGCGCTCCTGCACGCGTGCAGAGAAGTCGCTGATCGGCACCGGCTCGGCGAGGCGGCCGCCGAAGCCGAGGTCGTCGGCGAAACGGCGCTCGCGCTCGACGCCGAGCTCCTCCGCGAGGAGAGCGTTGTTCCCCACCTCGGGGTGCGCATCGAGCGCGAGGTGGTAGGCGGCGAGTGTCAGGTCGGCGTCGAAGAGCGCGCGCAGCCGCTCGCGCAGGACCGGCCCGACGACCCGCGTCTCCTTCTCCCAGAGGAGGCCGTGGTGGACGAGCACGAGCTGCGCCCCCGCCTCCGCGGCCCGCTGGAAGAGCTCGCGGGAGGCCGAGACGCCGCAGGCGATCTTGCCAACGTCCTCGGCCCCGGCGACCTGGAGTCCCATGGGGCCGTAGTCCGGGTAGGAGGCGAGCTCCAGGTACTCGTTCGCCCAGGCGAGGATCTCGTCGCGGCGGGCCATCGCTCGGGTACCCTATGGCGCGTTCGGGGTGTAGCGCAGCCTGGTAGCGCGCGCCGTTCGGGTCGGCGAGGTCCCCGGTTCAAATCCGGGCACCCCGATTGGCGACAGGGCCGCGCTTGCGGCCCTCCCACCGCCTCAGCGCAGCGGCCAGACGAGCGGGATGATCGCCGCGGCGGCGACCACGACCAGGAGCGTGAGCGGGAAGCCGACGCGCGCGAAGTCGCCGAACCGATAGCCGCCCATGCCGTACACCATCGTGTTGGTCTGGTAGCCGATCGGCGTCAGGAACGAGCACGAGGCGCCGACCGCGATGGCCACGGCGAAACCACGTGGGTCGAGCCCGGCCTGCTCGGCGGTGGCGATTCCGATCGGGAACATGAGCACCGCCGCTGCGTTGTTTGTGATCAGCTCGGTCAGGAGGACCGTCGCCACCAGGATGCCGACGAGGAGCCCGACGTCGCCGATCCGCTCGAACGGCTCGACGAAGCGCTCCGCCAGTTCCCCGGCGAGCCTGCTCGCCGTCATCGCGGCTCCGAGCCCGAAGCTCGCCGCGATCACTAGGACGACGTTGAGGTCGACGGCGTCACGCGCCTCCCCTGCCGAGAGGACGCCGAGGAGCACGAGCGCGAAGGCGGCGAGAAGGGCTGCGGGGAGGATGTCAAGCGCCCCGGTCCCGACGACGGCGAAGAGGCCGGCGATCACGGCCGCGACGACCCAGGCCTTCTCCCTGCGGGCTGGAGGCTCGGCTTCGAGCGGAGCGACGACCGAGAAGTCCCGCTCGGCGAGGCCGCGGCGCCGGAAGCCGCGGTCGGCGATCACGAGGAGGACATCTCCGGGCCGCAAGGGCACCTCGCCGAGCTTCGCCGCCAGCCGCTCGTCGGCGCGGTGGATGGCCATGACGGCCGCGCCGTAGCGTCCCCGGAAGCCGACGTCCTTGAGCGTGGCCCCCGTGAGGGGCGAGCCCTCGGCGATCACCGCTTCGTACAGCCGCCGGTTCGGGGCGGCGCCCGCGGCGACGAAGTGCCGCTCCTCGGCCGATACGAGGCCGGGCCGATGCTGGAGGTCGAGAATGCGCTGGACGTTGCCGGCGAACGTGAGGCGATCGTCCTCGGCGAGCTCCTCGTCGGGCGACACGGGCGCGATCCGGCGGCCGCCGCGCTCGATGTCGACGAGGAAGACTCCTTCCAGGTTGCGCAAGCCCGCGTCCGCGACGGTGAGGCCCGCGAGCGGGCTCGCGCGCTCGACCAGCGCCTCGACCGTGAACTCGCGGGCGTCCTCGTCGTAGCGCTCGCTCGGAGCCCGGCGCGTGGGGAGGAGGCTGGGAGCGCCGAAGGCGAGGAAGACGAGCCCCGCGACCGCGACGGGAAGGCCGACCCAGGCGAGCTCGAAGAGGCCGATCGGGGACCTCCCGGAGTCCTGCAGGAGGCCGGAGACCACGAGGTTCGTCGAGGTTCCCACCAGGGTGACGACTCCTCCCAGGATGGCGGCGAAGCTCACCGGCAGGAGGTAGCGCGAGGGCGACCGCCCTGTGCGGCGGGCCCAGGCCGCTACGGAGGGCGCCACCATAGCCACGATCGGAGTGTTGTTCAGGAACGCCGACGCGGCCGCCGTGGGGGCGAGGATGCGCAGCTGTTCTCCTCGGCCGCCCGGCCGTCCGGCTTCCAGCATCCGCTCAGTCACGCGATCCAGCACCCGCGTCTTCTCGGCCGCCGCGGCGAGGACGTAGAGCGCGGCGACGGTGAAGGGGGCAGGGTTCGAGAACCCGGAGAGCGCCTCGTCTGCGTCGACGACCCCGGCGGCGAGCAGCAGGGTGATCGCACCGAGCAGGACGAGCGGAGGCGAGAACCGCTCGCTGACGAGTAGAGCGATGACGGCGAGCACGACGGCGAGCGTGAACCACGCCTGCCCGCTCACGGCCCCGGCCCCGGTGATTCCGTGCGTCCGCTCAAGAAGCCACGCCGAGCCGCCGGTGCACGATCGCCGTGCAGGCGTCCTCGACGTAGTCCATCCCGGCGCGCTCGGCGATCGCGCGCGCCTCGGCGGAGACGATCCCGAGCTGAAGCCAGAGCGCGCCGGCTCCGGCCGCCGCCGCCTCCTCGGCCACCGCCGGGCAGAACTCGGGTCTGCGGAAGACGTCCACGAGGTCGATTCGCTCCTCGATCTCCGCGAGGGAGCCGACGCGGCGCACGCCGAGGATCTCTGCCGGGCCCGCCGGCCGCACGGGGATGACGCGATAGCCGTGCTCGAGCAGGTAGCGCATGACGCCGTGACTCGGCCGCCAGGCCTTCGGCGAGGCGCCGACCAGCGCGATCGTGCGCGCCTTCGTGAGGATGTCCTCGGGGCTTCTGACGCCCCCAGGCTATCCTGAGAGCATGGCCGACCGTGTGCGCGTCGCCTGCGTGCAGCTGAACGCGTCCGCTTCCAAGGCGGACAACCTCGAGCGCATGGAGACGCTCGTCGCACGGGCGGCCTCGACCGGCGCCGACGTCGTCGTCCTACCCGAGAAGTGGAACGGGATCGGCGCGCCCGACTTCCTGCGCGGGATCGCCGAGACGCTCGAGCACGGAGAGACGTTCGCGGCGATGGCCGGGTGGGCGGAGCGGCACGGGATCACGCTCGTTGGAGGCTCCGTCGCGGAGCGGAGGGAGGGGCGCGAGAAGCTCTCGAACACGTGCGCGGTATTCGACCCGGAGGGAGATCTCGTTGCCGTCTACCGCAAGATCCACATGTTCGACGTGGAGGTAGGCGGGCACGTCTATCGCGAGTCGGAGGCCGAGGAGCCGGGCGAGGGGCCGGTGGCGTGCGAGGCGGAGGGCTGGAGCGTCGGCCTGACGCTCTGCTACGACCTCCGCTTCCCCGAGCTCTACCGCGTCCTCGCCCTCGAGGGCGCCGAGCTCGTCACGGTCCCGGCCGCGTTCACGCTCTACACGGGCAAGGACCACTGGGAGCTTCTCCTCCGCGCCCGTGCGGTCGAGAACCAGTGCTACGTGGCCGCCGCGAACCAGTGGGGGTCCTACGCGGACGGCAGAGCCGCCTACGGCCGCACCTCGATCGTCGATCCGTGGGGGGTCGTCCTCGCGCAGGCGGCCGACGAGGACACGGTCGTGGCGGCCGAGCTCGACCGCGCGCACATGGAGCGGATCCGGAGCAGCCTGCCGTCGCTCGCCAATCGCCGCCCCGCCGCCTACAGGTGGCCGGCGGGCGTGTAGGCGGGGCGGCCCGGCAGCTCGAGGCCGTCCTCTTCGACGTCGACTTCACGATCGCCAAGCCCGGTCCGCTGCTCGGGCCCGAGGGCTACCGGGACGCCGGTGGGCGCTTCGGCCTCACGCTCGACCCCGGGCGGTACGCCGCCGCGAGGGCCGCGGCGGTCGCCGACCTCGAGCACCACCCCGAGCTCGAGCACGACGAGCAGATCTGGGTCCGCTTCACGGAGGACATCGTCCGCGGCATGGGCGGGGAGGGGCCGGAGGCGCGCCGGGTCGCGGAGGCGATCACCGAGGGCTGGCTCCACTCGGAGAACTTCGAGCTCTACGAGGACTCCCTGCCCGTGCTCGCGCACCTGCGCGAGCACGGATTGAAGATCGGCCTGGTCTCGAACACGAGCCGGGACCTGGACGCGTTCATCCGCCACTTCGCGCTCGACGTCGACGCGTGGATCTCCTCCGGGACGCACGGCAAGGTGAAGCCGAGCCCGACGATCTTCCGCGCCGCGCTCGCTCTGCTCGAGATCGATCCGGCGGCCGCCGCCATGGTCGGCGATTCGCTCTCCGACGACATCGAGGGGGCGCGGGCCCTCGGCATGCGTGGCTTTCTGCTCGACCGCGAGGGGCGGTACCCCGACGTCCCGGACGCGCTGCCGACGCTCCTGGCGCTCCCGGCCGCGCTCGGGCTCGGCGGCCATGCGGCGTAGCCGGCTGGAGCTGGCCGGAGGGACGCCGGCACCCGCACCGCCTGCGACCCAGGGGTCGCTCGTCTGGGTGCTCGGGCTCGGCGCCTTCGGCCTAGCCTGGTCGATCACGACGGTGGCCGCCTACCTGCCGCCCGTCCTCGAGCGCTTCACCCAGTCCAGCACCCTGATCGGCCTCGTGCTGGCCGCCGAGGGCGTCTTCGCCTTCTTCCTCCCGCTGCTCGTGGGACCGATGAGCGACGCCACGCAGACCTCGCTCGGGCGCCGGCGGCCGTACATGCTCCTGGCGCTCGTGCCGATGGGGGCTGCGCTCGCGGCCGTCGCGTTCATGGGCAGCCTGGAGGCGACGGCGGTGGCGCTCTTCGCCTTCTACTTTGCGTACTACCTCTACGAGCCGCCCTACCGTGGCCTCTATCCCGATTGCCTCCCGGCCGGCCAGTTCGGGCGGGCGCAGGGCGTCCAGCACCTCTTCCGGGGGGCCGCGCTGGGAGGCGCGCTCGTCGGCGGAGGCTTCCTGCTCGGCGTCTGGGAGCCGTTCCCGTTCGTGCTCGCAGCGGGCGTGACGCTACTGGCGTGCGGCGCGGTCATCGTCCTCGTCCGGGAGCCGCCGAACCCGGAGCGGGAGTACGAGCGCCTGCGGACGTACCTGGCCGCGCCCTGGCGGGTCGTCCGGCGGGACAAGAACGTGCGCCGCTTCCTCATCGCCAACACGGCGTGGGAGGCGACGTTCGCGGGGATGCGGACGTTCGTCGTGCTCTACATCATCGTCGGGCTCGACCAGCCGCTCTACGTGTCCTCCGTCGTGCTCGCGGTCGTGGCTGGCGGCTACGTGACCGCGGCCGCGCTCTCGGGCCTGTTCGCCGACCGCTTCCGCCTCGGGCACGTGATCCTCGGCGCGTCCTGGGTCTACGGGCTCGGGCTGCTCTCCGCTGGATTCGCGCAGACGTGGCATTGGTGGTTCTACGCCTGGATCGCGCCGGTGGCGGTCGCAGGCGGCACGGTGATGACGCTCGCCTGGGGGCTGCTCTTCAAGATCATGCCGGCGGGCGACCGCGGCACCATCACGGGGCTGGCGACGACGACGAAAGGGATCGGTCTCGTGATCGGCCCGCTCGCCGCCGGCGCCGCGATCGACATCTTCCGGCCCCACCTCGAGTCGACCGACGGCTACGCGGTGCTCTGGCCGACCGTCGCCGTGCCGGTGCTCGCCGTCATCCCGCTCGTCGCGCTGCTCGCGGAAGCGGAGGGCTCTACAGGCAGGGAGAGCGGCCCGGCCTGACGAGGCCGAAGCCCCACACCTCCTCCTCGTAGGCGTAGAAGACGCTCTGGGCGTCACGCTCGTCGCGCACGAGCGCCGAATAGCCCGCGCAGTCACGCTCGTCCAGCTCGCCGTAGGTCGCCCCGATCTCGCCCGCGGGCGCCGCGAGCTCGAGCCCCTCGGGCGTGACCCAGCCCTGCGGCTGCCAGAGCGTGAACGCGTGCACCACGCGGCCGCGCTCGAAGACGACGCCCGTCCCCTGCGGGTGGAACGGGCGCTCGTTGAAGTACCACGTCTCCGCGGCGCAGTCGCGACAGACGCCGTGGCGCTCGCCCCAGGTTCCCAGCACCTCGGCGCGCGTCATCCCGAGCTCGACCGCCGCCAGGCTCTCACCGGGAACGAACCGGCCCCCGGCGGGCGGCTCCGCGCCGGCGGGAACGGCGAGCGCGAGCCCAGCCGCGAGAGCCCCCAACACGAGCTTGTGTTTCACGCGCACAAGCGCTTCCGACCCGGCTCGACGATGCCGGGCGGCTTCGAAACCCGGTTCGGGACTTTGTGCTTGTGGAACACAAGCATGGTCGGCGGCGCGGTCAGCGAGAGCGCGTCAGGAGCGCCGGGGCCCACGCGGCGATGGGGGAGACGTCGCCGTCGTGGCCGTTCAGGTTCCGGTACCCGAGAGCGTGCTCCGCCTGCATCATCTTGTGGATCTGCGTCGTGCCCTCGTAGATGAGCGGCGCGCGCGCGTTCCGGAAGTAGCGCTCGATCCCATACTCCGCCGAATAGCCGTAGGCGCCGTGCACTTGGATGGCCAGGTGGGCGGCTCGGAAGGCGCTCTCCGTCGCGTGCCACTTGGCCAGGCTCGTCTCCCGCGTGTTGCGAACGCCTCGGTCCTTGAGCCACGCGGCCTGCATCACGAGGAGCTTCGACGTCTCGTACCCGAGCACCATCTCGGCGATCATGTCCTGGACGAACTGGTTCTTGCCGATCGGCTTGCCGAACGTCTCGCGCTCGCGCGCGTACTCGACCGAGCGCTCGAGGCAGGCGCGGATAACGCCGCAGGCACCGGCGGCCACGGTGAAGCGGCCCTGGTCGAGCCCGTACATGGCGATCTCGAAGCCCTGGCCCTCCTCGCCGACGAGGTTCCCGGCCGGCACCTCGACGTTCTCGAAGAAGAGCTCGCCGGTGGAGCCGGCCCAGATGCCGAGCTTGTTCTCCGTCTCCTGCGCCGACACGCCGGGCCACTCGCGCTCGACGACGAACGCCGAGATACCCTTGTGCTTTGCCTCGGGGTCGGTCTTCGCGAACACGAGCGCGTGGTCGGCGACGGCGGCGTACGAGATCCAGTTCTTCTGGCCGTTCAGGACGTAGCCGTCGCCGTCACGCCGCGCCGTCGTTCGCATGGCGGCGACGTCGGAGCCCGCCGCGGGCTCGGTGAGCCCGAAGCAGGCGAGGTTCTCGCCGCGCGCCTGCGGCGTCAGGTAGCGCTCTTTCTGCTCCTCGCTCGCGTAGCGGAGGAGGGCGAGCGAGTTGAGCCCGACGTGCACCGAGATGAGCGTGCGGAAAGCCGCCTCGCCGCGTTCGATCTCCTCGCAGGCGAGCGCCTCGGAGACGAAGTCCATGCCGGCGCCGCCGTACTCCTCGGGGATGACGATCCCGAGGAGGCCGAGCCCGGCCATGCCCTCGATGACGCTCATGTCGAGATGGTGGTTGACGTCGTTCTCGATCGCGTTCGGCAGGACCCGCTCGTCCACGAACTGGCGGACGGTCGCCTGCACCTCGCGCTGCTCGGCGGAAAGCTCGAAATCCACGGCTCGTAGTGTATGTCCGGACGTGGGTCTCGCCGCGTTCTTCCAGGCCGCTCTCGCACTCGCGACCGCGCCTGCCCCGACTCCGCCTCCGGAGCCTCTCGCGCGCCTGACGCCGCGGGAGAAAGCGGCCCTCGTCGTCGTCTCCGGCCTGCCGGCTCCGAAGGGCGTTGCGGGGGTGATCGTGCGCCGCTGGGACCGGGACGCCCCGCGGCCGCGGGACGCGCTCGTCTTCGTCGACCAGGAGGGCGGAGGCGTGCGGGCCTTCCCGCAACTGCCGCCGGCCGCTCCCGCGTCCGCGTACTCGAGCCGGCCTGAGGCGTTCTCGGCGGGGCGCGCGACCGGACGCGCGCTCGGCGACGCCGGCGTGCACGTCGACCTGGCGCCGGTCGTCGACCTCGCCACGGGCCCGCTCGGCTCCCGTCACTTCCGCCGCCCCGCGCTCGCCGTCGCCTTCGCGCGCGGGCTCGCGGACGGAGGGGTCGCGGCTTGCCCGAAGCACTTCCCCGGGCTCGGCTCCGCGCCGATCACGACCGACGCGCAGCCGCGCGTCCCTGCCCGTGTCCTGCGCCGCGAGCTGGACGGCTTCCGGGCCGCGGTCGAGGCGGGCGTCCAGTGCGTGATGACCAGCCATGCGCTCTACGACCGCTTCGGCGGGCGGCGTGCGCTCACGACGGCGAACGTCTACCGCCTGCTCCGTCGTCTCGGCTTCGAGGGCGTGGCGATCACCGACTCGCTCAGCATCGTGCGGGGCCGCTGGCCGGTCCGGTGGGCGCGCCAGGCCGCGCGGGCGGGCGCCGATCTCCTCCTCTTCACGAGCCCGGAGGACGCCCGCCGCGCGATCCGGGCGCTCGTCCCGCTCGCCCGGAGGGGGCTTCTGGACGAGCATGTGCGCCGGGTGCTCGGGCTTCGGCGGTCGCTAGGGCTTCGCGACTAGCGGCCCCCGGGGCGGTTGGTAGACTCCGCGCCTTCATGCGCGCGGAGGCAGGTGTTCGGCCGGTCCGGAGGGGTCGGTCTGCCCGCGTTGGACGCGGGCGCCCGCGTATGGTCCGGCGCGCCAGGCCCGCGCTCTGGCTCGCCGCGCTCGCGCTCGCCCTTCTCGCTGCCGCCGGAGTCGGCTTCGCCGGCTCGCCGAGCCGCATCGCGGAGGGCGTCACCGTCGCAGGCGTCGATGTCGGCGGCCTGACGGCAGGAGAGGCCGAGGCAAAGCTCGCCGGGCTCTCGGAGCGCTATCAGGGCATCCCGGTCACGTTCACGGCGGGCGGCGAGCGGTGGTCGCTGCGCCCGGAACGCCTCGACCTCCGCGTCGACTGGCCGGCGGCGGTTGCGAACGCGGTCGCCGCGGGCGACGGGCCGCTGCCGCTCCGCGGGCTCGAGCGCCTGAAGGTGCGGCTCTTCGGTGTCGATCTCGAGCCGCACGCAGACGTCTACGAGGCGCGCCTGCGCCACGAGATCGCGAGCATGGCGAACGCGATCGACGCTCCGGCGCGCGAGGCGTCGATCGTCCTCGAAGGACTTCGCCCGCGGATCGTTCCGGCCGAGGAGGGGACTCGGCTCGACCGCCGCGCCGCGCGGACGACGGTCGTCTCCGCGCTGGCCGCCTTGGAGCGCGACGCTGTGCCGTTGCCCGTCGCCGTCGACCAGCCGGAGGTGACGCGCGAGACCCTTGCGCCGGTCGCGGCGCAGGTGAGGACCGCGCTCTCGGCCCCCGTGCGGCTTACGTTTCGCGGCATCGCGTGGCGAGTCGCGCCCGCCGAGCTGGCGCCGCTCCTCGTCCTTCCCGCGGACGGCTCAACGGAGCTCGCCGTCGGGGGGCCGGCGGCGACCCGTTACTTCGAGAACCTCGCGCGCGGCGTCAGGCGGCAGGCGGTCAGCGCCGATTTCACCGTCGCGGCAGACGGGAGCGTGCGAGTCGTTCGGTCGCGGCCGGGGCGGGAGCTCGACGTCGCCGCGACGGGCAGAGGGCTGCTCGAGGCGGCCCTGCGCCCGCAGACGCGCTCCGCGCCGCTCGTCGTCGCAACAGACGCGCCTCGCCTGACCACCGCCGAGGCTCGGGCACTCGGCGTCGAGCGCCAGCTCGTCTCCTACACGACGCTCTACTCGGGGACGGCCGACCGCATCCAGAATCTCCAGCGGGCGGTTGCGCTTCTCGACGGCGCCCTGATCGCGCCGGGCGCGACCTTCTCCTTCAACGAGCGCGTGGGCCCGCGTACCGAGGAGCGCGGCTTCCGTTCCGCGCCCGTGATCATGGACGGCGAGTACGAGGAGGGGATCGGCGGCGGCGTCTCGCAGGTGGCCACCACCGTCTTCAACGCCGCGTGGGAGGCGGGTCTGAAGATCACACGCCGCACCGCGCACGCTCTCTACATCGACCGCTATCCGCTGGGCCGCGACGCGACCGTGAACTACCCGGACATCGACCTCCGGTTCACGAACGACACGGGACGCTGGCTGATCCTCGCCGCGGGCTACGATGAGAGCGGAATCGTCGTCCGGCTCCTCGGCTCCGGGGCCGAGCGGCGGGTCGTCAGCGAGGCGGGCGCGCTCGAGGAGACGGCGCCGCCGAAGATCGAGCGCACCCCCGATCCGACGCTCTTCGTCGGCGAGCGCGCGATCGACGACTACGGCCAGCCCGCCAGGGCCGTGCGCGTCACCCGCACCGTCTACAAGGGCGACGAGATCCTCTACGACGAGTCCTGGTACACGAGCTACCGCTCCGAGCCGAGGCTCGTCCGCGTGGGGACGAAGCCCGTGCCGGCACCCGAGCCGCCGCCTCCGGAGGAGAGGAAGAAGAAGAAGGAGAAGGACGAGCCGCCGCCCCCCGGAGACGGGTCGGGCAACGGGTAGCTAGGTCTCCAGCGCGGCGATACCCTCGGCGAGCCATGCGGGCATGCGAGTGGGGCTGAGCGTCCGCGCGTCCACGCACGCGTGCTTCGTCCAGCCGTCGGCCACCGTGCCCCGCGGATCGCTCGTCCGCTCGATGGCATAGTCGAAGCGGAAACGAGCCCCGCGCACGTCCGACGCGCGCACGTGGATGCGGAGCACGTCGTCGAACCGCGCGCCGTCCCGGTAGCGCACGTACGCCTCCGTGGTCGTCGCGTCGATGCCCCCCTCGACGAGACCCTTGTAGCCGCCGCGGAGCTGCGCGAGGTAGGCGATCCGAGCGATCTCGAACCAGACGAGGTAGACGGCGTTGTGCACGACGCCCTGGGCGTCCGTCTCGCTGAAGCGGACTCGGAGATCGGTGCCGAAGCGGAATCCCTCCATCGAGGCGGGAACTTTGGCAGCCGCGGTCGTGTCCAAGCAAGCGACACTCGAGGAGGACACGATGCTAAGACACTGGATCGCTCTCGCCCTGGCCGCCCTGCTGCTCGTGCTCGCCGCCTGCGGAGGAGACGACGACACTGGAGGCGACAGCGCCGAAGACTCGGGAGCGGTGAAGGACGCCGCAGTCGCCGAAGGATCCGAAGAGGCAGCCTCGAGCGGCGACGGCGAGCTCGTCTCCCAGCCCGGCGGCGGCCGCGACAGCTCCCTGCCCTCGCTCGGGCCGCGCGTCATCCAGACGGCGTCGGTCACGCTCTCCGTGCCGGACAACGAGTTCCAGGACGCGGTTGACCGGGCGAGGACGATCGCGACCGGATTCGGAGGCTTCGTCGTCGGCTCGTCGGCGTCCCAAGGGAGCGACCGCCGGCTCGTCCGGGGCACGCTCGTCCTGCGCGTGCCCGAGCGGAGCTACGCGCAGGCGATGCGCAACATCGCCGCCCTCGGGCGGGTCGAGTCTCGCGAGGAGAGCGGCCAGGACGTCTCGCAGGAGTTCGTCGACCTCGAGGCGCGCGCCCGGCACCTGGGAGCCGTGGAGCGCCAGCTCCTGGGGCTCCTGGACGAGGCGGACACGGTCGCGGCCGCGCTCGCCGTCCAGTCCGAGCTGAACAACGTGCAGCTCGAGCTCGAGCAGGTGCGCGGGCGGCTGGGCTACCTCGAGGACCAGGTCAGCTTCGCCACGATCTCGCTGGCGATCCACGAGCGCCAGGCCGCTCCCGAGGACGACGACGAGCCTGCCTGGGGGATCGTGGACGCCTGGGGGACGGCCGCGCACGGCTTCGTCACCGTCGTGGGCTGGATCCTCGTCGCCGCCGCCACGATCGCGCCCGTCGTGCTCCTGCTGCTGCTCGCGCTCCTCGGCGGCCGCCTCGCCTTCCGTCGTACCATGCCGGCGTGGCGGAGGTCCTGAGGAAGACACTTCCTGCCCTCGGAATCGCACTTGTGCTCGGCGGCTGCGGCGGGTCGGCAGTCGAGCAGCCTGCCGCTCCCCAGGTCGAGCAGGCCGCGCCCGCCGCGGCCCCGCGGGAGCGGACGTGCCGGCCGGGACACGAGACGAGGCTTGGGGACGAACGACTGGCGTACGCGGCTCGCGCGCAAGGGCGTGTCGCCGCGTTCGCTCGCCCCAGAGGGCGGCGGGTGCGCGAGTTCGGCCCGCGCAACGTGAACGGCGTCCCCACCGCGTTCGGCATCCTGGCCGTCATCCGCGACCGGAGCTGCGACCCCACCTGGTACCGCGTGCAGCTTCCGATCCGCCCGAACGGCGCGGTCGGATACGTCAGCGCCGGAGACGTACGGCTCCTGGTCGTGCGCACGAGGATCGAGGTCGACCTCTCCGAGCGGCGGATCGACTTCTTTCGCGACGGCCGCCGCGTGCTGCGGGCGACCACGGGGATCGGCTCGGACGCGACACCCACGCCGACGGGGCGCTACTACGTAAACCAGCGGCTCGTCGCGCCCGACCCAGAGGGCCCGTTCGGCCCTGGCGCGATCGGGATCAGCGCCTTTTCCCCCGTGCTGACGAACTGGGCGCAGGGCGGCCCCATCGCCATCCACGGGACGAACGACCCGTCCTCGATCGGACGTGCAGTCACGAACGGCTGTCTGCGTATTCCCAACGACCTCCTCGTGCGCATGTACGAGTCGAACCCGGAAGGGACGCCCGTGCTCGTCCGCTCGTAGGACGGTATGGTGCGGGGAGCGACCCAGAGGGAGGAGCGAATGGCGACACGTCAGAAGAAGACGACCGAGGCGGGCGTGGTCGGACGCCTCTCCCGGCGCGGCGAGGAGACGCTCGGACGCCTCGTGGACGAGCTCGGCCGGAACGAGCGGGTCACGGACGCGCTGGGACGTGCGATGTCCGCGAAGGGGAGGCTCGACACCGCCTCGAAGCGGGCTCTCCATCAGGTCGGCCTGGCGCCGGTCGACGAGCTCGAGGATCTGCGGAAGCATGTGGAGCGCCTCGAGAAGCGCCTCGCCAAGCTCGAAGGCGGCTCGGCCCGGAAGACGACGGCGAAGCGCTCGGAGACGAAGAAGACCTCCACGGCGAAGCGGCGGACGACCCGGGCGAAGAAGGAGGAGACGGAGAAGGCTCCCTCGCCTCCGGCCGGCCGCGCCCTCGGCGGCGGCACCGGCCGCAGCACGAGCGCCGGCGGCGGCACGGCCGCGGCCTAGATGATTGATCGAAAATTGAACGGAAACCGTGGCACCGCCGGCTGACGCCCGTGACGCGTCGCCTGACACCACGCTCGTTCCTCGCCCGTACCTTCCAGGTACGGGCTGCGGATGATCGCGGCGTCAGGCTCGGTCACGGACGCCCCCGCCGGCACCACACTTCCCGATCAACCATCTAGGCGGGAACGCGCAGCCGCAAGGCGCCCGCTACGACCTCGAAGGTCGCCGGCGTCGTTCCGGGCTGCTCCCCGTCGAGCTGGATCGGGAGCGGCGTCGGCGCGTCGACCGCCACGGCGCGCGCCCGAAACGGCTCGGCCTTCGGGTGCGGGAGGTGCGTGCCGCGGTAGATCTTCGGCAGCGTGCGCACGAGGTCGGCCTTGGTGATGTCGCCGATCAGGAGGACGTCGAGGAGGCCGTCGTCCGGCTTCGCCTCCGGGCACATCCGCATCCCGCCGGCGAGGTACTCGCAGTTGGCGACGATGACGTCCTCCATGAGGCCGCTTCGCCGCTCGCCGTCCACGTCGACCTGGATCTCGGTGTTCTGCCAGCGGGCGAAGACCGCAAGCGTCGCCCACAGGAACGAGGCCTTTCCGCCGAACGCCTTGGAGGACGCGTTCGCCCGCTGCGCGACGGCGCCGCTCATCCCCGCGCTGGCGACGTTGACGAAGTGCCCCCTCGCCTCCTCGCCGCTCCAGGCGCGGTAGTCGACGCGGCCGGCGTCTATGACCCGCGTTTGTCCCGAGCGGGCGACCGCCAGCGCGTCGTCGAGCCCCGTCGGGATCCGAAAGGTGCGGACGAAATCGGTCCCCGTCCCGCGCGGGAGGATCGCCAGCTCCGTCGTGCCACCGGCGGCGATGAGCCCGTTGGCGGCCTCGTTCACCGTCCCGTCGCCGCCGACGGCGACGACGAGCTCGGCGCCGCCCTCGGCCGCCGTCCGCGCGAGCTCGGCCACCTCGCCCGGCCGCTCGCTGAAGAGCGCCTCACCCGGGAGCCCCGCCTGGGCGGCGCGGTGGGCGATCTCCGGCCAGCGCCGCCGGGTGGACCAGTTCGCGGAGGCCGGGTTGACGACGAAGACGACGCTAATGGCCGTCCGCCGTGACGGTTCCGAGTGCGAGCTCGGTCATGCCGTCGACCGCCGCCTTCATCTCCTCGTCGGTGATGCGGACGAACTCTCCCTCGACGATGACGTCGCTCACCGTGAGGAGGCACCCGGCCTTGACCTTGCGGAGCGCGCCGAGCGTGAAGAGGACGGCCGCCTCCATCTCGACGGCGAGGATGCCCCGGTCGGACCAGCGCTGGTACTGGCCCTCGTCGGGGTTGTAGAAGAGGTCGCTGGAGACGATCGGGCCGACACGCACCGGTTTGCCGAGCTCCTTGGCCGCATGGACGGCGCCGTGGACGAGCTCCCAGTCGGCCGTCGGCGTGTGTGGCTCGCCGACGAGGTGCCGCGCCGTCGCGTCTGCCGCCACGGCGGAGACGGCGACGATCAGGTCGCCGAGCTGGAGGTCGGGCTGGAGGCCGCCGCACGTGCCGATGCGGAGCAGCCGCTTGACGCCGAGCTGGACGAGCTCCTCGATCACGATTGCGGCCGAGGGACAGCCCATCCCCGTCGCCTGGACGGAAACGGGGCGTCCGCGGAAGGTTCCTGTATAGCCGAGCATGCCGCGCTCCCAGTTACGCTGCTCGGCGTTCTCGAGGAACGTCTCGGCGACGTACTTGGCCCGGAGGGGGTCGCCGGGGAGGAGGCAGGCCTCCGCGTACTCCCCGGGCTCGGCGCGAACGTGGATCGGCACGGGCGCTATCGTCCCTGCGAATGGCGCGCCTGGTCAAGCGGCCACGGCTCTCCCACATCCTGGACTTCTGTGCCGAGGAGCCGATCGAGCGTGTCTTCCTCGAGGATGTGGCCCGGCGGGGCCTGGGCCGTTTCGCGGCCGTGCGGGACGGCGGGCGCCTGACGGCCGTCTGTCACATGGGCGCCAACCTCGTGCCCTCCGGCTGCGGGGCGGCTGCGTTCGCCGACCTCGCCGCCGCCGGCGAGGCGCGGATGCTCGTCGGCGAGGAGCGGGCGGTGACGGAGCTCTGGGAGGCCGCGCGCGGCGGGCTGCCAGAGCCACTCGAGGACCGCCCGGGACAGCCGGTGTACCTGCTCGAGCGCCCACCGCCTCCGGGGGAGACGGCGCTCCGTCCGGCGCGCCTCGACGACCTCGACGCCCTCGTGGCCGCCTCGGCGGCGGCCTACCTGGAGGAGGTCGGCGTCGATGCCTACGCGCGCGACCCCACGCTCTTCGAATGGCGCACCCGCGTGCAGATCGAGGAGGGCCGCAGCTGGCTGTGGCGCGAGGGCGGGGGCATCCTCTTCAAGGCGGAGGCGTCGGCCTGGACCGAGAGGGCCGTGCAGCTCCAGCAGGTGTGGGTCGACCCGGAGCTGCGCGGCCGCGGCTACGGGAAGCGGGGCCTCGCCGACCTCTGCCGGCTCCTCCTCGCGCGGACGCCGGCGGTCTGCCTGTTCGTGCGACCGGAGAACGCTGCCGCGATCGCGCTCTACGAGGGCATCGGCATGCGCCGGACGATCACGTACAGGTCCCTCATCTTCGGCTAGCGGTCCCGTGCGCGGCCTGTGGACGAGGGGTCAGACCCCGTGACGTGGCCGCTGCAGCGCGCCAGTGGCCGGGCCTCGACCGGGGCACCCTCTTCGGGTGATTGCCCGCCGCGCGCGCCGCGCCGATGATGCGTCCGAGTTGCGGAGGCTTGGCGTCACTGCGGCAACGCTCCTCCTGCTTGCGGCCTCAGCCGGCTGCACGGGGTCGCGCGAAGCGCGGGCCCATTCGTGCGGTGCCAAGGACAGGCACTTCCTCCAGACGGCCAGCGTCGACGTGACGGCTTTCGGCATCTGGAGGCAGGACTTCACGGCCGGCTCGATCACCGCCCAGGAGGCCGCCCGCCAGGCGTTCGACGCCGCGAAGCGCGTCGCCCACGTGGAGCCCAGCGACCCGTCGCTCAGAACCGCCCAGCGCTATCTGGACGGCATGTTCACGGAGTACGGAGAGGCGGTGAAGCTCGATGGCGAAGGCAAGGACGG
>JBOHAD010000050.1:0-18355 GCA_050697555.1 Gaiellaceae bacterium | reverse complement strand
CGACGGGGCTCTCCTGCCTCGTCGCCGACGATCATCCGGCCATGGTGGAGGCGATCTGCGCCGTGCTCGAGGATCACGAGATCGAAGTCGCCGGCCGCGCCCGAAACGGCGACGAGGCGTACGCCAAGCTCGAGACCCGACGGCCCCCGGTGGCGCTCGTGGACGTCCGTATGCCCGGCCTCTCGGGCATGGAGCTCGTCCGTCGCGCGGCGGAGGCGAAGCTCCCGACCCGGGTCATCCTCTACACGGGCTACGGCGACCGCGCCCTCCTGACCGAGGCGATCGACGCGGGCGCGCGCGGCTTCCTCGTCAAGGAGGCCCCGCTCGTCGACCTGGTGCGCGCAGTCGAGATCGTCGCCCGCGGCGGCACCTACGTCGATCCCGTGCTCGCGGGCGTCTTCGCCGTGTCGCAGGCCAACGGCTCGACGCCCGAGCTGACCCGGCGTGAGCGCGAGGTGCTTCGCCTGCTCGCGGACGGCTTCTCCAACGAGGAGATCGGCCGGCAGCTCTTCATCTCTCCCGAGACCGTGCGGACCCACATCCGCAAGGCGATGTCGAAGCTCGGCGCGGAGACGCGCACGCAGGCCGTGGCCAAGGCGCTCCGGCTCTCGCTGATCGCCTAGCTCTAGAAGGCGCCGAGGGACTCGCGGGCGATGCGGTCCTGCTCGAGCAGGTGAGCCGTCGGGTAGCCCTCGCTCGGGCTCGCGCGCCACGGACGGCCGACATAGCGGAGCTCCACCTCGGCCGGGAGCCCTTCCTCCAGCCGGTGGCGGATCGCGCGCCACGCACCCATGTTCTGCGGCTCCTCCTGCGTCCAGATCACCTCGCTGATCGTCGGGTAGCGCGAGAGGAGCTCGTCGTAGGCCGCAACCGGGAACGGATAGAGCTGCTCGAGCCGTACGACGGCCACCCCTTCGACGTCCTTGAACGCCTCGTGCCCGACGATGTCGTAGTAGACCTTGCCGGAGCAGAGGACGAGCCGTTCGGCCTGCCGCTTCGCCTCCTCGTCGAGCGTCGGATCGTCGATGAGCGCCCGGAACCCGCCGCGGGCGAGGTCGTCCAGCCGGGAGGTCGCCTGCTTCAGACGCAGCAGGCCCTTGGGCGTGAGGAGGATGAGCGGGCGCGCCTTCGGGTGCAGCGCCTGCCGGCGCAGCACGTGGAAGTACTGCGCCGCAGTGGAACAGTTGACGACACGGACGTTCTCCTGCGCGGCGAGCTGCAGGAAACGCTCGAGCCGGGCGCTCGAGTGCTCCGGCCCGTTCCCCTCGTAGCCGTGCGGCAGCAGGAGGGTGAGCCGCGAGCTCTGGCCCCACTTCGAGAGCCCGGAGACGATGAACTGGTCGACGACCACCTGGGCGGCGTTGACGAAGTCGCCGAACTGCGCCTCCCAGAGGAGGAGCGCCCGCGGGCAGGCGACCGAGTAGCCGTACTCGAAGCCCAGCGCGGCCACCTCGGAGAGGGGGGAGTTGTACACCTGGAAGGGGGCGCGCGCCTCGCGCAGGCGCTCGATTGGCGTCCACCTCTCGCCCGATACGTGGTCGTGCAGCACGAGGTGCCGGTGGGAGAACGTGCCCCGCTCCGTGTCCTGGCCGGTGAGGCGAATGGGCGTTCCGTCGGTGAGGAGGCTGGCGAAGGCGAGCCCCTCCGCCTGTGCCCAGTCGACGCCGCCCTCCTCGCCGAGCGTCTCACGCCGTCGCTCGAGCGCCTTCGCGAGCTTCGGATGCACGCGGAAGCCCTCCGGCACCGCGAGCAGCTCCTCGTTGAGCGCTCGGAGCCGCTCGGCCTCGACCGCCGTCTCGATCTGCGCGTCCGCCCCGCGCCCGATCCGCCGCTCCTTCGAGCCGGCGCGGCCCGAGCCGAACGTCGCCTTCAGCGCCTCGTGCGCCTCCCGCATCTGCGCCTGCACGACCTCGACGAGCTCCTCGGCCTCCTCCTCGCTCACGACGCCTCGCTCGGCGAGCTCGTGGGCATACTGCTCCCGCACGCTCGGATGCTCCTCGATCCTCCGGTACATGAGCGGCTGCGTGTAGCTCGGCTCGTCGCCCTCGTTGTGACCGAAGCGGCGGTACCCCACGAGGTCGACGACGACGTCGTGGCGGAAGCGGGCGCGGAAGGCCATCGCCAGCCGGATCGCCGCGATCGCCGCCTCGGCGTCGTCGGCGTTCACGTGGACGATCGGCGTGTCGAAGCCCTTCGCCAAGTCGCTCGAATAGCGCGTCGAGCGCCCCTCCTCCGGGTCGGTCGTGAAGCCGACCTGGTTGTTGGCGATGAGGTGGAGCGTGCCGCCCGTCGTGTAGCCGTCGAGCCCCTGGAGGTTGAGCGTCTCGGCGACGACGCCCTGGCCGGGGAAAGCTGCGTCGCCGTGGATGAGGACGGCGAGCGCGGAGCTCGGGTCGTGCGTCTCCTCCGCAGAGTCGTGGTCGGTCTGGAGGGCGCGCGTCTGCCCTTCCACGACGGGGTCGACGTACTCGAGGTGGCTCGGGTTCGACGAGAGCGTGACCTGGACGTCGCCGCTCGCGGTCTTCCGCGTCCCGCCGGCGCCGTGGTGGTACTTGACGTCGCCGGTGCCGCCCTCCGGATCGGAGCCGACCGCCTCGAGCACGCGCTCCCCCTCGAACTCACGGAGGATGGAGTCGTAAGGCCGCCCGACGACGTGCGCGAGCACGTTCAGCCGGCCGCGATGAGCCATTCCCATCACGACCTCGCGGGCCCCGCCGGCGGCTGCCAGCTCGAAGGCCTCGTCGAGCATGGGCACCATGACGTCGAGCCCCTCGATCGAGAACTGCTTCTGCCCGAGGAAGGCGCGGCGGAGGTAGCGCTCGAACGCCTCCACCTCGGAGAGACGCCGCAGAAGGGTCGTCTGCTCCTCCTGGGAGAGCGGTTGCCGGTACCGGTTCGACTCGATCGCGTTCCGGAGCCACACCCGCTGCTCGTGGCTCGAGATGTGCTCGATCTCGTACGCGATCGTCCCGCAGTACGTTTCGCGGAGCTGCGGGAGCGCCTCGGCCAGCGTCTCGCACGGGACGTGCAGGCGTAAGACCTTGGCCGGGATCTGCCGCTGGAGGTCGGCGGTGAGGCGGGGCTCCAGGCGGTCGGGATCGAGCGCCGGGTCGCCGATCGGCTCGCTCCCGAGCGGGTCGAGGCGCGCGGCCAGGTGTCCGTGCGTCCGGTGTGCCTTCACGAGCGACATCGCGGCCGCGACTGCGCCGAGGAGCTCCGGAGGAGCGGCCGCCGGCGCAGCCGGGGCTCCGTTCCCGCCGTCGAGCGCGTCCGGGTAGAGCTCCCGCAGGCGGCGGACCAGGGGGTGGCTCGCCACGAGCGTCGCCGTTCCCGACTCGAAGAGCGCCCGCCACTCGGGATCGACGGACTCAGGCGAGTCGAGGTACTGGGCGAACAGCTCCTGGACGAAGCCGGCGTTGAGATCGTCGAACTGCTCGGGTTCCACCCTCCTCCTGAGCTTAGCTTGCCGCCGGCGGCGACCGCGGTACTCACTGGACACGCGGACGGCGTGCCGCGGGTAAGCTTTCCAAAATGAAGCAACAAGTGGCCGACCCGTACCGCGACCTGGACGTGATCGACAGCCGCGGGCCCCGCTTCAACCAGGCGGTGATCGGCTCGCTCGCGCTCCTCGCCTTCCTGACCGGCTGGTGGCCGCTCCTCGCGATCCTGGCAGCGCAGCTCGCCCTCGGGCTCACCCTCGGCCGCCGGTGGTGCCTCCCCTGTCTCGCCTACTTCGAGCTCGTCCAGCCGCTCTTCGGCGAGGGGCCGATCGAGGACGCGCGGCCGCCGCGCTTCGCCAACACGGTCGGCCTCGTGGTGCTCGGAGCCGCCTCCGTCGCCCACGCGGTGGGACTCTCAGTCCTCGGCTGGACGCTCGGGCTCCTCGTGGCGGGGCTTGCCCTGCTCGCCGCCGCGACCGGCTTCTGCGCAGGCTGCGAGATCTACCGGCTCGGCGCCCGCGTGCGCGGAATCCGCTCGCACCGGTTGGAGCGGATCGACCTCGGCGAGCTGGGGCTTCCGCCGGAGGGAGAGGTCGTCGTCGAGTTCACGCACCCGCTCTGCACGGACTGCCGCGCTCTCGAGGCCCGGCTCAGAGAGGAAGGGCGCAGGGTCATCACCGTCGACGTCTCGACCCGACCTGAGCTCGCTCGCAAGTACGGGGTCGCCGTCGTCCCTACAGCCGTGGCCGTGAGCGGCGACGGGGTTGTCAGCGCTCGCCTGGCGGGATGATCGGCAGGGCGGAGGCGACCCGCTTCCGCCCACCCCTCTCGTAGACGACGTCGACCGAGTCGTTCTTGCGGTACGTCCCGGCGACGCCGAGGAACATGCTCGCCCAGCGGACGACGCCTAGCCGCCCTTCGCGCGCGAGGGGCCTCGTGAAGCGAAGCTCCCGCCCGAAGGCCGTGTAGTCGGCTCCCGGCTCCTGCCGAACGCCGTTCACGAAGACCTCGAACGGCTCCTCCACGTCAGCCGGGAGCGGCACGGTCCAAGCCTCGTCCATCTCCGCGACGAAGCCTAGACTGCACCGGCTCCCCTCGGCGCGCGAAAACCTCTCCCAGCTTCCGGCGACACTCCGAATGAGCTAGCCCATTCCTCTAGGACTGAACCACACTTCGGGGGATTCGGAACTCCCCCGGATGGGTGACATTCGCAGCGAAGCCCTGCCCTCGCGCTCCCGAATACAATCGCAGCGCCCGATGGGGAGGAAGGCCGCCGTCACCGCCGTGCTCGCGTGCCTCGCGCTCGCCCTTCCCTCCTTGGCGGCCGCCGCCCCCGGAGGGATCGGCCCGCCCGAGTCGAGCACGGGGAGCGGCGAGGCCATCAACCAGCTCTACTGGTTCGTGTTCGCCATCTGCGCGGTCGTCTTCGTGGCCGTGGAGGCGGCTCTCCTCCTCTTCGTCATCCGGTTCCGCCGGCGCAGGACGACCGCAGCCGAGGCGGAGGGCCCCCAGATCCACGGAAACACGCGGCTCGAGATCATCTGGACGATCGTCCCCGCGCTCATCCTCGTCGCCGTGGCCGTGGTCGTCCTCGTGCGCATCCCGGCCGTGCAGGCGACGAGCGACGGCGAGGAGGAGGACGTGCGCGTGCGCGTGGAGGCGCACCAGTTCTACTGGCAGTACGTCTATCCGAACGGCGTCGTCTCGCTCGACCGGCTCGTGCTCCCGGTCGACCAGACGGTTGTCCTCGAGCTGACCTCGTTCGACGTCGACCACAGCTGGTGGGTACCCCAGCTGACGGGGAAGCAGGACGCGCTTCCCGGCCGCACGAACGAGCTGCGTTTCCGCCCCGACACGGAGGGGACGTTCGAAGGCAAGTGCGCCGAGTTCTGCGGCATCCTCCACGCCGTCATGCCGACCGACGTCGAGGTCGTGTCGGCCTCGGACTACGAAGCCTGGCTCACGGAGCAGGAGGGACAGCAGGCGGGCGACGGCCAGGTCGAGCTCGGCCGGGCGACGTGGGAGGCCGTGTGCGCCGACTGCCACGGCCCCGAGGGCGAGGGTGACATCGGCCCGCCCATCGCGGGCAGCGGCACGCTGACGAACCTGGAGTCTCTGCGGGAGCTCCTCGAGAACGGCCGGGACGAGCCCGACGTGGACGGCTACATGCCGCCCGTCGGCCGCGGCTGGCCCGACTTCCAGTACGAGGCGCTCGTCGCCTACATCGAGTCGAGCCCGAACCTCGCTCCGGAGGGGCAGCAGGATGGCGGTTAGGACCGAGGCGCTCGCCCCCACCTGGCGCGAAGGACGCGTCCTGGGCTGGGTCACCACCGTCGACCACAAGCGGATCGGGATCCTCTACGTCGTCACGGCGTTCGGCTTCTTCTTCGCCGCCGGCCTGCTGGCCCTCCTCATGCGCCTGCAGCTGGCGCAGGCGAACAGCGAGGTGTTCACCCGGGACGGCTACAACCAGCTCTTCACGATCCACGGGACGGCGATGATCTTCCTCTTCGTCGTCCCGATCTTGGCCGGGTTCGGGAACTACCTCGTGCCGCTCATGATCGGCGCGCGCGACATGGCCTTCCCGCGCCTGAACGCGATGTCGTACTGGCTCTTCCTCCTCGGCGGCCTCGTCATCCTCGTCAGCTTCGTCCCGGGTGCCGCGAGCTCGGGCTGGACTGCCTATGCGCCGCTCTCGACCGAGGAGTTCAGCCCCGGCGTCGGCCAGGACCTCTGGATCCTCGGACTCCACCTGACCTCGCTCTCCTCGCTCGCGGGGGCGATCAACTTCATCGTCACGATCCACAACATGCGCGCGCCGGGAATGACCTGGATGCGCATCCCGCTCTTCGTCTGGTCGATCGAGGCCTTCTCGGTCCTGCTCGTCCTCGTCCTGCCGACGATCTCGGCTGCCGTCACCCTCCTCCTCCTCGACCGGCAGGCCGGAACCGCGTTCTTCGCGGCCGAGAACGGCGGCGCGATCCTCTGGCAGCACATGTTCTGGTTCTTCGGCCACCCCGAGGTCTACATCATGGTGCTGCCCGCGATGGGAATGCTCTCGGAGGTCATCCCCGTCTTCTCGCGCAAGCCGATCTTCGGCTACAAGGCGGTCGCGTTCTCGACGATCGGAATCGCCTTCGCGAGCATGCTCGTCTGGGCGCACCACATGTTCACCGTCGGGATGCCGTCGTGGCTGAACGCGTGGTTCATGATCACTTCCTTCTCCGTCGCCATCCCCACCGCGATCAAGATCTTCAACTGGCTGGCGACGCTCTGGCGCGGCCACCTGTGGTTCCGGGCGCCGCTCCTCTTCTCCCTCGGCTTCATCGCGCTGTTCACCATGGGCGGCCTCTCGGGAATCATGCTCGCCGTCTTCCCGGTGGACTTCGTGGTGCACGACACCTACTACGTCGTCGCCCACCTCCACTACGTGCTCTTCGGCGGCACCGTGTTCGGGATCTTCGCCGGGACGTACTACTGGTTCCCGAAGGTGACCGGGCGGATGTACGACGAACGGCTCGCGCAGATTCACTTCTGGCTGATGTTCGTCGGCTTCAACGCGGCGTTCCTGCCCCAGCACATGCTCGGGCTCATGGGCATGCCGAGGCGGATCTACACGTACGACCGCGGGGGTCTCTTCGAGTGGTACAACCTCGTCTCGAGCCTCGGCGCCTTGCTGATGGGTATCTCCCTTCTCGTGTTCGTCTGGAACGCCGTCAAGAGCTGGAGCAGCGGGCCGCGCGTCGGGAACGATCCCTGGCGCGCGGACACGCTCGAGTGGTACGCGACGTCGCCACCTCCGGCACACAACTTCGAGCAGGTTCCCTACGTCTCGAGCGCGCGGCCGCTCCGCGATCTCCGCCTCCGTCTGCGGGAGACGCGGCGGTGACGGCCGGACCCTGGCTGCGCCTGACGTCGCTCGCGGCGGCCGCGGGCGTGGCGGCAGTCGTCTCCACCGGTGAGTGGGGCCTGGCCCACGACGTCACCGCGCACGTGACGGTCGCCCTCCTGGCCGCGGTGGTGCTGACGGCGCGGCTGGCGTACCCGGCCCTCCTCGTCCCCGCCGTCGGAGCGTTCGTCCTCTTCGGCCTCGCCGGGCTCTCCGCGCTGGCGGGAGCCCCGGCCGGGCTGCACCTCGCCCTCGGCGGCCTCGGGCTCGCGGCGGCCGCGGTCGCTGCGGCTCTCGCCTTTCGCCGTGGCGCTCCGGCAGCGGCGGGATCCTGGCGGGACTACGTCACGCTGACGAAGCCGCGCATCATGGTGCTCCTGCTCGTGACCGGCGCGGGGGGGATGATCGTCGGAGCCGGCGGGCTGCCGTCGGCCGGGCTCGCCCTCGCCGCGCTCGGCGGGCTCGCACTCGCGTGCGGCGGCGCGAGCGCGCTCAACCACGTGCTCGACTCGGACATCGACACGCGAATGCGGCGCACGGCCGCGCGGCCTGTGGCCGCGGGCCGCGTCGCCCCGGAGCGGGCGCTCGAGTTCGGCCTCGCGCTCTCCGCGCTCTCCTTCGTCGTCTTGACGAGCTTCGTCAACGTGCTCGCCGCGCTCCTCGCCCTGGCCGGGAACCTCTTCTACGTGCTCGTCTACACCCGCTGGCTCAAGCGCTCGACGCCGCAGAACATCGTCATCGGCGGGGCGGCCGGAGCGGTGCCGCCGCTCGTCGGCTGGGCGGCCGCGACCGGCAACCTGACCGTCCCGGCGCTCTTCCTCTTCCTCGTCGTCTTCTTCTGGACGCCGCCGCACTTCTGGGCCCTCGCTCTCCTCATCAAGCGGGACTATGCGGAGGCGGGCGTGCCCATGCTGCCCGTCGTCCGCGGCGAGCGGGAGACCGCGCGCTCGATCGTCCGCTACTCGCTCGTGCTCGTGGCGATCACGCTCCTGCCGGTCGTCTGGCGGACGCTGGGCGCGGTCTATCTGGGCGCGGCCGTCGCGCTCGGTCTCGCCTTCCTCTGGCTGGCGCTGTCGCTGGCGCGCGAGACGACGCCGGCGCGGGCCCGGAGGCTCTTCAACTACTCGCTCGCCTACCTCGCCCTGCTCTTCGTCGCCATGGCGGTCGACCCCGTCGTGCTCGGGTAATGGAGCCCGAGCTCACGCGCCGGAACATGCGCCTCGGCTTCGTGCTGCTGGCGCTCTCGCTCATCCTCTTCGCCGGGTCGATCGTCGTCGCGGTGATCTACAACGCGCTCGCTTAACGCCTTTCTCGCTGTCCCGGAGAAGCCCGGCGAGGGGACCCGCCTCGGGGTCAAGGATCTCATTGACACGGCCGGCCTCGTGACGACGTACGGGTCGGCGATCTTCCGCCACCACGTCCCCGAGCGGACGGCGAGGGCGGTGACGTGGCTCGAAGAAGCCGGCTACGCCGTCGTCGGCAAGACCAACCTGCACGAGTTCGCCTACGGGATCACGTCGGAGAACGAGCACTTCGGCGACGTCGTGAACCCGCTCGACCCGGGGCGCATCCCCGGCGGGTCGAGCGGCGGCTCGGCGGCGGCGCTGGCGGCCGGGCTCTGCGACGTCGCGCTCGGGACGGACAGCGCGGGCTCGATCCGGCTCCCGGCCGCCTGCTGCGGCGGCGTCGGGTTCAAGCCCACCCACGGGCTCGTGCCCATGGACGGGGTCTTCCCCCTCGCGCCGAGCTTCGACACAGCCGGGCCGATGGCCACCTCGGTCGCCATGTGCCGCCAGATGATGGACGTCCTCGGATTCGACGAGGTCGCGGCTCCCCTCGACTCGCTCGACGAGGTCTCCTTAGCGGTCGCCTGGACCGAGAACGCCGATCCGCTCGTGCGCGAGCGCGTCGAGGCCGCGGCCGCGCTCTTCCCCCGCCGAGCTCGCGTCGACTTCCCGCTGCCCGAGCTGTTCTCACCCGCGTTCCAGCGGGAAGTGGCAGACGTACACCGCGAGCTCTTCGCCGAGCACCGCGACCACTACGGCGAGAACGTGCGCACGAAGGTGGAGCGGTGCCTCGCCGTCGCGGACGAGGAGGTCGAGGCCTCGCGCGCGGCACGCGAGGCCTACCGCGAGCGCGCGCTCGAGGCGCTCGGTGACGCCGATCTCCTCCTCACGCCGACGATGACGTCCGTGGCGCCGCCGGTCGGGATTGGCGACCTCGCGCTCCGCGAAGGGATGATCCGCCTGACGGCCCCCTTCAGCTCGCTCGGCTGGCCGGCGCTCGCGCTTCCCTGCGGCCCGGCCGAGCACGGCCTCCCCGCGTCGCTCCAGCTCGCCGGGCGCCCGGGCGCGGATGCCCTCGTGCTGGCAGCCGGCGGGGCCCTCGAGGCCGCGCTCCGCTAGGTTGGGGCAGCGGCCTCGTCGGCCAGGATCACGGTCTCCCCGGCGCGCACGCGGGCGGCGGGGAGCGTCTCGTCGCCGGCGAGCACACGGGTGAGGATCGCGCGCTTGGCTTCGCCTCCGACGAGGAAGGCGGCGAGCGGCTGCTCGTTCAGATAGGTGAGTGAGAACGAGAGGCGGGCGTGGGGCGGGGGCATGCCGGGATCGGGAACCTGGACGACCGGGCCGGCGTCGGCGAGCTCGTCCTCGTGGCCCGGGTAGAGCGAGGCCGTGTGACCGTCCGGGCCGATCCCGAGGAGGACGAGGTCGAAGTGCTCGGGGAGCTCGACCTGCTGTGAACGCAGCGGATGGATCTGCTCTTCCGGGATCGAGACGCGGGAGAGGAGCGCTTCGCGCGCCAGGCGCTCGTTCGAGTCCTCGTGAGCGGGCGGGACGAGGCGCTCGTCGCTCCACCAGACGTGCCACGAGCCCCAGTCGAGGTCGAGGACGGCCAGCCGCTCGTACACAGCCCCCACCGACGAGCCCCCGGTCAGCGCGATTCGGAACGGATCCCTGCCCTCCGAGCGTTTAGCGATCCACGCGGAAGCGTGGATCGCTAGGTCGGGGAAGACGCGAAGCTCCGTACCGCCTCCTCGTAGATCCGGTCGCGGCCGAAGTCCTCGAGCTGGTCCGAGAGGAGGTCGCTCGGCGTCTTCGGCTCGAGCCGCGTCGGTCTCGCCTCGCGGCCGTCGACCTCGACGAGCTCGATCTCCCCCGCCGGCTCGAGGTCGAGCGCGACGCTGCGACCGAGGCGCTCGCGCAACCAGCCGTGGAGGAGCAGCGCCTCCGCCTCCGGTCCCGCGACCCGGAGCCGTGAGGCCGCGCGCACATCCGGCCAGAGAGCCGCGAGGGCGGTCCGCCAGCGATACGTCCGCGCCCAGCCGATGTCGGAGACGGCGATCAGCTCGAAGAGCTCCGCGAGCCGGCCGAGCGCACGCTTGGGCTCGGGCCACTCGCGGGAGTCGACGACGAGCCGGTCGGCCAGGCCGACGAGCTGTTCCAGCTCCGAAGCGGCGAAGGGAAGCGGCCCGCGCCAGCGGAGGAAGACGGGCAGGTCTGAGACGACCAGCGGCACGACGACGCTCGCCGGCGCGCTCGCCCGCCGCCCGCAGAGGCGGAGGACGATCACCTCCGAGCAAACCTCCTTCTCCTGGCCGCCGCGCACGAAGCAGCGCAGGTCGACTTCGCCGTCGAGGCGGTCCTCCGGATCGTCCGGCCGCGGCAGGAGCAGGATCGTCCGCGAGGGGTGGCGCTCCGCGAGACCGGCCAACGTCCCGATGGCGGCCTCCTCCCAGCGCTCGGGCACCCAGGCGACGTGAGTCATCACGCTCGTCCGCAGCCGGGGCGGCTGCCCCGGCTCCGTCGAGGCGTCGCGCAGCCGCGCGAGCTCACGCTCGACGTCTCGCACCGTCACGTTCTCCGTCAGTGCCTGCGCCACGAGCGGCCGTCCCTGTGCAGGAGCTCGTCGGCGGCGGGAGGGCCCCAGGTCCCGGCCGCGTAGTTGGGGAAGTGCGGGCGGTCTCGCTTCCAGGGCGCGACCATCGCGTCCACGAGCGCCCACTGCTCCTCCACCTCGTCGGCGCGCGTGAAGAGAGTCGCGTCCCCGAGCAGGCAGTCGAGGATGAGCCGCTCGTAGGCCTCCGGCAGCCCCACGCGGAAGGAGCCGCCGTAGAGGAAGTCCATGTGCACCGTGCGAATCGTCAACCCCTGGCCGGGCACCTTCGCGCCGATGGCGAGCGAGACGCCCTCGTCAGGCTGGATGTGGACGAGGAGGACGTTGGGGCGGAGGCCCTCCTCGACGTCCACCTCGAACGGAGGGTGGGGCGCCCGCTTGAACTGGATGGCGATCGTCGTCTCCCGCCGCGGCAGCCGCTTGCCGGTGCGGACGTAGAACGGAGTGTCGGCCCAGCGCCAGTTGTCGACGTAGAGCTTGGCGGCGACGTAGGTCTCCGTCGCGGAGTCGGGGTCGACGCCCTCCTCCTCACGGTAGCCCGGCACCTCCTCACCCTCGACGTGGCCCGGCCCGTACTGGCCGCGGACGACGTGCTTCGGCCCGGGCGTGTGCGTCGCGCGCAGCACCTTCACCTTCTCGTTCCGCACCGACTCGGAGCTGAAGTCGATCGGCGGCTCCATCGCCGTCAGCGCGACGAGCTGGAGCAGATGGTTCTGGACGATGTCGCGGGCCGCGCCGGAGGCCTCGTAGAAGCCGGTCCGTCCCTCGATCCCCAGCGACTCGGCCACGGTGATCTGGACGTGGTCGACGAACTGGCGGTTCCAGATCGGCTCGAAGATCCCGTTGGCGAAGCGGAGAACGAGCATGTTCTGCACCGTCTCCTTGCCCAGGTAGTGGTCGATGCGGAAGATCTCGCTCTCGTCGAAGTACGCGCGGACGATCTCGTTGAGCCGGCGAGCGCTCTCGAGGTCGTGACCGAATGGCTTCTCGACGATGAGGCGCGTCCAGCCGCCCGTGGCGCGACGCGGCCCGATCTGGACGACGATCGGCTCGATCGCGCTCGGTGGGACGGCGAAGTAGTAGACGCGGTTGCCGGCAGTTCCGCGCGTCTCGTCGAGCTCGTTCAGGCACTCGATGACCTCCTGGTCCTCCTGCGCGTCGATGAGGTCGGCGCAGACGTAGCGGGTGCCCGCCGCCAGCTGCTCCCAGACGTCGGCCCGGAACTCGTCGCGACCGTGCTCCGTAACGGCCTCGCGCATGCGCTCTCGGAACTCGTCCGTGGACATGTGCGTGCGCGCCACCCCGACGACGCCGAACTGCTCCGGGAGAAGGTTGCGGAAGGCGAGCGCGTAGAGGGCCGGAAAGAGCTTCCGCTGGGTCAGGTCGCCCGAGGCGCCGAAGATCGTGAGCGCGCAGGGCTCGGGAGTGCGGCGCGACCGCAGGCCCTCGAGGAGTGGGTTCTCAGCGAGCTCGGTCACGGGACTGCCCCGCCGCCTGCACGGCGTGGCCGCCGAACTGGTTGCGGAGGGCGGCGTTCACCTTGGCCGCGAAGGACTCGTCCTGCCTGGAGGAGAAGCGGGCGAAGAGCGCGAGCGCGATGGCCGGCACGGGCACGGCCGCCTCGATCGCCTCGTGCACCGTCCAGCGGCCCTCGCCCGAGTCGTCGACGTAGCCGCGGATCGACTCGAGGCCCGGATCCTGCTCGAAGGCGCGCTCCAGGAGCTCGAGCAGCCAGCCGCGGACGACCGAGCCCCGCTGCCACAGCGCGGCCACCTGGCGCAGGTCGAGCTCGTAGTCCTCGATCCCGTTCATGAGGTCGAAGCCTTCCGCGTACGCCTGCATGAGCCCGTACTCGATCCCGTTGTGCACCATCTTCACGAAGTGCCCGGCGCCCGAGGGTCCGACGTGCGCGTAGCCGCCTTCCGGCGCGAGGGTCTGGAGGGCCGGCTCCACGGCCCGGAAGGGCTCCTCCTCGCCGCCGACCATGACGCAGTAGCCCTCCGCCAGGCCCCAGATGCCGCCGGAGACGCCCGCGTCGAGGAAGAAGACGCCCTTCTCCTTGGCCTGCGCCGCGCGCCGCTGCGAGTCCCGGAAGTACGAGTTGCCGCCGTCGACGATCGTGTCCCCGTCCTCGAGGAGCGGCAGGAAGTTCCGGATCGCCTGCTCGGTCGGGTCGCCGGCCGGGATCATGAGCCAGACGACGCGCGGCTGCTCGAGCCGGGTGGCCAGCTCGACGAGCGAGTCGGCCGTCCGCTCCGGCGCCGTGCGCGCGTACGTCTCCACCTCGTGCCCGTCGCGGCGCAGACGCTCCGTCATGCTGCCGCCCATGCGGCCGAGACCGACCATGCCGAGCTTCACGTGGATACCTCCTCGAGTCTGACGCGGACGATGGGCCGATCCCGCTCCTTCAGGGCGGCATAGTCGCCGACCGCCTGCGCCTCGATCAGCCCGGCGAACCCGAAGTCGTGGCCGGGAATCGGAACGTCATCGCCGGGGTCGTCGACGACCTGGACGAACCTCCCGGTGGGCGGCCCTCCCTTGTGCAGCTGGCCGGTCGAGTGCAGGTAGCGCGGGCCCAGCCCGACCGTGACGACGCAGCCGGTCTCGCACGCCCGGGCGACGAGCGGGTCGAGCTCCGCCTCCCTGGCTGGGTCGATGAACGCCTGGACCGCCACGTACGTGGGCGGCTCCGCTCCTGCGAGCAGCTCCTCCACCGTCCCTTCAGGACCAGTCCCGGGGTCTGACCCCGTTTCGCGGCCCGAAAGGACGGCAGTCGTACGGTCCTTGGCCTCCTGCACGTTCGGCTGCGTGAACGGGTTTATCCCCAGGATCGAGCCTGCGACGGCGACCGCGAACTCCCAGCGGTAGAACTCGATTCCGAGGTCGTACGCCTCTGAGATCCAGACCTCGGCCTCCTGGCGATCCGATCCCATCTCCTGGTCGCCCGGAACGGGAACGAGGCCCTTGCCCTCCTTGCCGGTCGACTCCGCCACCAGCTGCTCCGCCCACAGCCGGAATCCGCCGGGATCCGGGTTGATGAGCACCTTGTCCCGGCCTTCCAGCGCGCCTTCGCCGAGCGCGCGGCCGAGCTCGAGCCCGTGATTGTTCACCAACCCTCGGCAGTCGTCGACCGCGTAGGCCGCTCGTCCGAGCAGGTCCTCGACGTCCACCCCCAGGACGGCTGCGGGAACCATCCCGAAGACGGAGAGGGCCGAGTAGCGCCCCCCGATCGTCGGCTCCCCGAGGAAGATCGCGCGAAAGCCGCGCTCCTCGGCGAGGGCCTCGAGCTTCGAGCCCGGATCCGTGATCGCGGCGAACGCCTCGCCGCGGCCGCCCGCGAGGTCCCAGAAGAAGTCGAGATGGCAGCGCGTCTCCAGCGTCGTACCCGACTTGGACGCGACGAGGAAGAGCGTCCGCTCGACGTCGAGCGACTCGGCCAGCCGCCGCACGGCCGCCGGGTGGGTCGTGTCGAGGACGTGGAAGCGCTCCCCGCCGAACGTGCGGCGAATCACCTCGGGCGCGAGGCTCGAGCCGCCCATGCCGAGCAGGACGACGTGCGCGAAGCCGGAAGCCTCCTCCGCGAAGGCGCGGAGAGCGGGCACGCGCTCCTGCATGCGGAGCGGCTCGTCGAGCCAGCCGAGCCACTGCGCCTCATCGTGACCGGTCCAGAGCGCCGCGTCGCGGGCCCAGAGGCGCTCGACGAGCTCGGCGGTGTCGACCGAGGCCACCCGCGTCTACGCCGTGACGAGCTCGCCCGACTTGGCGCGGATTCCTTCGATCAGCTCCGAGAAGGAGTCGGCGAACTTCTCGACGCCCTCGCGCTCGAGCGTCCGCGTGACGTCGTCGTAGTCGACGCCGGCCTCCGCCAGGCGCTCGAAGGTGCGCCGCGCCTCGTCGAGCCCCTGCTCGAGCGTCTCGGCTACCTTCCCGTGATCCTGGAAGGCCTGGATCGTCTCCTCCGGCATCGTGTTGACCGTGTTCGGGCCGATCAGCTCCTCGACGTAGAGCACGTCTCGGTACTCGGGGTTCTTCGTCGACGTCGAGGCCCAGAGGCAGCGCTGCGGCGTGGCGCCCTTCGCGGCCAGCGCCTCCCAGCGCTCGCCGGCGAAGATCTCCTTGCACCGCTCGTACGCGAGCTTCGCGTTCGCCACCGCGAGCTTGCCCTTGAGCTCGTCGTGGCCGCCGATCTCGTCGAGGCGCTTGTCCGCCTCGGTGTCCACGCGCGAGACGAAGAAGCTCGCCACGGACGCGACCGTGGTCGGGTCGCCGCCCCCCTCGACGAGCCGCTCGAGTCCGCGGATGTAGGCCTCCGCCACCTCGGCGTAGCGCTCGAGCCCGAAGATGAGCGTGACGTTGATCGAGCGGCCGCGGGAGATCATCTCCTCGATCGCCGGGAGGCCTTCCTTCGTCGCCGGGATCTTGACGAAGAGGTTCGGCCGGTCCACGACCTCGTGCAGGCGCTGGGCCTCGGCGATCGTGGCCTCGGTGTCCCACGCGAGGTTCGGGTCGACCTCGAGGGAGACGTAGCCGTCCCGGCCCGCGCCCTCGTCCCAGACGGGGCGCAGGAGGTCGAGCGCGTCGCCCACGTCCTGGGTGGCGAGGCGGATGAAGATCTCCTTCGGAGCGCGCTCTTCGCGCAGCACATCACGGAGCTGGTCGTCGTAGGCGCTTCCGGCCGAGATCGCCTTCTGGAAGATGGTCGGATTCGACGTGACGCCGACAACGGCGTCCTCGCGCATCATCCGCTCGAGCTCGCCTGTGCGGAGGATGTCGCGCGAGAGGTAGTCGATCCAGACGCTCTGCCCGTGCTCGCCGAGCTGGTGCAAGCGGGAACTAGTCATGCCTCAGTCCTTCCATCGCTTCGATCTTGTCCAATCTCTTACGGTACCGGTCGCCGCCGTCGAACTCGGCCCCGAGGAAGGTTCGCACGAGGTCGCCTGCGAGCTCGGCGCCGACCACCTCCGAGCCGAGACAGAGGACGTTCATGTCGTCGTGCTCGACGCCCTGATGCGCCGAGTACCCGTCGTGGCAGACCGCCGCGCGGATGCCGGCGAGCTTGTTCGCGGCCACGGAGGCGCCCACGCCGGAGCCGCACACGAGCACACCGCGCTCGGCGTTGCCCGCGAGGATCGCCTCGCCGATCTCCCGCGCCTTGTCGGGGTAGTCGATCCTCGGCTCCGCTGCGTCCGTCCCGAGGTCGAGCACCTGATGACCTTGCTCGGCGATGGCGACGCAGACGCGCTCGCGCAGCTTGACACCACGGTGGTCGAAGGCTACGGCGACGCGCACCGAATGGGTACGTTACCCGCATGACCGAGCACGAGCGCCGGCGCGAGCTGGGACAGCAGCTCCGGGTCGACTCCATCCGGACGAGCGCCGTCACGAAGTCGGGCCATCCCACCTCGTCGATGTCCGCGGCCGACCTCATGGCCGTCCTCCTCGACGGCTACCTGCGCTACGACTTCGACGACCCGGAGAATCCGGGCAACGACCACCTGATCTTCTCCAAGGGCCACGCGTCGCCGCTGCTCTACTCGCTCTACAAGGCCGCGGGCGCGCTCACGGACGAGGAGCTTCTCAGCTTCCGAAAGCTCGGCAGCCCGCTCGAGGGCCATCCGACGCCGGTTCTGCCCTGGGTGGACGTCGCCACGGGCTCCCTCGGCCAGGGTCTTCCCATCGCGGTCGGCGTCGCCCTCGCCGGCAAGCGACTCGACCGCGTCCCGTACCGTGTCTGGGCGCTATGCGGGGACAGCGAGATGGCCGAGGGCTCCATGTGGGAGGCCTTCGAGCATGCCGCCTTCCTGGAGCTCGACAACCTGACGGCGATCATCGACGTCAACCGGCTCGGCCAGCGTGGCGAGACCATGCACGGGTGGGACCTGGACTCGTACGCGAACCGAGCGCGCGCGTTCGGCTGGCACGCGATCGCGATCGACGGCCACGACGTCGAGGAGATCGACCGCGCGTACGGAGAGGCGCTGGAGACGAAGGGCAAGCCGACCGTGATCGTGGCCCGCACGATCAAGGGGAAGGGCGTGGCCGCCGTGGAGGACGAGGGCGGCTTCCACGGGAAGGCGCTCGACGACCCCGAGAGCTCGATCGCCGAGCTCGGCGGCGTCCGCGACCTGCGCATCGACGTCCCGAAGCCGGAAGGGCGCGGGGAGCCGCACCGCTTCGAGACCGGCGCGCTGGAGCTCCCGCGCTACGACGTGGGGAGCGAGGTGGCGACCCGCAAGGCCTACGGCGAGGCGCTCGCGGCGCTCGGCGCCGCCGACGGCCTGGTCGTCGGGCTCGACGGCGAGGTCGCGAACTCCACGTACGCCGAGATCTTCGCCGAGGCCCACCCGGAGCGGTACTTCGAGATGTACATCGCCGAGCAGCAGATGGCCGCCGCGGCCGTGGGCCTCCAGGTGCGGGGCTGGAAGCCCTTCGCCTCCACCTTCGCCGCCTTCTGGACGCGCGCCTACGACTTCGTGCGCATGGCCGCTGTCAGCCGCGCGAACCTGCGCCTCTGCGGCTCGCACGCCGGCGTCTCGATCGGCGAGGACGGGCCCTCCCAGATGGCGCTCGAGGACCTGGCCATGATGCGCGCCGTCCACTCGAGCACGGTCCTCTATCCCTGCGACGGGAATCAGACCGCCAAGCTCGTCGCGGCGATGGCCGAGACGGAGGGCATCGTCTTTCTGCGCACAACGCGCGCGAACACGCCCGTCATCTACGACGCCGACGAGGACTTCCCGGTCGGCGGCAGCCGCGTCGTGCGCTCTTCGGACGAAGACGAGGTCGCCATCGTCGCCGCCGGCATCACCGTGGCCGAGGCGCTGAGGGCGGCCGACTCGCTCGCCGAGGACGGGATCGAAGCCCGGGTGATCGACTGCTATTCGGTGAAGCCGATCGACGGGGAGACGCTGCGGGCGGCGGCGGAGGCCGCCGGCGGGCGCATCGTGACGGTCGAGGACCACTGGCCCGAGGGCGGGCTCGGCGAAGCCGTGCTCGCCGCCCTCGCGGACCTCGAGGAGCCGTTGCGCGTCACCGTCCTCGGAGTCGACGGCATGCCGGGCTCCGGCAAGCCGGCGGAGCTCCTCGCCGCCGCCGGCATCGACGCCGGGGCGATCGCCGGCGCGGCACGGCA
>JBOHAD010000049.1:0-18536 GCA_050697555.1 Gaiellaceae bacterium | reverse complement strand
TTCCGCGCCGGCGATCTCGCTGCCTACATCCGCTCGTTCTGGTCGCTCCGCGACGCGTGCTACAGGTGCGCCGAGCGGCCGCGCCTGCTGCGGGCGCTCGAGGACCAGCGCATCCGCGTCGAGCGCTACATCCTCTTCCTCTGCCGCGATCCCGAGGCATTCGCCGACCTGCGGCGCGGGCCCGACACGCTGCTCGAGGCCTGCAGGGCCCGCGACGGCGAGGCTGCCGAGGCCGCCACCCGGGACGCTCTCACCTGGGTGCTGGCGGAGCTCCAGCGCATGCTCGACAATGTCGAGACGTCGACCGCCGAGGTCACCGCGAGCTGATGTCGTTCCTGCTCTCCTGCCCCAACTGCGGCCCGCGCGACGCCAACGAGTTCACGTGCGCCGGGGAGGTGACAGTGCGGCCGAGGAGCTCACCGAGCTTCCGTGAGCTGACGTCGTATCTCTACTTCCGCCGCAACGTCGCCGGAGTGCAGCGCGAATGGTGGTGCCACCGGCTCGGCTGCGAGCAGTGGTTCCAGGCCGAGCGGGACACGCGCACGAACGAGGTGCTCTCGACCTGGATCGCCGAGCCGGCCCACGCGGCGGCGCACGAGACGACTCCAACGCCGGACACGCCCGCCGTCTGATGCGCCTCGACCCTCAGCGCGGAGAGGCGCTCGACCGCACTCGGGAGATCAGGTTCTTCTTCGACGGATGGCCGGTCCGCGGATTCCCAGGGGATTCCATCGGCTCGGCGCTCTTCGCGAGGGGGCAGCGCGTCTTCTCCCGGAGCTTCAAGTACCACCGCCCGCGCGGCCTCCTCTGCTGCCGCGGCCAGTGCCCGAACTGCATGATGCGCGTAGACGGCGTCCCCAACGTGCGCGTCTGCACCGAGCCGGTGCGCGAGGGCGCCCGAGTGGAGGCGCAGAACGTCTGGGGCTCGCTTCAGCGCGACCTCCTTGCCGTCACGGACAAGCTCGGCGGCCCCTTCACGCCGGTCGGCTTCTACTACCGCACGATGATCCGGCCGCGGAGCGCGTGGCCCCTCTACGAGCGCTTCCTGCGTTCCGTAGCCGGACTCGGCCCGGTCGACAAGCACGCGAAGCGCTCGGGCCGCTTCGACACCGAGCACGGGCACGCCGACGTCCTCGTGATCGGCGCGGGGCCCTCGGGTCTCGAGGCGGCGCAGCGGCACGCGGCCGCAGGCCGGCGCGTCGTCGTGGTGGACATGGACGACGCGCCGAGCGACGGTGCCGGCTTCGAGTCGATCCGCGGCGTCGCGCTCGGAATCTACGAGGGGAACCTCGTGCCCGTCGACACCGGCAACCTTCTCTACCGGCTTCGCGCCGACCTCGTCGTCGTCGCCGCGGGCGCGCTCGAGCAACCGCTCCTTTTTCCCGGCAACGACCTCGTGGGCGTCATGTTGCCCGAGGCCGTTCGCCGGCTCGTGACGCGGTGGTCGCTCAAGCCCGGCGAGCGGGCCGTCGTCGTGAGCGCCGACGAGCGTGCGCTCGACATCGTCCCCCTGCTCGAGCGAGCAGGCACCGAGGTCGCGGAGATCGTCAACCTCGGCGAGACGCCCGTTCGGCAGATCGCGGCGGACGGGAAGAGAGGGCGGCTCTCCTCGGTCGAGTTGGACGACAGGCGGATCGCGTGCGACCTCCTCGTGACCTCCGGCGGGCGCCAGCCCGCATACGCCCTCCTCTCGCAGGCGGGCGCCCGCGTGGAGTACGACCCCTCGCGAGGGATCTTCGTACCCGTCGAGATCCCCGACGGCGTCGAAGTAGTCGGGTCGGCCGCAGGCGACGGGATCTCGGCCGCCGTTCCTGCGGCTACCTACAACGGTGCTTCCCGAAAGGGGAAGTGCTTCGTCTGCATCTGCGAGGACGTCACCGACAAGGACGTCAAGCGCGCGATCGCGGAAGGGTTCGACTCGATCGAGCTCGCCAAGCGCTACACGACAGTGACGATGGGGCCGTGCCAGGGGAAGCTCTGCCACGTCCCTTCCATCCGCCTCTACGCGCGCGAGAACGAGACCGACGAGGCGACGATCGGCACGACGACCGCGCGCCCGCCGTGGCAGCCGGTCTCGCTGGGGCTCCTCGCCGGGCGCCCGCACGAGCCCGCTCAGCGCACGTCGATCCACCACCGGCACAAGGAGCTCGGCGCGCGCATGATGTGGACGGGGACGTGGCGGCGGCCCCACTCCTACGGCGATCCGGCCGGCGAGGCGAAGAACGTCCACGACGCGCTCGGCCTCATCGACGTCTCCACGCTCGGCAAGCTGCTCGTCACCGGCCCCGACGCGGCCGTCTTCCTGGAGCGTCTCTACCCGAACCGCTTCGGCGACATGAAGGTAGGGCGCATCCGCTACGGAGTTCTCGGCACCGACGCAGGGCGGATCATGGACGACGGCACGATCGCCCGGCTCGACGACGAGGAGTACTACGTCACGACCACGTCCACGGGCGCAGGCGCGGTCATCGAGTGGTTCGAATGGTGGAACGCGGTCTGGGGCCTGGACGTCGAGATCGCCAACGTGACCGGCGCGCTCGCCGCGGTGAACGTTGCCGGCCCGCGTGCACGGGAGCTCATGCAGCGCCTCACGGATCTCGAGGTCTCGAACGACGCCTTCGGATACCTGGATGCGAAGGAGGCACACGTCGCCGGCGTCCCCAGCCTCATCCTGCGAATCGGCTTCGTCGGCGAGCTCGGCTACGAGATCCACTTCCCGAGCCCCTACGGCGAGCACCTCTGGGACACGATCCTCGAGCAGGGACGGGATCTCGGCATCCGCCCGTTCGGGCTCGAGCCGCAGCGCATCCTCCGCCTGGAGAAGATGCACATCCTCATCGGGCAGGACACGGACTCCGAGTCCAACGCGCTCGAGGCCTCGATGCCCTGGATCGTCAAGTGGGACAAGGACGACTTCGTCGGCAAGTGGTCGCTCGAGCAGGTGCAAGAGCGCGGCTTCCGCGAGCAGCTCGTCGGGTTCGAGATGCGGAACGGCGTCGTCCCGCCCGAGGGCGGCCAGATCGTGGTCGACGGGCGCCCGGGCGGGCGCGTGACGAGCTCGCGCTGGAGCGACGAGCTCGGCAAGGCGATCGGGATGGCCTGGGTGCCCCCGGAGCTCGCCGAGGAGGGCGCCGAGATCGCCCTCAAGGTGAACGGCTCGATCGAGCGCGCCCGCGTGCGCCTGCGCCCCTTCTTCGACCCCGACGGGGAGAACCTCCGCTCGTGAGCGAGCTCGGCTTCCTCTCCCCCGCACGCGCTTCGGCCGAGGCCGTCTGGCGCTCGCCCCTCGAGCGCGCGCTCGCACACGCCCCGGTCGGGATCGAGGACGTCTCCCGCACCGGGATCCTCGACGTGCGTGGCGAAGTCAGGCACTTTGACGGCGACGGCTTCGAGGTGGTCACGCTGACCCCTGGGCGGGCGCTCGTCTTCTGCAACTTCGAAGACGTGCCGGTCCTGCGCGCGAAACTGCGTCAGCAGTTTCGCGCGGTAATGGACCAGACGGCCGGCTACGCGGGCCTGCGGATCCAGGGCCCGAGGCTCATGCGTCGCCTCACGGATCTCGGCCTCGAGGACCTTCCGGCCGTAGGCGCCTTCGCGCACGTGCAGGGGATCGTGCTGCGCGACGACGAGGGGACCTTCCGCGTCTTCGTCCCGCAGGAGTCCGGCCACTACGTCGCCGAGGTCGTCGTCGACGCCGCCGAAGGAGTCGGCGCGGCGTGAAGGACGTCTTCCGGATCCGGCGCATGTGGCGGCCGCGCGGCGAGCTCAAGGACCGCTACGACGTCGTCGTCATCGGCGGCGGCTCGCACGGCCTCGCGACCGCCTATTACCTGGCGAAGAACCACGGCATCACGAACGTCGCCGTGCTCGAGAAGGGCTACATCGGCTCGGGCGCCGCCGGTCGCAACACGACCATCATCCGAGCGAACTACCGGACGCCCGAAGGCGCCGAGTTCTACAAGGAGAGCGTCCGGCTCTACGAGGGCCTGGCGATCGACCTCGACTTCAACCTGCTCTTCTCGCAGCAGGGCCACCTGACGCTCGCGCACTCCGACCGCGGGATGATCACCGCGACCGAGCGCGCCGAGGTCAACCAGCTCCTCGGAATCGACAGCCGCGTCATCTACCCCGACGAGATCGCGCGCCTGTGCCCGGAGATGGAGCTCTCGCAGGACGTCACCTGGCCGGTCATGGGCGCCCTCTACCACCCGCGCGGCGGCATCATCCGCCACGACGCCGTCGTCTGGGGCTACGCGCGCGGGGCCGACCGCGGGGGCGCCGAGATCCACCCGTACACGGAGGTCGTCGGGATCGAGCGCTCGAACGGGCGCGTCACCGGCGTCGAGACGACGCGCGGGCACGTGAAGACGGACATAGTCGTGAGCGCGACCGCCGGCTGGTCGACGCTCCTCGCCGACATGGCCGGCGTGCCCCTCCCGATCACGACGCACATCCTCCAGGCCTTCGTCACGGAGCCGGTGAAGCCGTTCCTCGACGTCATCATCGTCTCCTCGCAGATGCACGTCTACATCTCCCAGACGGACCGCGGCGAGTTCCTGATCGGCGCGGAGATCGAGCCGTACACGACCTACTCCGGCCAGGCCACGTTCCCCTTCCTGGAGTACTCGGCCCGGCACACGCTCGAGCTCTTCCCGCAGCTCGAGCGCTTGAAGGTGCTGCGCCAGTGGACGGGGCTCTGCGACCTCTCGCCCGACTACAGCCCCATCCTCGGCAAGACCGAGCTCGAGGGCTTCCTCGTCTCCACCGGGTGGGGCACGTACGGGTTCAAGGCCGCGCCGATCGTGGGGACGACGCTTGCGGAGCTGATCGCGAGCGGCGAGACTCCCAGCCTGATCACTCCCTTCGCCTTGGAACGCTTCTACACCGACACTCTCGTCTCCGAGCTCGCCGCCGCGGCGGTCTCGCACTAGGCACTGATGGCCACGCACATGCCCTCCAGCCTCGAGATCGCCCAGGCTGCGGATCTCCGGCCGATCGCGGAGATCGCCGAGGAGGCCGGCCTCGAGCCGGACGAGGTCGCCCTGTACGGGCGCTACAAGGCCAAGGTCGACCTGGACGCCGTCGAGCGCCTGCGCGACACGGCCGACGGGAAGCTCGTCTGCGTCACGGCGATCACTCCGACGAAGGCGGGCGAGGGGAAGACGACGACCTCGGTCTCGCTCACGCAGGGATTCGGGCACATCGGCAAGAACGTGGCCCTCTGCCTGCGCGAGGCCTCGCTCGGCCCCGTCTTCGGGATCAAGGGCGGGGCAGCGGGCGGCGGCTACGCGCAAGTCGTCCCCATGGAGGACCTGAACCTCCACTTCACGGGCGACATCCACGCGATCGGAGCGGCCAACAACCTCCTCGCCGCGATGCTCGAGGCGCATCTCCTGCACGGGAACGAGCTCGGCATCGACCCGCTGACGGTGAGCTGGCGGCGCTGCATGGACATCAACGACCGCTCTCTGCGCTCGATCGTCGTCGGACTAGGCGGGCGCACGAACGGCTACGTGCGCGAGACGGGCTTCGACATCACGGCCGCCTCGGAGGTGATGGCCATCCTCGCCGTCGCGCGTGACCTGCACGACCTGCGCGAGCGGCTCGGCGCCATCACGATCGGCTACACGTGGGAGGGCGAGCCTGTCACCGCCGAGGAGCTCAAGGCGGCGGGCTCGATGACCGTCCTCCTGAAGGACGCGCTCAAGCCGAACCTCGTGCAGACCCTCGAGGGCCAGCCGGCCTTCGTCCACTGCGGGCCCTTCGCCAACATCGCGCACGGCAACAACTCGCTCGTCGCCGACCTCGTCGCGCTCAAGCTCGGCGACTACGTCGTCACCGAGAGCGGCTTCGGCTCCGACATGGGCATGGAGAAGTTCCTCGACATCGTGTGCCGGATCGGCGGGCTCTCGCCGAGCGCGGTCGTGCTCGTGGCCACGGTCCGGGCGCTCAAGCATCACGGCGGCGATCCGGACGGCGGGACGGAGACGGTGGAGCGCGGCGCCGCGAACCTCCAGCGGCACCTCGGCATCGTGCGCGAGTTCGGGCTCAAGGCCGTCGTCGCCGTCAACCGCTTCCCCGGCGACTCGGACGAGGAGCTCGAGGTCGTGCGCACGCTCGCGCTGGACTACGGCGCGCACGCGGCGGAGCTGAACGAGGCGTTCGAGCGCGGCGGCGAGGGGGCCGCCGGCCTCGCCGAGGCAGTCGCCGACGCCGCCGACCAGCCGAGCTCCTTCTCGCCGATCTACCCGCTCGAGGCGCCGATCGACGCAAAGGTGGAGGCGATCTGCACGCGCGTCTACGGAGCGGACGGCGTCGTCTTCCTCCCGGCTGCGCAGGAGAAGATCAAGACCTTCACGGCCAAGGGCTTCGACGAGCTTCCCATCTGCATGGCGAAGACGCACCTCTCCCTCTCCCACGACCCGACGCTCCTGAACGCGCCGACCGGTTTCACCGTCACCGTGCGGGACATCCGCGCCTACACGGGCGCCGGCTGGCTCGTGCCGCTCCTCGGCGACATGCAGACGATGCCGGGACTCGGCGTGAAGCCGGCGGCCTTCGACGTCGACATCGACGAGAACGGCCGGACGGTCGGACTCTTTTAAGAAGGGGCCTCGTGGGGGAAACATGGTTTCCCCCACGCTGATCGACGACAATGGCCGCACTGTCGGTCTTTTCTGAGCAGAACGTCGAGGACTTCCTCGACTCGGTCGCGGCGGAGACGCCCGCGCCCGGCGGCGGCTCGGTCGCCGCGGTCGTCGTGGAGATGGCCGCCGCCCTCACGGCCATGGCGGCCCGGTTCGCCCGCGAGCACTGGGACGGTGCCGGGGGCGCGGTCGCCCAGGCGGAGGTGCTCAGAGGGCGGACGGCCCCGCTCGCGCAGGAGGACGCCGACGCCTACGAGGCCGTCCTCACCGCCATGCGCATGCCGTTGGACCTGGAGCCGGAGGTGCGGAACACGCTCATCGGAGACACCCTTTCGCGCGCTGCCGACGTACCGCTCCGGATCGCCGAGGCGGCCGCGGACGTGGCCGAGCTCGGGGCGACCCTGGCGGAGAACGGCAACCCCAACCTCCGCGGCGACGCCGCCGCGGCCGCCCTCCTCTCAGAAGCCGCGGCCCGCGCCGCGGCGAACCTCGTCGAGATCAACCTCGCCACCACGGAGACCGACGAGCGCATCGGGCGAGCCCGCGAGCTCGCCCAGGCCGCCCGCACGGCAGCCGAACGCGCCCTCGCCGCAGGCCCCTGACCAGGGGTCAGGTCTTGCATTGACGCACTGGTCGGCGCAAAAGCGGAGGATGTGGCATTGCAAGACCTGACCCCAAGCGGATGAGCGCCCGGGTCATCGACGGGAACCGGCTCGCGGAGGAGCTTCGTTCGGAGATCGAGGAGGCCGTTCGGGAGCTCGGCGCCCACGGTGTCCGGCCCGGTCTTGCGACCGTGCTCGCCGGCGACGACTATGCGGCCGCCGCGTACGAGCGGCGGGTCCGGCGCCTCGCGGAGGAGATCGGCTGCCGCTACACCTCCGAGTCCCTCGGCCCCTACGTCGAGCAGGCGGAGGCGCTCGCCGTCGTCGGCAAGCTGAACGCCGACCCGCGCGTCAGCGGGATCCTCATCCTGCGCCCGCTACCACAGCAGGTCTCGGAGGCCGACGTCTACCGGACGCTGCACCCGCTCAAGGACGTGGAGGCCGTCCATCCGGAGAACGCAGGCCTGCTCGCGCTCGGCCAGCCGCGCTTCATCCCTTCGACGCCGGCCTCCGTCTTCTACATGCTCGACCGCTACGTGGAGGAGAGCGGGCGCGATCCCGCGACCTTCTACAACGGGCTCGACCTCGTGCTCGTCGGCCGCTCGAACAACGTCGGCAAGCCGGCGCTCTGGCTCGGGCTCGCCCGGGGCGCGACCGTCGTCTCCTGCCACCACTTCACCTCGCAGGCCGGGCGCCTCGAGGCGCACACGTTCGCGGCGGACATCCTCGTCGTCGCAGCCGGGGTACCGCGCCTCGTGACCGGCGAGATGGTGAAGGACGGCGTCATCGCGGTGGACGTCGGCATCAACCCCGTCGAGGACGAGGAGACGGGCAAGGTGCGCCTCGTCGGCGACCTCGACTTCGAGAGCGTCGCGGCCAAGGCCGAGGCGATCTCGCCCGTGCCGGGCGGCGTCGGCCCGATCACCGACGTCTGGCTCCTCAAGAACACGGTCGAGGCCGCACGGCAGCTCGCTCGTGTCCCGAGCGGCGTGCCGGTCTAGACTGGTCTAGACCACGCTACGCGCCGAGGCCGTACGCGGTTCCGAACGCGGACTGGTCGTAGGCAGTCGGGGCCGTTGATCCGCGCAGCCGCGTCTCCCAGTCCGAGTGTTGCTCCTTGCAGGTCGGGCAGGCGCGCAGCGCGGTACCGTCGCCGTTCTCGAGATGGCCCCAGTAACCGCGCGAGAGAAGCCCGTCCGCCTGCTGGCGCCCGCAGAGGCCGCAGTGAAGGAAAAGTCGGGACATTGGTCTCCTTATACCTTGTGAAGCACTGCTTTCGCTACCACGGCCCGATGAACGAGCCGCTGGGATGAACGAGCAGGACGATGACGACGATGACGATGCAGGCGATCGAGATGCCGAGCGTCACCGGCACCAGGAGCGGAAGGTGCGTTTGCATCGGCGGGAACTCGATCTGCCGTTCGCGTGGGGAATCCTTGAACATGCGTCCTCCTTCCTACTCGCCGGGATGAGTCGAGGGGCCTGCCAGGGGCGGCTGGCTCGGTCCCGGGCCGGGCGGTACGCCGCCGGGCGCGGCCATTCCTCCGGCCGCCCGGAGGAGCGCCGCCTGGGCAGCGAGCTTCTTGTTCTCGAGCCAGACCCAGCCGATGATGGACCCGACCATGAGGACGATCCCGAGCACCGTCATGACGTAGGTGCCGGTGGAGCTCCCGGGCCCGAACGTCCAGAAGGCGCTGATCTCCTCGAGGTTCCACTCGTCGAAGGGGAAGCTGTCGATCACCGGGGCCTCCTTTCCTCACCGACCGCGACACCCGGACGGTGGCCGTTGGCGTCCGCGAAAGCCTCGAGGAGCACCGGCGCCGACTCGACTTCCTCCCCGGTCGGGAGGACGATCGTCTCGGGAACCCGCTCGAACTCGGGGAAGAAGTCCGCCTGGAACTCCGCCATGTCGAGACCTTCGAGCTCGACCTCGGGCGGGACGCGCAGGAGGTTCGCCTTCTTGAGCAGCCAGCTGACGATGAAGGCCGGCAGGAAAGCGAGCGGGAAGAACGCCAGCATGCCCATGAGCTGCCCGCCGAACGACGTTTCGACGTTGTTCAGCCCAGTGGGGAAGCCGCCGGCGAAGATCCCGACGAGGAACACGCCGTAGAAGCCGCACACGCCGTGGACGGCCACCGCGCCGACCGCGTCGTCGACCCGCAGCTTGCGCTCGATCCAGAGGCCGCTCCAGACCGCCACCATGCCGCCCGAGGCCGCGAGGATGTACGCGAGGGACGGGTGGTAGACGTCCGCCCCGGCGGACACGGAGATCACGCCGGCCAGTCCGCCGGACAGCGTCCAGAAAGGATCGCCCTTGCTGGCGAACCATCCTCCGGTGAAGCCGCCCGCCCAGCCCATCGTGATCACGAACGCGATCGCTCCGAGGGTCGTCGGGGAGAGGTAGATGTTCAGCCAGCCGGGCTGGATCGTCGACTGAATCACGAGGCAGGCAGCGTAGAACCCGTAGAAGCCCGTGAAGATGAGCAGCAGGCCCATGAGCGTCAGGTGTGTGTTGTGGCCTCTGAAGGTCCTCGCTCTTCCCTCCCGGTCGTACTTGCCTATGCGCGGGCCGAGATTGAGGAGCACGCCGAACGCGAAGGCGCCGGCAACGCCGTGCACGACGAGCGAGGCGATCGCGTCGTGGAAGCCGTAGTTCGTGACGAGCCACCCGCCCGAGCTCCAGCCCCAGGCGGCGTCCATGATCCAGACGGCCGAGCCGAGGAGCGTGGTCAGGATGAGGTAGGCGGAGAGCCGGATCCGCTCGATCACTGCCCCGGACATGATCGAGCCCGTCGTCCAGGAGAAGAGGAGGAAGGCGAGGAAGAAGACCGCGCTGATGTGGTCCTGGAGGTTCGGCCCCATGGCGTCCGACCAGGGTGCGGTCGCGCCGCAGAAGCCCTCGAACTCCGCCGGGCCGGCGTGCCCCTCCGCCGGGCCGCCGTGCTGGAAGCAGCCGTAGATGTACCAGCCGAAGTAGTAGAAGCTCGGCGTCACGACGGCGATCGTGAGGATGTTCTTCATCGCCGTGGACATGACGTTCTTGCGCCGGGAGGCGCCTCCCTCGTACGCCATGAAGCCGACGTGGATCAGCCACATGACGACGACGGTCCAGAAGTAGAACTGCTCGGCGAGGATCGCGCTGTCGAGACTGAGCTGGTCCTCGACCGCCGGTGCCTGAGCCAGCAGGGACGCCATCAGCAGGCCCTCCTAGGGACGCACGCCACGAAAGCTCCGCTTAACACTGAGCGGGCACAAACCTACGAGACCGGCCGGACGGCTCACAGGTCCCAGGCACCCACCTTTCGCCTCGTTGGGGTGTAGAGAGTCCACACACCCCCAGAAGGCCTATCCTCCCTCCCGCACCTCCGCAACAGCGCCGGTCTGTCCGTCCACGACGACGACCGTTACACGATCGAGAGCGCCCTGCGCGTCCTCCGTCGAGAGGGAGACTGCCCAGGTCGGTTGGGCGTCCACGCCCCTCGGGACAAAGCGCACGGCGACGCGATCCGGCTCGAAGTCGATCTGCCCGCGGGCGATCTCCACCGCCTCGTCCCGGGAGATCTCGGTCTCGCGCGAGGCGCAGCTCCGCGAGGCGACGAACGCGAGGAGGAGGACGGCAAGGAGCAGCGCGACCTTGCCGAGCGGGCGGTCCCTAAGCCCGCGCCCGCTGCCAGCGTCGGAAGGCGACGAATCCACGAAGTGCGAGGTAGCCGACGAAGTGGGTGAGGAAGACGAGCGAGAGCCACCACGACCACCACTTCCAGTGTGGTCGCGGACTCATCTCCCTGAGCTCGACGACGGTGAGGTAGAGCGCGATTGCGAGCGTCAGGAGGACGACCAGATCCGGGGCCCGCGGGATCACGAGGAACATGAGCACGCGGGCATCGTGCGCTACGGCGGGCCCGCGCGCAAGCGTCCTCGACGAGGATCAGAATCGCGCGGGTGTCCGCGCGGGACGTCATGGAGACTCTTGCGATCCTCCTCGCGGCGGAGGTCGTCTCCGAGCTCGTCGCCGGCGTCCTCCGGCTCCCCGCATGGTCGTCTTGCTCGGCGCAGGTGTGCTCCTCGGCCCCGAGGTGCTGGACGCGCTCGACCTCCCGCTCGAGTCCGTCGGCGTTCAGCTCCTCCTCACCCTCGGCGTCTCGTTCATCCTCTTCCACGGCGGCCTCGGCCTGTTCGTGAGCGTCCTCCGGCCCGTCGCCCTCGGGCTCGGGCTGCTCGCGATTCCAGGGGTCGTCGTCACGGCACTCGTCACGGGCGCCGTCGCCGCCCTCGCCTTCGACGTCCCGTTCGCCGTGGGCCTCCTGATCGGGGCCGTCCTCGCCCCCACCGATCCCGCCATCCTCATCCCGCTCTTCGAGCGCCTGCGCGTGAGGCCGAAGGTCAGGCAGACGATCGTCGCCGAGTCGGCGCTCAACGACGTCACGGGTGCCGTTCTCGCGCTCTCGGTCGCCGCCTTCGGTCGAAAACGACGGCTCGCTGGCGAGCCCGCTCGGCGAGTTCCTGCTCGACGTCGCGCTGTCGACGGGACTCGGCGCGGCGTTCGGCGTCGCGCTCGCCGTCGCGATCTCCACCCGGCGCTTCGGGCTCTGGCAGGAGTCGCCCGTCATCGCAGTGCTCCTCGTCGTCGCCGCGTCCTACTTCACGATCGACTACGCGGGCGGAAGCGGCTATCTTGGCGCCTTCCTCGCCGGCTTCATCGTCAGCAACATGGACGAGCTCGGCCTAGGGATGCACTCGCGCCGCGAGCACGAGATGCGCTCCTTCGCGGCCGCGGCCGCGGACGTCACGGTCGTCCTCGTCTTCATCACGCTCGGCGCGGCCCTGCCCTTCGACACGATCCCGGACGAGGCCCTCCTCGCCCTCGCCACGCTCGCAGGGCTCATCTTCCTCGCCCGGCCTCTCACGGTCCTCGTCTGCCTCCTCCCGGACCGCCGGCGCGAGGAGCTGCTCTTCCTCTCGTGGACTCGCGAGACCGGCGTCGTGCCGGCCGCACTCGTCGGCATCCTCGTCGCCCAGGGCGTGCAGCAGGAGTCGGAGCTCCTCACGGTGGTCGCGCTCGCCATCGTCGTCACGCTTCTGCTCCAGGCGACGACGAAGGCCTGGCTCGCGCGCCGGCTCGGGCTAGAAGATGGTTGATCGGAAAGTGTGGTGTCGGCGGGGGCGTCCGTGACCAAGCCTGAGGCCGCGATCATCCGCAGCCCGTACCTGGAAGATACGGGCGAGGAACGAGCGTGGTGTCAGGCGACGCGTCACGGGCGTCATCCGGCAGTGCCACGGTTTCCGGTCAATTTTCGATCAATCATCGCCCAGCGCGTGGGGCGAGCAGCTGGGCCCCGAGGCAGACGCCGAGGACGGGGACGCCGTCGCGCGCCGCACGCGCGAGTAGCTCCCGTTCCGCCGCCAGGCCGGGATCGTCGGCGCTCATCGGGCCCCCGAGCGAGACGATCGCCTGGTAGTCCTCGAGCGGCGGGATGGGCTCGCCCTCGCCGACCTCCACGTCGCGCCGGGACTGCGCGCTCGCGAGCAACGCTCTCGGAGGCTCCGAGCCCCTCGTTCGAGGCGTGCTTGAGCACCAGGAGCCGCATCGGCGCCCAGCTTAGCGAGGCGTGGCTAAGGTCCCCAGCGTCGCTCGTGACCCCGAAGACGCGCATCTGCGCCCTCGCGGCGGCCGCTGCCCTCGCGGCGGCGATCCCGGTCGCGCTCTTCGCCTTCGGCGGCGGCGACGACCGCGAGAGCTACCGCGGCAGCGTCCCCCCCGAGGGCATCGCCGCACCCCGCTTCGAGCTCCGCGACGTCGAAGGCGGACTCGTCCGCATGGACGACCTGCGGGGGAAAGTGGTGCTCGTCACGTTCCTCGACGCGCAATGCGAGGAGTCCTGCCCGCTCATCGCCTCCCACCTGGCCGACGGACTCGGCCGCCTGACGGCTGAGGAGCGGAGGCAGGTCGTCGCGCTCGGCATCAGCGTTGACCCGGCCGAGGACGCGCCCGAGGAGGTGCGCTCCTTCCTCGCTCGCCACGGAGCCGAGGACGTCCTTCGCTACCTCGTCGGCCCCGAGGCCGAGCTGCGCCCCGTGTGGGAGGAGTTCAGCGTCTCCGCCTCAGCCGACACGGGGATCGACGACCTGCACTCGGCGCCGGTACGGATCTTCGACCGGGAGGGCGTCTGGGTGACCACGCTCCACGCCGGCGCCGACCTCACGCCTCAGAACCTGCTGCACGACGTCCGCGTCGCGCTCGACTCTTAGCGGGCCCCGAGCTTGTGTTTCTCACGCACAAGCTCTCACCGGCGCGAGAACGACGCTCTACCTCCCACTCGAGCACCGATCAAGCTCCTGCAGAGCTTGTGCCGGTGGAACACAAGCTCATCACGCAGACTCAGCTCCAGGGGTACGGCGAGCTCGAGACCGGATGCAGGTCGCCTGTGGCGAAACGCTCGAAGCGGAACGGATAGAGGAGGCTCGAGTGCTCGCCGACGAGCACCTTCGCCGCCTCGCGGCCGACTCCGATCATCTTGTAGCCGTGATTCGAGTCGAGGATCGCGTAGACGTTCGGGCGGACGTAGTCGAACACCGGGAAGTTGTCGGCGGTGAACGCGCCCACGCCGCCTGAGCGAGCCTGCTTGTAGAGCGGCCGGCAACCTTCGAACCGGCTCATCGCGTGCGAGAGCGCGGCACACCACATGTCCGGGAAGGCCGGGTCGACGTCGGTCGTCGACGGGTACGGATCGAGCTCGACGTCGCCCTCGACCACGAGCGGTGACGCGCCGCCCTGGACGCCGTGGCGGTCGCGCTTGTAGTAGATCCCCCAGAGCTCGTCGGTCACGAGCTCGCCCTCGTCGGTGTAGAGCGGCGCGTCCGTGTCGAGGTGGATGACCGGCGGCGCTCCGCCGTCGGCCGTGGCGAACATCTCCGGGTCGACCGTGATCTCGCCTTCCTGGAGGTTCCAGTAGGTCCACATCGGCCGGTCGCGGACGACCTCGCCGCCCGGGGTGCGGACGTCGATCGTCGGCGGGAGGCCGAGCATCGCCCAGAACGTCTTCGCCCACGGGCCGGGTGCGATCACGAGCTGCTCGCCGACCTCGATTCGCCCTTCGCGCGTCTCGACCGCGCGCACGGATTTGTCGGAACCCGTCTCGAGCCCGGTCACCTCGACGCCCGTGAGGATCTCGACTCCTTCGCTGCGCGCCTTGTCCGCGAGCCCGTTCACCGAGTCGCGGTTGAACGCGAAGCCGCCCTGGTGCTCGTGCAGGCAAGCGGTGACGCCCTGCGCCCGCCAATCGGCGAAGAGCCGCTTCATGTGCCGGTCGACCTCTGCCTCCCCCGTGATGAACGTCGAGCGGTAGCCGATGCGCTCCTGCCGCTCAAAGGTCTCGGCGAGGTCGGACTCCTGGACGGACGGGCCGAGCGCGATGTAGCCGACCGGCTGGTACGCGTAGGCCTCCGGGTCCGATTCCCAGACCTCGACGCACGCCTGCATGAGCTCGCTCATGGCCGGTTGGAAGTAGTTGTTGCGAACGACGCCGCACGCGATCCCGGAGGCGCCGGCTCCCGGCTCGGACTTCTCGACGACGACGACGTCGCCACCGGAGCCGAGGCCGCGGGTCCTCAGCTCCTTCGCCAGGTGGTAGGCGGTCGAGAGCCCATGGATGCCGGCGCCGACCACGACGTAGGGAGCGAGACGGGGAAGGGCGGACATCAATTGCCTCCTCGGCAATAGCGTTGCAAATCTGTCATGCTGACCGTACCATGGCGCGGACGGGAAGGCCAGCGACACGGCGCGTTGCAGCAGTCGAGCGCGCCGTCGCGCTCCTCGACCTCCTCGCCGACGGCGGCGGGCTCGGGACGAACGAGCTCGCCAGGAGGACAGACCTGAGCGCGAGCACCGTCTCGCGGACGCTGGCCACGCTCGCAGCGGGCGGACTCGTCGAGCACGTGCCCGAGAGCGGACGCTACCGGCTCGGCCTCCGCCTCGTTCAACTCGGCCACGCAGCTCTCGCCCGGCTCGACCTTCGCGGCCTCGCCCGCCCTCACTTGCGGGCACTCGTGGAGGCGACGGGCGAGACGGCCACGATCTCGGTGCCCGGAGAGCCGGACGCCGTCACGGTCGAGTTCGTCCAGAGCCCCTCCTCGGTACGGAGCGTCGCCCAGCTCGGGCGGCCGAGCGTCGCGCACGCGACGGCCGCCGGCAAGGTCGTGCTCGCCTGGGGCGGCTCCGGGCTCCCCGCCGGGCCGCTCACGGCGTTCACCCGGCGGACGATCGTCGACCGCGCCACGCTCGTGCGGGAGGTGCGACGGGTGCGCGCTCGCGGCTGGGCGGGCGCCGTTCGCGAACGGGAGGAGGATCTCAGCGCGATGGCGGCGCCCGTCTTCGGCGCCCAGGGTGAGCTCGCCGCCGTCCTCGGCCTCCAGGGGCCGGCTTCCCGCTTCGACCGCGAGGCGATGCGCGCCGCCCTCGGCCCCCTCCTCGAGCGCGCAGACGCGGTCTCGCACACTCTAGGCTGGAGTCACACGGACGAGGAGGGCGCATGAGCACCGAGGCAGGAACAATCCGGACGGCGTTCGACCGCGTGCAGCGCGACCTCGGCGCCGACTTCATGGACTGGGAGGGCTGGTGCTGGCCCAACCACTTCGGCGATCCGGCGGCCGAGCACAGAGCCGTGCGGGAGGCCGTCGGCGTGTGGGACGAGTCTCCGCTGCGCAAGTGGGACTTCTCGGGCCCGGACGCGCTCGCGGCCGCCGACCGGATCTTCACGAACGACATCCTCGGGCTCGAGATCAGCCAGGTTCGCTACGCGCCCTTCTGCGACGAGAACGGGAAGATGGTCGGGGACGGGACGGTGTTCAAGTTCACGGACGCCAGCGCCTGGGTGATCACGGCGCTCGACTCCGACCTGGATCACTTCCAAAACGTCGTCTCGGGGATGGACGTCCAGATCGAGCCGATCACGGAGAAGCTCCCGCACGTGCAGCTCCAGGGGCCGGGCTCCCGCGAGCTCCTCGCCGGGCTGGTCGACGAGGACGTCGAGGGTCTCCCCTACTTCCGCTTCTGGCCGCACCAGACGCACGTGGGGCGCGTGCCGTGCTGGGTCTCCCGCACCGGCTACTCGGGCGAGCTCGGGTACGAGATCTTCTGCGACCCGGACTACGCCGAGGAGCTCTGGGGCGGTCTCACGGAGGCCGGCGCGCAGCCGTACGGACTCGCCGCGGTGGAGACGCTCCGCATCGAGTCGGGGCTGATCTTCATCGGCTACGACTACTTCCAGCACGAGACCGACCCTTTTGACATGTCGCTCGACAAGGTGATCCGCCTCGACGGCGGGGACTTCCACGGCAAGGCGGCGCTCGAGGAGACGGCGAAGAGCCCACCCCGGCGCCTGGTCACGCTCGAGGTCGAGGGCGGCGAGGTGCCCGAGTACGGCGCCGCGGTCACGAAGGGCGGCGAGCCGGCGGGGACGCTCACGAGCCCGTGCGAGAGCCCGACGCTCGGCCAGGTCATCGGCATGGCCGTGCTCGAGTCGCGCTTCGCCTCGAAGGGCGAGACGGTCGAGGTTGCGCTCGCTGACGGCACGACCCGCGCGACCGTCGCGGACTTCCCGATCTACGACCCTGAGAAGCGGCGCCCGCGAAGCTAGGGAGCTACCTCCGTTCGGAGGCGGCAGCCACGAGCTGTCCGAAGGGCGCGAGGAAGCGGCGGTCGACCCGCCATTCCTCCTGCAGCTCCCACTGGACGGCGAGGACGTAGCCGTCCCCGTCGAGCTCGACCGCCTCGACGACGCCGTCCGGCGCCTGGGCGACGACCGTCAGCTCGGGCGCGATCCGGTCGAGCGCTTGATGGTGAAAGCTGTCCACCTCGATCTCCTCGACCCCGAGGGCCGCGTGCAGGCGGCTCCCCGGCTCGACGCTGATCGGGTGGCGAGGGTGCGGCGGAACCTCCTCTGCTCCCTCGAGCGAGGCGCGCTCCACCTCCTTCCACGCCTTCCAGCCGCGGTCGCTGGGGTGCCCGGCCCACTCGGGCTTGAGCGAGACGTCCTGGACGAGGGTGCCGCCGAGCGTGACGTTCAGGATCTGGAGGCCCCGGCACATGCCGAGCAGCGGGAGGCCGCGGTCGAGCGTGCGCTCGACAAGCTCGAGCTCGAAGGCGTCGCGCCGCGGCTCGGTGGGCGCGAGGTGCTCGCCCGGCTCCTAACCGTAGAGGCTCGGCTCGATGTCCTTCCCGCCGCCGAGCAGGATGCCGTCGCAGGCCTCGAGCGCGTCCTCGAGGTACCCGTCCACGCGGGGGAGGACGAAGCCGACCCCGCCCGCGAGCGCGACGGGACGCTGGAAGCCGACGCCACCGTAGTCGCCGAAGTCGTGCAGGCCGAGGGAGAGGCCGATGACGGGCTTGGTCACGCTGGACATTTCTACCGCAGTCGCCCTAAAGTCGGCGCAACCCGGCGGAGGAGGCCGAATGGCGACGAGAGAGGTAAGCGGCTCCGAGGGCGACGGCGCGCTCACGGACGAGTTCGTCGCGGAGTGGCGGAACGCGGCGTACAACTGCTACAGCTCCGGGCACAAGTTCTGTCGCGAGGTCTGCCCGGTGATGCAGGTCACGCGCGACGAGGCGCACACCCCGACAGCCTTCCACGCGAACGTCGTCGCGATGGACGAGGGCCACCTCACCATTGAGGACGTGGCGCGCGACTACGTCCACTGCACCCAGTGCGGGGCGTGCGAGCTGCGCTGCCCCAACACGCTCTTCACCGGCGACTTCTACCGCTTCCGCACGCACACCGTCGACCTCGTCAAGGCGATGCGGGCGCTCGCGGTCGACAGCGGGATCCACCAGCCGGGCTGGCAGCGCTGGAACGAGCTCACCGACCTGGCGAGGAGCGAGCCCGTGCTGAACGGGACCCCCGTCTCGCAGGAGCACGTGGCCGACTGGGCCGAAGGCCTCGACCTCCGCGTCGGCGGGGAGACGGTGCTCTTCTGTGACTGCGAGGCGGCCTTCTACCGGACGAGCGTCCCCCGAGCGGTGGCGCAGATCCTCAGGGCGGCGAACGTCGACTTCGGCCTCATGCGGGAGCAGTGGTGCTGCGGCGGCCCGGCCGCCGAGATGGGCTATGCCGACCAGGCGCGCCGCTTCGCCGAGCACAACGTCGCCGACTGGCGGGCGGTCGCCGCCAAGCGCATCCTCGTGCTCGACCCGCACGACTACATCTCCTTCACCGAGGACTACCCGCGCTACTTCGGCGAGGAGTACGACTTCGAGATCGTCCTCGTGGTCGAACTCGTGGCAGAGCTCATC
>JBOHAD010000048.1:0-18634 GCA_050697555.1 Gaiellaceae bacterium | reverse complement strand
GGCACGATGGGCGCCGGGATCGCGCAGGTGTGCGTCCAGGCGGGAGTCGAGACGGTCGGGCGCGAGGTGAGCGCGGAGCTGGGGGAGCGCGCCCGTGCCCGCATCGACCACTACCTCGCGCGTGGGGTCGAGAAGGGCCGTCTGACCGCCGGCGAGAAGGAGAAGGCGCTCGCGCGCCTCGCGACCACGACGGAGCTCGCCGGTCTCGCCGGCTGCGATTTCGTGATCGAGGCGATCATGGAGGACCTCGACGCCAAGAGGGAGCTCTTCCGCGAGCTCGAGGCCGTCGTCGGGCCCGACGCCGTGCTGGCGACGAACACGTCCGCCCTCTCCGTCACGGACGTCGCCCGGGCGGCCGAGCGTCCCGAGCGCGTGGTCGGCATGCACTTCTTCAACCCGGCGCCGGTTCTTCCACTCGTCGAGGTCGTGCGCACAGAGCTCTCCTCGGAGGAGGCGGTCGCGACCGCGTACGAGCTTGCCGAGCACGTCGGCAAGGAGCCGATCCGCTGCGCCGACACGCCCGGCTTCGTCGTCAACCGAATCCTCATCCCGCTTCTGAACGACTGCGTCCGCGTCCTCGACGAGGCCGGCGTGACTCCCGAAGACGTCGACAAGGCGATGACACGCGGCGTCAACTGGCCGATCGGCCCCTGCGCGCTTCTCGACCTCATCGGCCTGGACGTGCACGTACACGCCTCAGAGGCGCTCTTCGCGGCGCTCGGGGAGGAGCGGATCGCCCCGCCGGAGCGCCTCGTCCGCATGCGCGACGAGGGCCTCCTGGGCCGGAAGTCTGGGCGCGGCTTCTTTCGCTACGAGGGGTAGCGCTCGCGCACGAGCTTCCGCTCGAGCCGGGCGGCCTCCTCCTGGACGCGATCCGCCTCGTCCGGCTCGAAGACGCGCCCGGGGAACTCGATGTCCAGCACGAGAGCGACTTCGGCGTCCGAGCGCACCGGAGCCGCAATCTCGGAGCGGACTTCCGCGTCCGAGGTGAGGTAGTCGGGGTCCGTGCGCACGTCCTCGACGAGCTGCGTCTCGCCCGTTCGTGCCGCGCGCCAGACGACGCCGCCCTGCTCGCGCGTAACCTCGTAGATGACTCGGCGCCTGCCCGCGTGCGCCACGTGACGGAGCGAGTCTCCGACCAGGAGGAGGCCTCCGATCTCGGCGTCGGGCAGCGCCTCCGCCAGGCGCTCGACCGCCCGTTCGCACAGCTGGATGAGGTGTTCTTCTCGCTCGTCCACCGGGTCCCGCACGCCCCGACGAACTCCTGGGTCGCTCCGCAAGTTTACGGCTTCAAAGGGAGATTCGCCCAGATTCGTCCGATTCGCCACGGGGGCCGTCCGGAAGGCCGCGTACGATCGGGGGGCAGTGACGCTCTGCGCGCTGTGTCGCCGGAACCTCCTTGCCGGGGAACGCTTCCGTTACTGGCGAAGCGCGGAGCGCCGACCCGTCGCACGGGTCGTCTGCGGGCTCTGCGAGCACGAGGCAGCTCGGGACGGCTGGAAGCGGTCCGAGCGGAAGCCCGGCCACGAGAACGCCGTCGGGCTGCGCGGCACCGTCAGGCTCGTCGCCTAGCGCGGGAGGCTAGGCCGCGAGCTGGGGGCCCGCCTGGCACCAGGACGCGTCCGGGTGGCGACGCGCGACCGTCGCCCAGATGTCGCCGGCCTCCTCCCGGGAGATGAGCTCGAGAGCGATCGCGTGCCGTGTGGCCGCCGCAGCCGCCACGATCTGGCGCTCGTAGCGCCGTTCGGCCCGCGGCGAGCGCTCGCACACGCGGGCGAGCGCCTCGAGCCGCGCCTCCAACAGGCGGACGGTACGGTCGTGTCGCATGTGGGCGTCCATGTCTCCGGACCTCGGCGGATGCTAGTCGCGGCTGCGGACGCCGTTCGCCGGCCGTCGAGCTTCTCCTACGGGCCACTTACACTTTCTTTACAACGAGGTAATCGAAGGTTCACGAGGTGGGCGAATAGTTCGCTTCGCAACGTGCGGCGTCTGATTCTCCCCCTTACGCTTGCGGCTCTCGCGCTCGCGGCCTCGGCACCTGCGCTGCCGTCGACTCTCGAGTCGGCGCGGGTGCGCGGGGGCGAAGGGCTGCACCTCTCGGCGGGACGCGGATACGCCGTCCTCGGAGAGAGGGGGGTGGCTTTCGGGAACGTCCGGCGCGGCTGGATCCGCGTTACGAACATCCCCGGAGGAGGCTCTCCGTCCGGGTACGTCCGCGGGTGCGAGTCGCGCTCCGGGCGGCTCTCCGGAAGGCTCTACTGCGCCGGAGCCCGACTGCGCTTCTGGGTGGAGGACGGCCCCTGGCGGATCCGCATCAAGGGCAGGGGCGTCAACGTCAGCGCTGTCATGCGCGGCACGGTCGGCCTCGACCGGACAGCCTGCACGAGACGGATGTTCAGGAACGAGAAGTGCACGTTCAAGATCGGGGACAGGCCCGCGCGCCGGTGGCCGGCCACACTGAAGTTCTTCGCGGTGCGCGCCTGAGCGCCGGGCGGGCGGCGCCCCGCGGCGACCCGCCGACGGCTATGTCACCATACGCGCGCGTGTCCCCCGCCGGCAATCACGCGATTCTCGTCGTCGAGGACGAGCCGAGCATCGCGTCCTTCGTTGCCATGTACCTGAAGAGGGCGGGTTTCGCCGTGCGCCTCGTCGACTCGGGCAGCGACGCGCTCGAGAAGGCGAGCGCCGACCCGCCGGCCCTCATCGTGCTCGATCTCATGCTCCCGGACCTCGACGGCATCGACGTCTGCCGGCGCATCCGGCAACGCTCCGACGTGCCGATCCTCATGCTGAGCGCGCGGGACGAGGACATCGACAAGATCATCGGGCTCGAGGTTGGAGCAGACGACTACCTGACGAAACCCTTCAACCCGGGTGAGCTCGTCGCGCGCGTGAAGTCGATCCTCCGCCGCTCCCACCCCGAGCGCCGGGAGTTCGAGAGCTCGGTCCTGGAGCATGGGGGGCTTCGCATCGACGCGGGCCGGCGCGAGGTGACCGTCGGCGGCACCGAGGTGCAGCTCGCGCCGAAGGAGTTCGACCTCCTCTGGGACCTGCTCGACCATCGAGGGCTCGTCCTCACCCGCGACCAGCTCCTCGAGCGGGTGTGGGGGTACACCTTCGCCGGGGACACCCGCACCGTCGACGTCCACGTGCGCCAGCTCCGGCGCAAGCTGGGCGATGCCTGCCCCGTCGTGACCGTGTGGGGCGTCGGCTACAAGGTCTCGACGGAGCCGAAGGCCGCCAAAGCGTCGTAGTCGAGCCGTGCGCTCCCTGCGCTTCCGACTCCCCGCCGTCTTTCTCGGCGGCGTGCTCGTCGCGGGGCTCGTCACGGCCGTGTTCGCGGTTCGGCTCTTCCAGGACTACACACACGACCGCACCGTCGCCGAGCTCCGGCGGCAGGCCTCAGGCCTCGCCGAGCTCTACGCCGAGCAGGCGCTCTCGACCGCGGGAGAGGGAAGGCAGGCGCCGCGCTTCGCCGCGCCCCTCCTCGAGGAGGCGACGGGCTCGCGCCTCTACTACTCCGGCGTCGAGATCTTCCCGGGGGAGATCTCCGGCCTCCGGACGCTCGGCCGCGAGTTCCTCGACTGGGAAGCGCTCCGGGCGGGCAACGTGCAGACCCTCGAGCTCCAGCCTCCCGGGAGCGACCGGATCTACCTGGCGGCGGCCCACCCGATCACGCTGGGCGGCGAGACCTTCGGAGCGCTCGTCGTGGCGAAGCCTCGGGCCGAGCTGCGGGAGCGCTGGATGGTGCTCTTCCAGCGGATCGGGCTCGCTTTCCTCGCCGGGCTTGCGATCTCGCTCCTGCTCGTCTGGTACCTGAGCCGGCGGTTGACGAAGCCTGTGCTCGCGCTCTCCCGCGCCGCCGACGAGGTGGCGAAGCGCCGTTACGGTGCCGAGCTTCCGGCCCAGAGGACGGGCGACGAGATCGGGCACCTGACGGACCGGTTCCGGGAGATGACCGAGCGGCTCGCCGAAGCCGAGGCGCACGAGCGCAACTTCCTCGTCCGCGTCTCGCACGAGCTGCGGACGCCGCTGACGGCGATCCGGGGACACGTCGACGCTCTGAGGGAGGGGCTCGCCGAGGACGTCGAGGCGCGCGAGGCCTCGCTGGACGTCATCCGGGCGGAGACCGACCGTCTCGCCAGGCTCGTCGGCGACCTCGTTGACCTGGCCAAGCTCGAGGCGCACAGCTTCCAGCTCGAGGAGCACGAGGTAGACCTGCGACGCCTGCTCGAGCAGGCCTACCAGTCGTTCGCGGAGGAGGCGCGCCGGCGGGAGATCGACTACTGCAGCGCCCTGGCGGTCGAGCCGGTCATCTACACCGACGGCGATCGCGTCCTCCAGATCGTCTGCAACCTTCTGGACAACGCGTTCTCGTGGACGCCCGACGGCGGGAAGGTCTCGCTCGGGCTGGCCGCCGAGAACGGGTCGGTCTCGGTCTCCGTGACCGACTCCGGCCCGGGGATCTCGCCGGACGACCGCGAGCGCGTGTTCCGTGCGTTCGTCTCCGCGGGAGAGCAGGGCACCGGGCTCGGCCTCGCCATCTCGCGCGAGCTCGCTCACGCGCTCGGCGGGCGGCTGGAGCTCGACTCCGAGCTCGGCAGGGGATCGCGCTTCGAGCTGACGCTACCCGCGAGGTAGATGATTGATCGAAAATTGACCGGAAACCGTGGCACCGCCGGATGACGCCCGTGACGCGTCGCCTGACACCACGCTCGTTCCTCACCCGTACCTTCCAGGTACGGGCTGCGGATGATCGCGGCGTCAGGCTCGGTCACGGACGCCCCCGCCGGCACCACACTTTCCGATCAACCATCTAGGGGCACTAACTGCCGGTGCGACGCTCGCGCGCTTCGATGCGGTAGACCGGGGCGGGGCGCTCTTCGAGCGCGCGCTCGACGCGGTCGAGGATCCGCTCCATGCGGTCGAGGCGCCGCTCGACGCCCCGCCACCCGGAGGAGACGAGGTCGACGAGGAGCGCGAGGTCCTCGAGGCGGGCTGTTCGCTCGGCTGCGACCTCCCCGCTCAGCCGCTCCAGGCGGCCGATCACCTGGGAGGTGAGGCCGCGCACCTCGGCGATGTGGCGTCCGACGGGGAGGATTTCCGCCTCCAGGCCCGCCCGGACGGCTGCGCCGAGGCGTTCGGGAACGGCGACCTGAAGCTCGGCCGCCGTCGCCGCGAGGGCCTCGAGCCCCGTCTTCGCCCCCACGAGGGTGGCCTCGAGCTCGGCCGCGTCCGTGCCGCCGCGACCCGCTTCCGCGATGCGCCTGCGGGCCCTTTCGAGGGCGTCGCGATCCATGGCCGGACTCTACTCTTGGCCCCGGACAGCGAGATGCGGACCTCCGAGCTCGACTACGACCTCCCGCCCGAGCTGATCGCGCAGCACCCGCTCGAGCGACGCGACGACAGTCGCCTGCTCGTCTATCGACGAGCGAGCGGCGAGGTCGAACACGGACGGTTCAGGGATCTCCCGGCCGAGCTCGAGCCGACTGACCTGGTCGTCGTCAACGACACGAAGGTCGTCCCGGCCCGGCTGCGCCTCCGCAGGCCGAGCGGAGGAGAGGCGGAGATTCTCCTGCTGGAGCGCGTCGGAGACACGCTCTGGGAAGCGCTCGCGCGGCCCAGCCGGCGCCTGCGGCCGGGCATGCGGCTCGGGCCCGTGGAGCTCTGCGAGAGCCTGGGCGACGGGCGCTGGCGCGTGCGGCTCGCGGGCGAGCCCGCAGGCGAGGCCCCGCTCCCGCCGTACATCACGGAGCCGCTCGCGGATCCGGGTCGCTACCAGACCGTCTACGCCGACGAGGCGGGCTCCGCAGCCGCGCCCACGGCCGGCTTGCACTTCACGCCGGAGCTGCTGGCGAGGCTGGACGTCGAGCGCATCACCTTGCACGTGGGGCTCGACACGTTCCGGCCGATCGCCGCCGCGACGCTCGCCGAGCACGAGATCCACAGCGAGCGCTATCGAGTCGAGCCGGCCGCGTGGGAGCGGATCCGCGCCGCCGATCGGGTGGTGGCGGTTGGAACGACGACGGTGCGGGTGCTGGAGTCGCTCGCGCGCGGTGCGCCGCTTGCGGGCAGGACGGAGCTCTTCGTCACCCCCGGTTTCGAGTTCCTGCGGGTGGACGCGCTGGTGACGAACTTCCACCTCCCCCGCTCGTCGCTGCTCGCGCTCGTGATGGCCTTCGCGGGCGTGGAGGAGACGCGGCGCCTGTACCGGCTGGCGATCGACGAGCGCTACCGTTTCTACTCGTTCGGCGACGCCATGCTGATCCTGTGAGCCTGGCCGGCGTCCCCAGGGGCCACCCCGTGCCACCACCCGCTTTGAGCGTAGCCCGCCAAGATTCCCCCGTGGCGCGCGGATTGCCCCGACATCGGAACGGAAGAGAGTCGTGAGCTTCACGATCGCCGCCACCGACGGGGAGGCGCGCGCCGGCGTCCTCCGCACGGCCCACGGGGAGGTGCCGACGCCGGCGTTCATGCCCGTCGGGACGAAGGCGACCGTCAAGGGCCTCGATCCGGAGCGCCTCCGCGACCTCGGCACGTCGATCCTCCTCGGGAACGCGTACCACCTCCACTTCCGGCCGGGCGAAGAGGTGATTGCCGACCTCGGCGGTCTGCATCGCTTCATGGGCTGGGACGGGCCCATCCTCACCGACTCGGGCGGCTTCCAGGTCTTCTCCCTCCGCGACACGATCCTGGGCGCCGACGAGGAGGGCGTCACGTTCCGCTCGGTTTACGACGGCGAGCCGGCCCGCTTCACGCCGGAGCTCGCGGCCGAGATCCAGCGCAGGCTCGGCTCCGACGTGGCCATGTGCCTCGACGTCTGCCCGCCCGCCGGCGTAGACCGGGCCGAGCTCGAGCGCGCCACGGTGACGACGGCGCTCTGGGCCCGCCGGCAGCTCGCCGCGCCGCGCGCCGACGGCCAGCTTCTCTTCGGGATCGCCCAGGGAGGAACCGATCCGGAGCTCCGCAGGCGCTCCATCGAGGAGATCGCCGCGCTCGGCTTCGACGGCCATGCGCTCGGCGGGCTCAGCGTGGGGGAGGACCGAGAGCTCATGCTCGACACCCTCGCCTGGTCGGCGCCGCTACTCCCCGCCGACCGGCCCCGCTACTTCATGGGCATCGGCGACCCGGCCGGCATCCTCGAGGCCGTCGAGCGCGGCATCGACATGTTCGACTGCGTCCTCCCGACGCGCCTCGGCCGCACCGGCTCCGCTCTCACCTGGGAGGGCCGTCTGAACCTCAGGAACGCCCGCTTCGTGCGTGACGAGAGGCCGCTCGCCGAGGACTGTCCCTGCCGCGCCTGCACGGGCTTTTCGCGCGCCTACCTCCGCCACCTGGTGAACCAACAGGAGCTGCTCGGACTGATACTTTTGTCCGAGCACAATGTGCGTTTTCTGCTCGATTTGACCGCGGGCGCGCGCGCAGCGATCGGACGTGGAGAGCTCGGGGGCTTCAAGGCCGCCACGCTCGAGCGGCTCGAGGCGGCGACCGAGGTACCCGGCTAGGAGGATCGGTGGACTCAGGCTTCATTCTCTTCTTCGTGTTGATGCTGGCCGTCCTGTACTTCCTGCTCATCCGCCCGCAGCGGCAGCAGGCGCGGCGCCACCAGGACATGCTCGGCGGGCTGAAGGTCGGCGACGAGGTCGTCACCGCGGGCGGGATCTACGGCGAGGTCACGGCCATCGACGAGGAGCGCGTCCAGCTCGAGATCGACGCCGACGTCGAGATCGCCGTCTCCAGGCGCGCGATCGCGAGCGTCGTCCCGCCGGAGGAGTCGGGCGCCGAAGAGTTCGAGGGGGTAACCGTGGAGGAACCGGAGCCGGTCGGCGAGGAGAAGGCCCGCAGCTAGCCCAGGGTGCGCCGCTACCTCATCATCCTCGCCGCACTCGTCGCGGCCATCGCCGGCATCGTCGTGCTGGGATTCTTCCGGGAGCCGACGCGCGGCCTCGACCTCCAGGGCGGGCTCGAGGTCGTGCTCGAGGCCCGGCCCGAGAGGGGCCAGGAGCTCACCGAGGAGGACCTCGACCGCTCGGTGGAGATCATCCGCGAGCGCGTCGACAAGATCGGCGTCAGCGAGCCGGAGATCCGCCAGCAGGGGAGCAACCAGATCGCCGTCGCGCTGGCCGGCGTCTTCGACCCGGCCCGCGCCGCCGAGATCATCGGGCAAACGGCGCAGCTCGCGTTCTACGACCTCCAGGCGGACGCCGCGAACCAGTCGAAGACGACAGACGGCGCAATCCGTCCGAGCGAGACGCTGCTGCCCCTGCTGACCCGCGAGGACCGGCTGGAGGAGGGGGCGGTCCCGCGCGAGTGGTACCTCTACGGCGAGCAGCAGGAGCGTCTCGCCGGTCCGGCCGCGACGAAGCAGGAGCTCCTCGACAGGCTCCCTGACCGAGAGGCGCCGGAAGGCTCCCGCTTCTACGTCGTTCCCGAGGAACGGATCGTCCTCACGTGCGGGGTGAACGCGGCCGCCTGTCCGCCCAACATCGAGGACCCCCAGCAGACGTTCTTCTACCTCTTCGAGTACAGGCCGAACGCGGAGGAGGATCCCATCCCGCCGCTCACCGGCGAAGAGCTCGAGGGCGGCGGAACGCGGCAGGACTTCGATCAGTTCGGGAACCCGAACGTCCTCCTCGAGTTCACCGACCGCGGCGGCGACCTCTTCCACGACATCACACGCGAGCTCGCGCAGCGCGGCGCCACGGAGGCGTCCTTCGCGGGCGTGAGCGACCGGACGGCGAACGACGTCTTCAACCAGCAGTTCGCCATCGTCCTCGACAACGAGATCCGCTCCTTTCCGCAGATCGACTTCGACGACAACCCGGACGGGATCGCGGGCGGAAGCGCCCAGATCACGGGCCTGGAGGGGCTCGAGGAGGCGCAGGACCTCGCCCTCGTCCTCCAGACGGGCGCGCTGCCGGTCGAGTTCGTCCAGGTCGATCGCACGCAGATCTCCGCCACGCTCGGCGAGGACTCCCTCCGCGAGGCGCTGATCGCGGCGATCGGCGGCCTCCTCGCGGTCGCGCTCTTCCTGCTCCTCGTCTACCGCTTCCTCGGCGTCGTCGCCATCGTCGGCCTCGGCATCTACGGCGTCTTCCTCTACGGCGCGATTCTCGCCTTCAACGTGACGATGACGCTCCCCGGCATCGCCGGGATCATCCTCACGATCGGCGTCGCCGCCGACGCGAACATCGTCATCTTCGAGCGGATCAAGGAGGAGGTGCGGGCGGGCAAATCGGTCCGCGCCTCCATCGCCACCGGCTACCGCAAGGGGTTCGCCACCATCGTCGACGCCAACGTCGTCACGATGATCACCGCGGCCGTCCTCTTCGCGGCCGCGACCGGAGCGGTGCGGGGCTTCGCCCTCATGCTCCTCATGGGGACGCTCATCTCGATGGTCACGGCCGTCGCAGCCACGCGGGCCCTCCTCGGCGTCCTCGCCGGCTTCCGCTGGTTCAACAACCCGGCCTTCATGGGAGCGAGCGCGCAGAAGATCCCCGCCTGGCAACGGATCGACATCGTCGGACGGCGGAGGATCTGGTTCTCGATCGCCAGCGTCGCGCTCGCCGTGGCGGTCGGGCTGATCGCGTTCAAGGGCTTGAACCTCGGCATCGACTTCCGCGGCGGCAGCCAGATCGACTTCGACACGCCGCAAGCGGTCTCCGTCGAGAGCGTGCGCGAGGAGGCTGCGGCGCTGGGCCGCGGCGATGCCGTCATCCAGGGCCGTGGGGAGCGCACGGGCGACGGCTACACCACGTTCCAGATCAAGACGGAGTCTCTCACCGCGGTGGAGCAGACCGAGCTCACTCAGGCGCTCGAGCGCGATCTCGACGCGACCTCGCTCGGCGTCCGCAACGTGTCGGGGAGCTTCAGCGAGCAGATCCTCCGCGGCGCGATCCTCGCCATCGTCGTCTCGTTGATCCTCATCGTCATCTACATCTCGTTCCGCTTCGAGTTCAAGTTCGCGCTGCCCATCTTCCGCGCGCTCTTCTACGACGTGACGATCGCTATGGGCGTCTATGCGCTCGTGGGCTGGGAGGTGACGGCGGCGACCGTGGCCGCCATCCTCACCATCCTCGGCTACTCGATGTACGACACGATCATCATCTTCGACCGCGTGCGCGAGAACATGGGGCTCATGCGGAAGTCGAGCTTCGCCGCCATCGCCAACCAGTCGCTCTGGGAGACGGTGCGCCGCTCGCTGGCGACGAGCTTCATCACGCTGCTCCCGATCTCGGCGCTCATCCTCTTCGGCGGCAACACGCTCAAGGAGTTCGCCTTCGCCCTCCTGATCGGGATCGCCTCGGGCGCCTACTCGACGATCTTCATCGCCACGCCGTTCCTCGTCACCCTCAAGGAGCGCGAGCCGGAGTGGGAGAAGCGCAAGGACGCAGGGCTCCGGGAGAAGATCGAGGAGGGCGAGGTCGTCGAAGTGGAGGCGCCTCCGGCGCGGCCGGAGCCCGCGCCCGAGCCCGAGCCCGCGCTGGCCCAGACGGACGGAGGAACGGAGCCGGTGCCCGGCGAGGACGCCGCCGCCGCCGCGGCGCGGCGGGAGGCGCGCCGCAAGCGCAGGCGAGCGAGGCCCCATGGCAGAGCGCGCTAACTCCTCGACGAAGCCGCTGCGCGAGTTCGTCGAGGAGGTGCTGCTCGCCGGCGTCGGAGTCGGCGCGCTGACCAAGGAGCGGGCCGACGAGCTCATCGACGAGATCGCGGGCCGGGGGAAGATGACCCGCGACGATGCGCGTGCGCTCGTCGACGAGGTCGTGGGACGCTGGCGCGGCGAGGCGGCGCGGGCGGGCGAGCGGGCCAGCATGACCCTCTCGGGGCTCTTCCGCGAGCTCGGTCTCGTCACCCGGCGCGAGTACGACGAGCTCGAGCTCCGCCTGGCCCAGCTCGAGCACCGTCTCCGCCTCCTCGAGGGCGGCCCCGAGAAGACGACCGGCCCGGGGCCCTAGACTTCCCCCATGTCCGCCAGGCCGGCCGTCCGGCAGCTCGGCCGCATCTCCGAGATCGCCCAGGTCGCGGCGAAGCACGGCTTCGGCCATTTCTTCGAGACGCACGGGCCCGGCGCCGTGCGCTCGCGCCGCGCCCGGGAGGTCGACCCGACCTTCGAGGGCTCGCCGCGCGGGCGCCGCCTGCGCGAGATGCTCGACGAGCTGGGGCCGACGTTCGTCAAGTTCGGCCAGCTCCTCTCGACGCGCCCGGACGTGGTGCCGCCCGACATCGTCTTCGAGCTGAAGGCGCTCCAGGACGCGGTGCGCCCGTTCCCGTTCGCGCAGGCCGAGCGCGTCGTCGAGGAGGAGCTCGGCCTGACCCTCGAGCGGCTCTTCCTGGAGTTCGACGAGACTCCCATCGCCGCCGCCTCGATCGGGCAGGTGCACCGCGCCGTGCTCCCGAACGGGCGCCACGTCGTCGTCAAGGTGCAGCGGCCCGACGCGCCCCGCCAGATCGAGGCCGACCTCGAGCTCATGTACCAGGTCGCCCGCCTCGCGCGCGAGCGGGTGCGCGCCCTCGAGTTCATCGACACGGTCGCGCTCGTCGACGAGTTCGCGCGCGGGATCCGCCAGGAGCTCGACTACCGGCTCGAGGCGCGCAACGCGGAGCAGTTCCACCGCAACTTCGCGGGCCACCCGCACGTGCGCGTCCCGCGCGTCTACTGGAGCTACTCGCGCGCGCGGGTGCTCACGCTCGAGCTGCTCGAGGGCGTCCACGTGCGTGATATCGACCTGCGGTCGTACACGCTCGACGAGCGGCGCCGGATCGCCTACCAGATCGCCGAGGCGTGGATGACGATGATCTTCCGGCACGGCTTCTTCCACGGCGACCCGCATCCCTCCAACATCATGGTGCTCGAGCAGAGCGACCAGATCGGCCTCGTCGACTTCGGCACGGCGGGCTCGCTCGCGGCCGACGACACGTCGAAGCTCACCGGGCTCTTCATCGACGCCGTCAACCAGAACATCGAGGCCCTGCCCATGCGCCTCGCCTCGCTCGGCGTCCGCTACCCCAAGGACAAGGAGGAGGAGTTCGTCGCCGAGCTGCGCGACGTCTTCTACCGCTACTACGGCGCGCGGCTCTCCGAGATCGACCCGCTCGAGGTCGTGCGGGAGGCCTTCGCGCTCATCTACCGCATGCACCTGACTCTGCCGACGCGCTTCGTCCTCCTCGACCGCGCCATCGCCACGCTCGGCTCCGTGGGCATGGAGCTCTACCCCGACTTCAACGTCTTCGAGGTGGCGAAGCCTTACGCGCGCGAGCTCATGCTGGAGCGCTTCACCCCGCAGCGCGTATTCGCCCGCACGCAGCAGGAGGCGCGCAACTACTTGCGGATGATGCTCGCGCTCCCCTACCAGGTGCACGACGTGCTCCAGGAGGCCCGCGACGGACAGATCGAGGTCGGCTTCCGCCACGAGGGCCTCGACGACCTCATCAAGCGGATGGACGTCGTCTTCAACCGGATCGGCATAGCCATGGTCGCCGTGGGCGGAGCCCTGACGTCGGCGATCCTCGGCTTCGTCGCCGAACGGGGGCCGCAAATCCTCGGGCTGCACTTCATCTCGGTGATCGGCCTCTCGCTGTCGACCATCCTCGCCATCTGGCTCGTCTGGGGCGTGCTCCGCTCCGGGCGGCTGTAGAACTCGTCCGCCCGGGACAGCTGTCGAATCCTCGGCACGATTTCGTCCGAAAGGACATCTGGAGGCTCGTGCTGGCCGGTGCTAGCGTCGCCACCATGGCGGGGGAGGCTGTGCTGGTAGTCGAGACGGAGGAGCCCTACAGGGAGTTCCTCGCCCAGCAGTTGACCGACGACGGCTTCGAGGTCTTCGCGGCGGACGGGGGACTGCGGGCCCTGGAGCTCGTCGAGGCGGCCCGGCCCGACCTCGTGCTCCTCGACGCAGTGCTTCCGGACGCGTCCGGGTTCGAGGTGTGCAGCCGCCTGCGCGAGGGCGAACCCGGGCGGGCCTGGAACCGTGACGTGCCAGTGATCATGGTCAGTTCGCGCGGCGACCCCGTTGACCGGGTGCGCGGCTTCGCGCGGGGCGCCGACGACTACGTCGTCAAGCCGTTCGTTTACGAAGAGCTCCTCGCGCGCATGCGGGCCGTCCTCCGGCGCTCGAACGGGCCGCGGCATCCGAGGCTCGCCGTGTGCGACCTCGAGATCGACCTCGCCTCACGCGTCGTCCGAGTGGGCGGCGAGGCAGTCCAGCTCTCCGCCCGGGAGTACGACCTGCTCGTGGCGCTCGCCGAGGACCCGGAGCGCGTCTTTCGTAAGGAGGATCTCCTCCGGGACGTCTGGGGCTTCCGCTCGCTGGGACGGACGCGGACGCTGGACTCGCACGCGAGCCGGCTCCGACGCAAGCTCAACCGTCCCGGTGGGACGGCCTACGTCCTGAACGTCTGGGGCGTGGGGTACCGGCTGGTCGCGGCGAGCGCCTAGGTGGGGCGCGTGCCGTCGCCGGCGCCGGCGCGGCCCGCGCGCTTGAGGGCGGCCTCACACGGGCGTATCTTCGAGAGAGCAGCAAGCAACCGACGTACCTTCTTCGATGAGGTCGACAGCGAGTCCCGTTGCTGCGGCGCACGGGCCCTCCCGCGGGCGCCGTGCTGGAGGGCGGTCGCCACCTGCCTCGGTCGCGCTCGCGCTGCTCGAGTCCTTTGAGCTCATCTTCCGCGGCCGGCCGGTCTCCCTGCCCCGGAGCGTCCAACGTGTGCTCGCCTTTCTCGCTCTCAACGATCGCCTCGTCGATCGGGATTACGTGGCGGGGATGCTCTGGCTCGACGCAAGCGAGGACCGCGCTCACGCGAGCCTCCGCTCCGCCCTCTGGAGGCTGCGGCAGCCCGGCTTCCCACTGGTCGATGCGACGACTCGGCACCTTCGGCTGGCGCCGGGCGTCATGGTCGACGTGCGCGAGGCGACAGGCCTGGCTCATCGGCTGCTCGATCGCGCGGCGGAGCCCAAGGGTCTCGTGGACTGTCTGCCTCTCTGTCACGACGTTCTTCCCGACTGGTACGAGGAATGGGTCTCGATCGAGCGTGAACGCTTTCGCCAGCTCCGGCTGCACGCGCTCGACGCAGTGTGCGAACAGCTGACCGCTGCCGGGCGCTTCGCTCTCGCAATCGAGGCGGGCATGGCAGCGGTCGCCGCCGACCCGCTGCGCGAGAGCGCCCACAGGCGGCTGGTCGAGGCACACCTCGCGGAAGGGAACCGTGGCGAGGCCATTCGACAGTACCGGCTCTGCAGCCGGCTCCTACGCGACCGTCTCGGCCTCAAGCCCTCCACGGACCTTGCACGCCTCGTGCGAGGGCTTTGATCGCCGGAGACGTGACGGGGCCGTGACGGCGAGGTGACGGGGGAGTGCCACCCTCCCGGGTGGAACTCAACACGAGGAATGGAGGCGAGATGGCCAGGCCGAGAACGCCAGCAACCGAGAGGCGACGGGACGAGCCCGAGACGCCCGGCGTCGAGTGCTGCCCGCCGCTCGAGCGGGATGGGACATGCGACGTGATCGACTTCCGTTACCGGATGATCCACCAGCGCGGGGACGTTCCCGTCGAGGTGACCCTGATCTACAGGTTCGAGCGGTGCCCGGGGCCCCTGACGCTCGGCGAACTCGTCTACACGACGACACTCCTCCCCGGAGAGACGGTTCGTCTCTTCACGACCGACCGTCGGACCCGGTTCAGCTTCGACAGCGAAACGAATCTGAGCCATCGGAGCGAGCAGACCTCCGAGGAGCACTTCTACATGTCGAGCGTCGCCGACTTCATGTCCGATCTGAGCGTGGTCGACCGGCAGAGCACGACGAACACGGCGCAGGGGACGACCTCGGGCCACTTCGAGACCAGTGGGGCCATTCAGTCGTTTCTCTTCGGCCCCTCCGTGGACGTGAGAGGGAGTTTCAGCGGCCGCACGACGAGCGACTTCGCGCGCGAGCTCCGGCAGCATGCACGAGCGTCCGACCGCCGCTCGATGCAAGCGGCGCGCGCGGCGAGCTCCGTATCGATCGGCGAGGTCTCGACCAGGGCTCACGCGGAGGGCACCTCCGAGGATCACTTCGAGTCGTCCTCGCGCGAGTTCGCGAACCCGAACAGCTGCCACGCGTTGACCTTCTTCTTCTACCGCATCAACAAGATGCAGACCGTGAGATGGACGCTCGAGTCCATCGAACGGCGGGTCGTCGATCAGGCCGCCGAGACGAAGGCCGTGAACAACAACTTCCTGGCCCGAGGCGGCGTCTCCGCCATCCCCGATCCCATCCTGGCCACTCGATCCGACCGCCTCCAGGTGGAAAACCTCGGACGAGAGAGCTTTCGGCTCGAGCGGGCAGCAACGCAGCCCGAGTTCGAGCGCTTTGGCGGCGGGGTTCCGTTCGCCGGGGCTGCGAGCGCGGCGCGACGTGCCGCGGGCGCGCCACCGCTCGCCGAAGAGGTCATCGACGCCGCGCTCGAGCAGGTCGACCAGGACCTCGCGAACGAAGGCCTCCTGGACAGAGTGGGCGGCGAGGTCTCCGCCGAGGCACGAGAGCGCCTCTCCTTCGAGGAGACGTCCTCGCTCCCGACCGCCGGGGTGATCGTGAAGGGCTGCCTCGACGAATGCGACGTCTGCGAGCCCGGCCTCAAGAAGCGGATCGAGCTCGAGCTCAAGCTCTTCGAGCGGCAGATCGAACTGCTGGAGAAGTCGCAGGAATACCGCTGCTGTCCCAAAGGCGCTCGGCCCGGCGACGGGCGGGACGACGACGACTGAGGTGGTTGGAGCGAGCTAGGCGAGAACGCGAGCGGCCGCAGTCGTCGCTGCGGCGACGACGATGACGAGGAGGAGCGGGGCCCGCAGGAGCAGGGCGACCGCTGCAGCGGCAAGGCCGAGCAGGCGCTCGTCTGCCACGACCTCGTACTCGTCTCCGGCGGCCGCCTGGGTGACGACGAGGGCGGCGAGGAGGGCGGGGGCGAGGAGGCTGACGACTCCGGTCAAGGGCTCCGGGAGATCGCGTCCGCCGAGCAGGACCGGACCGACCGCCTTCAGCACCACGGTCGCGGCGCCGACGGCGAGCACGACGATCCAGGCAGCGCTCACGCCCGGTTCCAGCCGAGCAGGCAGGCGCCGCTCGCGGCGACGATCGGAACGCCCGCGGGCGTGAGCGGCAGGAGCGCGAGCGCGATTGCCGCGCCTGCGACGGCGGCTGCGACAGCGCGGCGACCGCGCACCTGCGGGACGAGCAGCGCGAGGAAGAGCGCGGGAAAGGCGGCGTCGAGGCCGAGGCTCTCCGGATCGCCGAGGGCCTCGCCGGCCGCCGCGCCGACGGCGGTGCCGCCCACCCAGCAGGCGTAAAGGACGAGCCCGGCGCCGACGAGGAGGCGCCGGTCGTAGCGGCCGTCCGGCCGGCGCGAAACCGCCCAGGACTCGTCCACGATCAGCTGCGACTCCACCAGGCGGCGGGCCGGGCTGCCGTGGAACTCGGGCGCGACGGAGAGGGTGATCGGCGCGTAGCGGGCGTTGAGGAGGGTCGCCGCCACCACGGCCGCGGCGACGCCGCCGCCCGCTCCGAGGATCGACGCCGCTGCGAACTGGGCCGAGCCGGCGAACGTCGTGGCGGACATCGCCAGGGCGGCGAGGGCCTCTATGCCGGCCTCGCGGGCGAGGACGCCGAACGTCACCCCGAAGGCTAGGGCCGCGACCCCGATCGGCGCGATCGCCCTCGCGCCGTCCCGGTAGCGCATCTCAGTCCTCGACCCAGTCACGCGTCAGGTGGAGCCAGAAGGCGAGGCCGGCGTAGGGGCCGTAGCGGCGAAAGCGGCGCTCGATCGTGGCGTCCTTCAACGGCCGCCCGCCGTTCAGGCGCGCGTACTTCGGCCGCGTCCAGGAGTCGAGGACGAGGCGCGAGTAGCGCCCGAGCATCATCATGATGTGGGCCGCCGCGTAGGGGCCGACTCCTGGGAGCGCGAGCAGGCGCGCAGCGAGCTCCTCGTCCGGGAGGTCCTCGGGCGCCAGGCGACCGAGCTCCTCCAGGTCGACTAATCCCTCCACGACAGAGGCGGCGAGCGAGCGCAGGTAAGCGCCCCGGTAGCCCGCGCGGACGGCGTCGCGGTAGAACGCCTCGTCCGCTCCCGCCATGGCCTCCGGGCTCGGGAAGGCGCGGCCGTTGACGCCGTCCTTCCGAGCGCCCGCGGCTGGCTCGCCCAGGTGCTCGACGAGCGCGCCGACCATCCGCTCGGTCGCCGACCACGTGCAGTTCGTGGTGCAGATCGTCTTGACGACGTCCTCGAAGACGGTCGGGCTCCGGATCATGCGGCCGGCGCCGCGCGCGGACCAGGAGAGGTCCGGATCGGCCGCGGCGACGGCGTAGAAACCGGAGAGGTCCTCGTCGAGGCGGAGGACGTGCGCGACCGCCTCGAGGATGTGCTCTCCCTGGCGAGCCGGCGGGCGCGGCCCGAGCGCCGAGACGCGCGCACGATCGCCGGCGGCCTCCGAGACGCGCACCGTCCGCGGACGCCCGCCGGGGAGCGGGAGCGTGACCTCGAGCGCACGCGCCTCCTCGTCGATCCGCATCGGCGGCAGGGCCACGAGGCCGTGCGAGTTGATCGTCCGCCAGAGGTCGACCGGCTCGCCGCCGGCGCCTCTCAGCGGAAGGTCCGCGCTCCAGTCGCTAGGCGGCATCGGGGTCGTACTTCCGTTCCCACGGCGACACGCCGAACGCCTCGCCGGGCGTGCCTCCGAAGCAGAGGATCGTCGTCTCGTCCTCGCGCGCGACGGCGCCGCGGTTCGCGTCCGGATCTCGCACGTAGACGAACGTGCCCGCCGGCGCGTCGACCTCCTCGCCCTCCACCGTGAAGGTCGCGTGCCCCGCCACCACGTAGTAGAGCTCCTCGTGGCGTGTGCCGCTCTCGTCCGTCTCCGTGTGCTCGCCGATGACCTCGTCCCCGGACCTGCGGGCGACGTAGGCGTTCGTGCCGAAGGCCCGGATGCCGAAGTGGATCCGCACGGGTTTCCAGTCGGCCTCGCCCGGCTCTTCCTCGTACACGAGCGAGGGGATCTCGGAGATGTGTGCACTCCTCCAGGAACCGTCTGCCATCGCGCTCCTCTTTCCGGTAACCGATGAAGTATCATAGTTGGTTATGGACACGTCGCGCGCGCCTGGAGAGCTCGAGTTCGTGCGCGCCTTCGTGAACACGCTCGAGGTCGACGAGGCCGTCGACGAGCTGGCGAGCCCCGGGGCGCTCACGGGCTGGCTCCGTGCGAACGGACTCCTGCGAGAAGGCGCGGCGACGCGGGCGGATCTCACGAACGCGCGCAGGCTGCGCGAGGCGCTGCGTGCGCTCCTGCTCGCGAACAACGGCGTCAGCGTCCGCAAGGAGGCTGCCGTCACGCTCAACCGCACCGCCCGCCGCGCGGGCCTGGGCGTGCGCTTCGAGCCCGTGGGGACGGCGCGCGTCGAGCCGGAGGCGCGGGGGGTGGACGGCGCGCTCGGCCGCCTGCTCGCCATCGTGTCTGTCGCGATGGCGGACGGAAGTTGGGGTCGTCTGAAGGCCTGCCGCGCCGAGGACTGCCGCTGGGCGTTCTACGACCGGGCGCGCAACCGCTCGCGTCACTGGTGCTCGATGGCCGTGTGCGGGAACCGGACGAAGGCCCGGACCTTTCGCCGCC
>JBOHAD010000047.1:0-19158 GCA_050697555.1 Gaiellaceae bacterium | reverse complement strand
TGAGCGCCGTGTCGCGCCCGGCCACGAGCTTTCGCAGGAGGTCGAGGATCTGCGCCTGGATCGTGACGTCGAGAGCCGTCGTCGGCTCGTCCGCGATCAGGAGCTTGGGCTCGCAGGCGAGCGCCATCGCGATCATCGCCCGCTGGCGCATGCCTCCCGAGAACTGGTGCGGGTAGTCCTTCAGGCGCGCGGCCGGGCTCGGGATGCCGACGCTGTCGAGGAGCTCGGCCGCCCGCTCGGTCGCCTGCTTCTTGTTCATGTCGAAGTGGGTCTGGAGCGGCTCCCGGAGCTGCCGCCCGACCGTCAGCACCGGGTTCAGGCTGGTCATCGGGTCCTGGAAGATCATGGCGATGTCGCGGCCGCGGATCTTGCGCAGCGCGTCGTCCGAGAGCTGGAGGAGGTCGCGTCCCTCGAATATCGCCGTGCCGCCGGTGACGCGGCCGTTACGGGCGAGGATGCCGAGCATGGCGAGCGAGGTGACGCTCTTGCCGCACCCCGACTCGCCGACGATTCCGAGCGTCTCGCCCGGCGCGATGTCGAACGTGATCCCGTTGACGGCGTACACCGTCCCCCGGTTCGTCCTGAACTGAACCATGAGGTCCTCGACCTCGAGCAGGGGGTCCCGCCTAGCCACGGTTCCTGAGCTTGGGGTCGAGCGCCTCGCGCAGGCCGTCCCCGATCAGGTTGAAGCCGAGCACGGAGAGCACGATGGCGATGCCCGGGATGATGGCGAGGTGCGGCGCCGTCTGGAGGTAGCGCACCGTGCCGGTGAGCATCGTGCCCCACTCCGGGGTCGCCGGGTCCTGCGGGCCGAGGCCGAGGAAGCCGAGCCCGGCCACGTCGATGATCGCCGTCGCCATGGCGAGCGTTCCCTGGACGATCACCGGCGAGATCGCGTTCGGGAGGATGTGCGCTCCCAGGATCGAGCGCCGCGGCACGCCGACGGCGCGTGCGGCGAGCACGAAGTCGTTCTCCCGCTGGGCGAGGATCGACCCCCGCAAGAGCCGGGCGAAGACGGGCACGTTCACGATCCCGATGGCGATCATGATCTGGAAGAGCCCGGGGCCGAGCATCGCCACGATGCCGATGGCGAGGAGGAGCCCCGGGATCGAGAGCATGATGTCCATGAGGCGCATGATCAGGGAGTCGACGAAGCCGCCGACGTAGCCGGCGATCGCGCCGAAGAAGAGACCGAGCGAGAGGCCGACGCTGACGGCCACGAGGCCGATCAGGAGCGAGAAGCGGGCGCCGTACACGATGCGGGTGAACTCGTCGCGGCCGAGCTCGTCGACTCCGAACCAGTGCTCCGCCGAAGGCCCAGGGCAGCAGCCCTCGCGGATGAGGCTCAGATCCAGGGCGCGAGGGCTGAACGGGGCGATGAGAGGCGCAAAGAGGGCGACGACGACGAAGAAGGCGACGAGGGCGAAGCCGACGATCGCGCCCGGGTTCTTCCGCAGCCGGAGCCAGGCGTCCTTCCAGAGGCCGCTCGGCGCCTCGAGCTGGACCTCCCTGGATTCGAGCTCGACGACGGACATCCTTAGCTGTACCGGATGCGCGGGTTGAGGAAGGCGTACGAGATGTCAACGAGCAGGTTGACGAGGACGAAGATGATGGCGAGGAAGAGGATGCCGCCCTGGAGGACGGGGAAGTCGCGCTGCTCGATCGCGCCGACGAGGAGCGTCCCCATGCCCGGCCAGGCGAAGACTGTCTCGGTCAGGACGGCGCCCGAGAGCAGGAGCCCGACCTGGAGGCCGATGATCGTCGAGATCGGCAGCATCGCGTTTCGAAGCACGTGGCGGACGTCGACGATGCGCGGCGCGAGGCCCTTCGCACGCGCCGTGCGGACGTAGTCCTCGTTCTGGACGTCGAGCACCGCAGCGCGCGTGATCCGCGCGACGATGGCGAGCGGAATCGAGCCGAGGGCGACCGCTGGCAGGACGAGATGCTTGCCCACGTCGACGAACGCCTCCCAGCTCCCCGCGAGGATGGCGTCGAGGACGTAGAAGTTCGTCGGGTGGTCGACGGTGATGAGCACCGACATGCGTCCCACGGTGGGAAGCCAGCCGAGCTGCACGGCGAAGATGTACTTGAGGATGATGGCGAGGAAGAAGATCGGGATCGAGATTCCGATCAGGGACGCGACCAGGCTCGCGTGGTCGAGGAAGCCCCCGTGCCGCTTGGCGGCGATGAAGCCGAGGGGGATCCCGACCGAGAGCGAGAAGAACATGGCCGCGAGCGCCAGCTCGACCGTGGCGGGGAAGCGCCGCTTGATCTCCTCCGTGACCGGCTGGCGCGAGTACGTGCTCGTGCCGAAGTCGAGGGTCACCGCCTTGTCGACGAAGCGCCAGTACTGCTCGTGAATCGGCTTGTCGAGCCCGTACTCCCGCTCGATCTGGGCGACCTGCTCAGCGGTCGCGCGCTCGCCCAGGAGGGCCTGCGCCGGCCCGCCCGGTAGGGCCCTGATCCAGAGGAAGACGAGGATCGAGAGCCCGATGAGGATCGGGGCGAGAAGCAAAAGCCGGCGGACGACGAAGCGAAGCATTCTCGTTCGTCGTCCGCCGGCTCTCTAGTCCTGCTCCCTACTCCTCGAAGTAGACGAGGGAGAAGGGCTCGAGCGAGACGGGGCTCGGCTGGTAGCCCTGGACGTTCGCCTGGAAGGCGAGCGCGGGCTCCGAGTGCGCGTACGGCACGCCCGGCAGGAAGTCCACGATCAGGCGGTTGGCCTCCTGGTAGAGCTGCTCACGCGCGTCGGGGTCGGTCTCGACCTCCGCCTCGTCCAGGATGTCGAAGATCTCCTGGTTGTCGAAGCCCCAGGCCTCCTGCGGGGTCTGGAAGAAGGTCCCGATGAAGTTGTCGGCGTCGGCGTAGTCGCCGGTCCATCCGAGCAGGTACAGCGGGCATCTCCCTTCGTCCACGAGGCCGAGGTAGTCCGGGCTCCAGGGCGCCGCCCGCGGCTCGATCTGGAAGCCGGCCTGGTTGAGGTGCTCGGCGAACGCCTGGAAGTTCCGCACCGGGTCCGGCATGTACGGCCGGGAGACGTCCGTCGGGTAGCAGAACGTGAGCTCGACCGGCGTCTCCACGCCCGCCTGCTCCAGGAGCTGCATCGACATCTCGGGGTCGTACTCGTACTCGGTGACGTCGTCCGCGTAGCCGATGACCTCGGGCGGCATGAACTCCTTCGCGACCACGCCGCGGCCGGCGTAGAAGGAGTCGACGACGTCCTGGCGGTTGAGCGCGTGCGCGATCGCCTGGCGCACCTCGAGCTGGTCGAGCGGCTCGTGGGCCTGGTTGATCCCGACGTAGGCGATGTTGAAGGGCGGCCGCTCGAGGATCTGGAGGTTCTCGTCCGCCTCGATCGTGGGCACGTCCTGAGGCTCCACGAGGTCGTAGCCCTGGATCTCGCCCGTCTGGAGCGCCTGGAGGCGCGCCGCGTTGTCAGGGATCGGGCGGAAGATGAGCTCGTCCAGGAAGGCCGGCTCGCCCCAGTAGTCGTCGAACCGCTCGAGCGTGAGGCGGTCGCCACGCGTCCAGGAGACGAACTGGAATGGGCCGGTGCCAATCGGGTGCTCGGTCCCGTACGTCCCGGTCGGGTGGAAGATGCCCTCGTCGTCGACCTCGCCCTCGTCCGCGCCGAACTCCTCGAGCGCAGCGGGGCTGGCGATCGTGAAGTTCGTGAGCGCGAGCGCGCCCAGGATGGAGGCCGACGGGCCCGTGAGGTTGAGCGTCACCGAGAGCTCGTCGTTCGCCTCGCAACTCTCGTAGAGGCTCCCCTCCGGGCTCCCCTCCTCGGGATTGGCGAAGCCTCCCCAGACCGTTTGCCAGTAGTACGAGGCGCTCGGGTTCTGGAAGGAGCCCTCGAAGTTGTACCAGCGGTCGAAGTTGAAGCAGACGGCCTCGGCGTTGAACGGCTCGCCGTCGTGGAAGGTCACGCCCTCCCGCAGCTGGAACGTGTACGCCATGCCGTCTTCCGCAACCTCCCAGCTCTCGGCGAGACCCGGCTCGAGCTCCGTTCCGCCGGCCGAGAGGGTTACGAGGCCCTCGAAGATCTGGTCGATGACGCGAAGCGACTCGCCGTCCGAGACGAGCGCCCCGTCGAGGACGACCGGGTCGGCAGCGCCCGCGAAGACCATCGTGCCGCCCTGCTGGCCGTCGCCGTCCCCGTCCTCTTCGGTGACGCCGGTCTCACCGGCGGCGTCGCCGTCGTCGTCATCCCCGCCGCAGCTCGCTGCCCCGAGGGCGAGCACGAGCGCGGCAAGCAGAAGAAGAAACTTGAATGACTTTCCCCTCACGCTGCTCTCTCCTTTTCCGAAGGTGCGCACCGCCCTCGCCGTTTGGCGGACGGGAGGGCAGTATCCAAGAGCTTCGACGTCAGGGCAAGTGGAACGTTAGGAGTGAAGCGCCATGATGAACCACCCTGCGGGGGATGGGTCAACCTGAGGCCGCTCGGTCATAACGAGTGAGCAGCTTGCCGGCCGGCCCCGATGCGGCGGGGGCATTGGCCGGCTCCAGTAGGGGCGGGACTCCCTGCGGCGAGTCCCGCCCCTCGCTTTTTCTGGCGCAGTCTCGGGACTCGAGCGCTCTTTACACGTCCCGTGTCGTTGCGTGTATCCTTTTGCGTCATGGAGCGCGGCAGCCACCGCCTGAACGTCACGCTGGACGGCGAGTACGCCGAGAAGCTCGCGAGGCTGGCGGAGCGAACCCACACGCAGGAAGGAACGCTTGCCCGCTCGCTCCTGTCGAACGCGCTCGACGAGGCCGACCCGGACGCGCGACACATCGTCGAAGTCCTGGACGGCCTGCCCGGCGCCTACGAGCGCGCCCAGCTCGGCCTCGAGCAGGCCCGGTCCGGACGGACGCTTCCCCTGGACGAGCTGTAGTTGGCCCGCGTCGAGCTGAGCGAGGTCGCCGCCGAGGACCTCGCGAGGCTCATCCATACCCACAGCCTTCCGGCCGACACGAAGGATCGCGTACGGCGGTCGCTTCGCCCGCTGGAGCGTTTCCCGAGGATGGGGGCCGAGCTCGGCGGGCGCTGGGGCGATCTGCGGTTCGTACTCGGTCCTTGGCGATGGATGATCCTCGTCTACGTCTTCAGCGAGGACGAGGATCGCGTCATCGTCGTGACGATCCAGGACGGGCGTTCCTCACACGCCCCCAGCGCGGCGCGCTAAAGGCGGCGGCTACGCGGCCGCGACGGACGCCAGATCGCGCAGCGCGGCGAGGCGCTGGAGCGCCTGGCCCTCGAGCTGGCGGACGCGCTCGCGCGTGAGCCCGAGCTCGGCGCCGATCGCCTCGAGCGTCCAGGGCTCCCCCTCGAAGCCGAAGCGCAGCTCGAGGATGCGCCGCTCACGCTCGGGGAGCGCGTCGAGCGCCTTGCGGACGCCCTGCTTGCGCAGCGACTCCTCCGCCTCGTCGAACGGGTCAGCCGCCTCGCGGTCGGCGAAGAGGTCGCCCAGCTCACCCTCGTCGTCGGCGCCCACGCTCTGGTTCAGCGAGACCGAGGCCTGCGCAGCCGAGAGCGCCTCGTCGACGTGCTGGACAGGGAGGCCCGTCGCCTCGGCGAGCTCCTCCTTCGTCGCGTCGCGACCCAGCTCCACCTCGAGCCGGCGCGCGGCGCGGCCCAGCTTCTGCTGGCGCTCGACGACGTGCACGGGCACGCGAATCGTGCGCGCGTTGTTCGCCACGGCGCGCTGCACCGACTGGCGGATCCACCAGGTCGCGTAGGTCGAGAACTTGAAGCCCCGGCGCCAGTCGAACTTCTCCACCGCCCGGTTGAGACCCAGCGTGCCCTCCTGGATCAGGTCCAGGAACGGGACGCCCAGGCCCCGGTAGCCCTTGGCGATCGAGACGACTAGACGCAGGTTCGACTCGATCATGCACCGCTTGGCGACGAGGTCGCCCTTCTCGATTCGCTTAGCGAGGGTGACCTCCTCCGCCGCCGTCAGCAGCTTGTGCCGGCCGACGTCCGCGAGGAAGAGCTGCAGGCTGTCGCCCGCCCCGGTCACCGGGTCGGCCGCGAGGACCTCCTCCGGCTCCTCCGCCGGAGCGCCGACCTCGAGCCCGATCGACTCGAGCTCGTGCAGGACCTGGGCGAGATCCTCGTCGCCGAGGTCGAGCTCGAGCGCAAGGGCCTCCAGCTCGGCCGGCTCGACGTAGCCGCGCTCCTCGGCGCTCTCCAGAAGCGAGCGGCCCGCCTGAGTGTCGAGAACTTCGTGCATCGAGTTCTGGCTCACGTGTTTCTCTGAGTCCTTTCGCTAAACAAGGGCACGCGGATTTCAGGCTCCACGTACCTCAACGTTCTCACTGTACGACCCATTCCCTCGTCCGAGAAGGACTTCCGGGCCAGCTTAACCGCGTGTTAACCGAACGCTAGTTAAGACGTAGGACCCGCGGATGTGTTGGCGGTCTCGGCGGGCTCGCGCGGGGCTGTCGCCCACTCCTCGTCGAACTCGACGCGCCACTTTCCGTCCTCGCCCTGCTCGAGCTTGAGCTTCGCGCTGAAGGTGCGCCCCTTGTTGCGCCCGCGGAAGCCCGTGACCGGCTTCGCCGTCCGCCGCGTCTCCATCAGCTCCCTCACGACCGCGGGCGGCAGGATCTTGTTGGCCTTCTTCTTCCAGATGACGAAGCCGCAGCCGGGATCTTCCTTCGTCCAGCAGGAGTAGCCCTTGCGGTTCTCGATCACGTCCCGGCCGCAGATCGGGCAGGGCCCGAGGTTGGCGCGCTCGATCCTGACGCCCTTGAGCTTGTCGAGCTCGGCCACGGTGTCGGTCGTGAACTTGACGATGTCGGACATGAAGGCGGGCCGGCTGTCCTCGCCCTGCTCGATCAGCCCGAGCCGCCGCTCCCAGTCGCCGGTGAGCTCGGCCGACGTGAGCGGGTGTCCGCCGAGGAGCGAGATCACCTGGACGCCCTTCTCGGTCGCGTGCAGGGCGCGTCCCTCGCGCTCGAGGTAGCCGACCTGGATGAGGCGCTCGATGATGGCGGCGCGCGTCGCGGGCGTGCCGATGCCGGAGTCCTTCATCGCCTCGCGGAGCTCGGCGTCCTGGATGTCCTTCCCCGCGGTCTCCATGGCGGCGAGGAGCGAGGCTTCCGTGAAGCGGCGCGGCGGCTGCGTCTCCTTACGCAGCGCCTCGACCGAGCGTGTCTCCGCCTGCTCGCCCTCCTTGAGCGCCGGGAGGAGCTGGTCGCCGCCCGAATCTTCCTCGTCGCGCGGGCGCCCGTTCTGGGCCTCCTCCCCGTACACCCGCTTCCAGCCAGCCTCCAGGAGCACGCGTCCACTGGTGCGGAACACATGCTCGGCGACGGTCGTCTCGATCCGCGTGCGCTCGTAGACGGCATCCGGATGGAAGATGGCGAGGAAGCGCTTGGCCACGAGGTCGTAGATGCGCGCCTCGTCCGGGCCCATCCTCGAGAGGTCGTGCTCGCCGCGCGTGGGGATGACGGCGTGGTGGTCCTCGACTTTCTTGTCGTTGACCACGCGGCCGAGCGGGAGCCTGTCGAGGCCGGTGACGTACCGCGCCCCCTCGGCGTACTTCGCGTTGTGCCCCACGAGCGCGGCGGTCGGCTTGATCTCACCGATCATGTCGCTCGTCAGGAAGCGCGAGCTCGTGCGCGGGTAGGTGATCGCCTTGTGCTCCTCGTAGAGCCGCTGCGCGGCCGCGAGCGTGCGGCGGGCCGAGAAGCCGAAGAGCGTGTTCGCGTTTCGCTGGAGCGTGGTGAGGTCGTAGAGGAGCTGCGGGGCCTCGCGCTCGTCCTTCTTCTCCAGCTTCGTGATGAGGCCGCTCTTACCCTCGCAGTCGCGGACGATCCCGGTCGCCTCGTCCTCCGGGATGCGCTTGCCGCCGAGATAGCGACCGCTGTAGAGCCGCTCGCCCGTGGCGGCGAAGAGCGCCTCCACGAGCCAGTAGGGCTCGGGGACGAAGGCGCGGATCTCGAGCTCGCGGCGGGCGACGAGCGCGAGCGTCGGCGTCTGGACGCGTCCGAGCGACACGGCGCCGTCGAAGGCCGCCCGGAGGCGGATCGTGGCCGCCCGCGTGGCGTTCATGCCCACGAGCCAGTCGGCCTCGGAGCGCGAGCGGGCAGCCTCTTCGAGCAGGCGCATCTCCTCGCCCTCGCGGAGCTCGCCGAATGCCCCCTCGATGGCCTTGCGCGTCATCGAGTTGAGCCAGAGGCGCTTGACCGGCTTCTTCACGCCGGAGGTCTCGTACGTGTACGCGAAGATGAGCTCGCCCTCGCGCCCTGCGTCGCAGGCGTTCACGATCAGGTCGACGTCAGGGTCCTTCAGGAGCTTGTGCACCGCCCGGAGCTGCTTCTTCGCCTTGTCGTCGTTGGGGACGAGCTTGAACTTCTCCGGGACGATCGGGAGGTGGTCGAACTTCCATTTCTTGAGCTTCTCGTCGTACGTCTCCGGATCGGCGAGCCCGACCAGATGGCCGACCGCCCACGTGATCACGTAGTCGTCGCCGACGAGGTGCGTCTTGTCCTTGGACTGCTTGAAGGCACCCGGAAGCGCGCCGGCCAGGTCGCGGCCGACGGACGGCTTCTCGGCGATGACGAGCGTCTTGCTCACGCGGATCACCATAGCGAAGCGTCAAAACGGCAAGAATGAGCCCGGACTTGAGGCCCCTGCTCGCAGTCGACGGCGACTCGCTCGCCCACCGCGCCTTCCACGCGCTCCCGCGCTCGATCCGCGACGGGGACGGCAACCAGGCCAACCTGCTCGTCGGCTTCGCCAACATGCTCCTCCGCATCTGGGAGGCCGAGCAGCCGCGGACTGTCTTCGTCGGCCTCGACACGATCGGCGAACCGCTCTACCGGCACGAGCTCCTGCCTCAGTACCAGAGCGGACGGGACTTCCCGCCGGAGCTGACCTCCCAGCTCGACCGCTTGCCCGAGCTCGTCGGCGCGCTCGGGTTCCAGTGGGCGAAGAAGGCGGGGTACGAGGCGGACGACTTCCTCGCCGCCGCCGTCCGCGTGGAGGAGGACCGCGGCGGCGAGACGCTCGTCCTGACGAGCGACCGCGACCTCTTCCAGCTCGTGAGCCGGCGGACGACCGTGCTCCTCCCGCGCCGGGGCGTCAGCGAGCTCGACCGCGTCGATCCGGCCGGCGTGCGCGAGCGGTACGGCATCGACCCCTCGCAGGTGGCGGACTTCATCGCCCTGCGCGGGGATTCGTCCGACAAGATCCCCGGCGCCAAGGGGATCGGCCCCGGCCGCGCCGCGACGATCCTGCGCGAGTACGAGACCCTCGACGGCGCGATCGAGTCGGGCGTCTTCCAGGAGCAGGCCGAGGCGCTCCGCACGTACCTGCGCATCGCACGTCTCCAGTACGAGGCGCCCGTCCCGGAGCTGCCCGACGCGGAGCCGCAGTGGGAGGATGCGGCCGCGCTCGTCGAGGGCTGGGGCTTGAAGGCGCTGGCCAAGCGGCTGCGCGAGCGCACCTAGCCGAGCAGGACGACGTGCACCTCGCCCGGGCCGTGCACGCCGATCGTGAGCGTCTGCTCGATGTCGGCGCTCCGGCTCGGCCCCGTGACGATGGCGAGCGCGCTCGGCAGGTCACCGCCGAGGGCCTCGAACAGCTGCGAGAGGCCCGGGAGGATGCGGTCGGTGGGCAGGAGCGAGACGTGGACTTCCGGGAGGAGAGAGCGGGCGCGGGGCTCCTCGGCCGAGGCGGCGAGGACCACGCTACCCGTGTCGGCGAGGCCGTAGACAGCCCTCGACACCCCGGCGCCCTCCAGCTCCGGAGCGCTTCCGCGGTGGACGCGGAAGCCGGCGGCCTCCGCGTTCGACACGAACGTCTCGACGAGGTCGCTCACACGCTTACGAGCGCCGATCCCGGTACCGCCGGCGGGCGAGGCGCGGGAGCGAGCGGCCGACCGCCCACGTCCGTCCGGGGCCCGCGAGCCCGGCGAGCGGCCGGCCAAGGCGAGCGAGCGCGGTCGAGAGGCGATAGGTGCTCGGCCGCGACCAGGCGAGCGACCAGAGCGCGAAGCCGAGACGCTCAGCACGGGAGGCTATCCGCTCTTCCGCGAGGTCGCGGCGCAGCTCGAGCAGGAGCTCGTGGAGCGGGATCTTGACCGGGCAGGCGGCCGTACAGGCGCCACAGAGCGAGGAGGCGTGCGGGAGCGCGGGCGCGCGCTCGAGACCGACGAGCAGCGGCACGAGAACGGCACCCATCGGCCCCGAGTAGACAGGCCCGTAGGCGCCTCCCCCCGCCTTGCGGTATACGGGGCAGACGTTGAGACAGGCGCCGCACCGGATGCAGTTCAGCATCTCCCGGTACCTCGTGCCGAGAAGCCGGGAGCGCCCGTTGTCCAGGAGGACGACGTGCAGCTCCTCGGGCCCGTCGGTCTCGCGGCTCCGGCGGGGCCCGGTGAGGAGGGTCGTGTAGACGGTCAGCTTCTGCCCGGTGCCGCTCCGCCCGAGCAGTTGGAGGAGGACGGCGAGATCGGCGAGCGTGGGGACGACGCGCTCGATCCCCATCAGCGCCACGTGCACGCGGGGGAGCGACGAGCAGAGCCGCCCGTTGCCCTCGTTCGTGACGAGGCAGATCGAGCCGGTCTCGGCGACGCCGAAGTTCGCCCCCGTGATCCCCACGTCGGCGCTCAGAAACGCTTCGCGCAGCTGCCTCCGTGCCGCCCGCGTGAGCTCGCCGAGCTCCGGCGAGACCGGCGCCCCCTCGGCGCGCGAGAAGAGCTCCGCCACGTCCGCCCCCGTCTTCTCGATCGCCGGCGCGATGATGTGCACAGGATGCTCGCCGGCGAGCTGGATGATGTACTCGCCCAGATCCGTCTCGACCGGCTCGACCCCGGCGCCGGCGAGCGCCTCGTTGAGGCCGATCTCCTCGCTCGCCATGGACTTCGACTTGACGGCGAGCTTCGCTCCGGCCCGCCGGCAGATGTCGGCGATGGTCGCGCTCGCCTCCTCCCCCGTCCGGCAAGCGTGCACGTGCCCGCCCGCCTCCTCGACGGCGCGTGTGAAGTCCCCGAGGTGGCGCTCGAGGTCGTCCATCGTCCGCGTGCGGATCTCACGGGCCCGCTCACGCAGCTCTTCGACCTCCTCGAGGCCACCCCAGCCCTCCGTCCGCGCCTCGTAGAAGCGTCCGGTCGCCGCATCGAGAGCCGCCAGCGTGCGCGGCTCGGCCAGCTTCGCGCGCGCGACCTCCCGGAAGCGGCCCGCAGGCTGGCGGAGCTCCGTCATGCGGCAACCCCCCGGGCGAGGACGGTGGCGAGGTGCACGACCCGCGGAGCGTCCGTCCGCTCGGCCCGGCCGCGCAAGTGCATGAGGCAGCCGGGATCGGATGTGACGAGCGCCTCGGCCCCGCGAGCGCCGGCGAGCTTCTCGTCGGCCATCGCCAGGGAGACCTCGGGCTGGCGAACGGAGAACGTCCCCCCGAAGCCGCAGCAGAGATCCGCCCGGGGCAGAGGCACGAGCCGGGCGCCCGAGCGCTCGAGCAGGCGCCGCGGCGCGTGGGCGACACCGAGCTCGCGGAGCATGTGGCACGAGTCGTGGTACGCGAGCGTCCTTCCCTCGTTTACACGCGGGACGGGAGCACCCTCGGCATCGAGGAACGCCGAGAGCTCGTGCACCTCGTAGTGGGCGCCCCCGACGAGCTGCGGCAGATAGTGGGCGGCCATCGTGGCGCACGAGCCGGAGGGCACGACGACGGGGAGATCGGGGGAGAAGGCCCTGGTGAACGTGCGAGCGACCCTGCGCGCCGCCGGGCGGTGCCCGGCGTTGAAAGCCGGCTGGCCGCAGCAGACCTGCTCGTGCGGGAAGCGGACCTCGTAGCCGGCGTCGAGGAGGAGGGTCTCGGCGTCGCCGACCGCATCGGGAAAGACCAGGTCGCCTAGACACGTCGCGAACAGCTGAACGGCGCCGGCCACTTTCGGGGAAGCTACAGGAGTGGACCGAGTTGCTCTCGTGACGGGGGCCAGCAGCGGGATCGGCTGGGCGATCGCCCAGCGCCTCCGGGAGGACGGCTTCTCGCTCGGCTTCCACACCCACACGGAGAAGGAGGAGTACCGCGGACGGTATGAGGAGCTCGCGGCGGGCGGGCGGGCTCACTGGGTGGCGGGCGACGTCTCCGAGCCGGAGACGTGCGAGCGGCTGGTCGCCGACACGCTCGAGGCCCTGGGCCGGATCGACGTGCTCGTGAACAATGCCGGCGTGACCGTGGCCAGGCCGGTGCTCGAGCTGGGGGCGGAGGACTTCGACAGGATCTTCGGCATCGACGTCCGCGGCGCGTTCCTCCTCTCCGTCGCGGCGGCGAAGGAGATGCGGGGGCGCGGCGGCGCCGCCATCGTCAACATCACGAGCGTCCACGAGCACGTGCCCAGGCCCGGCTTCGCCCTGTACGCGGCCGCGAAGGCGGCGCTCGGCATGCTGACGCGCTCCCTGGCGCTCGAGCTGGGGGCGGACGGCATCCGCGTAAACGCCGTCGCGCCCGGCGCGATCGCCACCGAGCGGAACGTGGAGGCGGACGCGCTCGCCGACGAGGTCCCGCTCGGCCGCCCGGGCGAGCCCGAGGAGGTGGCCGGGCTCGTTTCCTATCTGGCGAGCGAGGAGGCGCGCTACGTGACCGGCGCGAGCTTCCTCATCGACGGCGGCATGTCGCAGCAGGTCGTCTACCGCCCGGCCGGTTGAGGCCGGTCGTCAGCCACTCCGCGTTCGCCGAGCTCCACCCCACCGGCGAGCACGCGGAGCGGCAGGAGCGGCTGCGTGTCCTGCTCGACGCGTTCCCCGCCTACGAGGAGGCCCGGCCGGCGACTCCTGCCGAGCTCGCCGCCTGCCACGATCCCGCCTACGTGGAGGCCGTGCGCGAGGCGTCCGAGAGCGGCCGCACCGTCCTCCTCGAGGCCGACACCGTCTGCACGCCTTCCTCGTACGAGGCGGCCCTGCTCGCCGCCGGAGCCGCGATCGCGGCCGTCGAGCGGGAGGGCTTCGCGCTCGCCCGCCCGCCCGGCCACCATGCGCTTCCCGACCGGGCGATGGGCTTCTGCCTCTTCAACAACGTCGCCGTCGCGGCGCGTTTCGCCCAGAGGGAGCTCGGCCTCGGGCGCGTCGCGATCCTCGACTGGGACGTCCACCACGGCAACGGCACGCAGGACATGTTCTGGGAGGACGAGTCCGTCCTCTTCGTCTCGCTGCACCAGTGGCCCTTCTACCCCGGCACGGGCGGGCCGGGCGAAGGAAACCAGACGACCCTCAACGTCCCGCTCCCCGCCGGCTGCGGAGACGCCGAGTACGCAGAAGCCATGGAGCGCTTCGCGCTCCCCGCCCTGGAGGCGTTCGCGCCCAACCTCCTCCTCGTGTCGGCCGGCTTCGACGCCGCCGCGGGCGACCCGATCGGGGGCATGCGCCTGACCGAGGACGGCTTCCGGGAGCTCGCCCGCCGTGCGGGAAGCGCGTGCGACCGTCTAGCGTTAGTACTGGAAGGCGGCTACAACACGATCACGCTTCCCGGGCTGGTGGGCTCGGCGCTCGAGGCTCTCTAGATGGACGTCACGACAGACACGTGGGAGGACGAGGTCGAACGGCGGTCGGCGACCGTGCCGGTCGTCGTCGACTTCTGGGCCGAGTGGTGCGCTCCCTGCAAGACCCTCGCGCCCGTGCTCGAGCGCGCCGTGGCCGAGCGGGACGGGAAGGTCGAGCTCGTCAAGGTCGACATCGACGCGAACCCGGAGCTCGCAGCCCGCTTCGGCGTCAGCGGCATCCCGAACGTGAAGGCCTTCCGGAACGGCGCCGTCGTCGGCGAGTTCGTCGGCGCGGTCTCGCCGCAGACGGTCTCCTCCTTCCTCGACAGCCTCACCGGGCCCTCCGCCGCCGACCGGCTCCTCGCCGAGCTGGCCGAGAGCGGCGAGTTCCCTGCGATCGTCGGGCCGCTGGCCGAGGGCGACTACGAGCGCGCGCTCGAGTGGCTCCTCGCCGAGCTCGACGGCGCGGAGCCGGAGCGGCGCGAGCGGATCCGCGAGATCATGGTCTCGCTCTTCGGCGAGCTCGGGGCCGAGCACCCCGTGGCGACCCACTACCGGCGGCGGCTGGCGACCGCCCTCTACTGATGCCGCCCGCCAGGCTCGAGCTCCGTGCTCCCGCGAGGGAGGAGGCGCAGGCGGTCACCGACCTCGTGGTGATGTGCGACATCGAGGAGGTCGGCGAGCCCGACTTCGAGCTGGACGACCTTCTCACCGACTGGAACCGGCCCGGCTTCGACCTCGCGCGGGACGCGGTCGTCGTGGTCGAAGGAGACCGGATCGTCGCCTACGCGGTGCTCATCCGCCGCGACTACGCCGACGTCTACGTGCATCCGGACTCCCGCGGCGTCGGTATCGGCGGAGAGCTGCTCTCGTGGACGGAGCGGCGCGCCGCGGAAGAGCTCGAGCCGGGCGAGACGCTCCGCCTCGGGCAGGTTGTCACCACGGGCCACGCAGGGGGCCCCAGCCTCCTCGAGCGGGCCGGGTACGAGCCCGTGCGCACCTATTGGCGCATGGAGATGGCTCTCGACGGCGCTCCTCCGCCGCCCTCGTGGCCGGAGGGCATCCGCGTGCGTACCTTCGACCGCGAGCGTGACTCGCGCGCAGTACACGCACTCGTCCAGGACGCGTTCGCCGACAACGAGCGGCACGAGGCGGAGTCGTTCGAGGAATGGCAGGCCTTCATGATCGACCGCGAGGCCTTCGAGCCGGGTCTCTGGTTCATCGCGGAGGCAGACGGAGAGATCGCCGGCGTCGTCCTCTGCCCGGACTACGAGAGCGAGGGCTGGATCCGCCAGCTCGCGGTCGCGCGCACGTGGCGTCGACGGGGACTCGGGACGGCGCTCCTGCGCCAGGCGATGAGCGAGTTCCATCGGCGCAGGCGCAAGGAGATCGGCCTCGTCGTGGATTCCTGGAACCGGACGGGAGCGAAGGAGCTCTACGAGCGCGCCGGAATGCGGGTCGTCCGCGAGCACACGCGGCTCGAGAAGGATCTGCGCGCGCCTTCCTAGACGGTCTCGTTCCAGACCTGTCCCAAAGAGCCGAAGTTTTTTGCGCCTTTCCGGCGTAACGTTGATCTCGGCAAGAGCCCGCGACCGACACGGCCGGAAGGAGGTGCACGATGAATGCGAAGAATCATTGGGCTGGCGCTGGTTTCCGGTGCGCTCGTCCTCCCCTCCCAGGCCACGGCCGCGGGAGAGAACACGATCGAGGTCAGCACGCAGGGCACGGCCGCGCAGGCTTCCGCCGGCTGCCGCAGCGTCGACGTCGCCCGGATCGGGCGCAGCGCGCTCGGCTTCGTGGTCTACAAGTTCCACCAGGTCAAGCGCTGGTGCTGGAGCTACCCCCGCGTCACGTCGGTGAAGACGTCCACGTACGTGTCGAACGTCGACCCGAACTGGGACTACAAGGGCGTGATCGCCTCGAGTGGCTCCTTCTTCCGCTGGTGCTGCGGGGACGCGAGGAGCGGCCACCGCACCTTCAGGCAGGGGAGGTTCGATAACTGCATCCCCTGGATCGGCTGCATCCGACGGGAGTACCCGTGGGTGAGGATCTCGGTCCGCGCGAACGGGACCTACTCCTACACCACTGGGTCGTAGCCGTCGCCCGGCGGGTCAAGCGCTTCCTGGTGTGGTTCCTCCTCGTCGTGCTCCTGCTCTTCGCCGTCAGCCTCATCGTGCGGGCGGTCGTGGATCCGGCGACGGAGGACGTCAGGACGGTTACGAACTGAGGGCGGGGGCCCGGCGGACGAGCCGGCCCCCACCTATTCGTGCGCGGGATACGAGCCGAACACGGCGAGGTGGCGGGTGCGCCGGACGACCTCGGCGAGCGCCTCGCTCACGATCGGGTCGAGCGGGTGGCCGGCGAGGACGGCGTCGAAGCGGTAACGCCAGGGCGTCTGCGGGATCGGCCTCGACACGAGTTGGACGAGGTCGAGGCCGTGTCGGCCGAACGGCTCGATCGCCCGATGGAGCGCCCCGGGCTCGTGCTCGGTGACGAAGGAGAACGCCGTACGCCAGCTCCTGCTCTCTCGGTCGAGGCGCGTGAAGGGCGCGAGGGCGACGAAGCGCGTGTATGCCTCCGGGTGGTCGCCGACGTCGCCGACGATGACGGTCAGCCCGTAGGTGCGCGCCGCCCGCTCGCTGGCGACGGCGACCTCGGACGGGTCCCCGCGCTCGGCGACCTCGTGGGCGGCGTCGGCCGTCGTGGCCGCCGCGATCGCGGTCGCCCACGGCATGCTCGCGAGCAGCCGCCGGCACTGGTCGAGCGCGGCGGGGTGCGAGCGCACGGTGCGGATGCGCTCGAGCGGGAGGGGCTCAAGGCCGACGAGGCAGTGACGGACGAGCAGGATTGTCTCGCCCGTGATCGAGAGCGGCGATCCGTACAGAAGATCGTGCGTCTCGTTGACCGGGCCGGTGAGAGAGCTCTCGATCGGGAGGACGCCGAAGTCGACGGTTCCGTCCGCCGCCGCCTCCGCGACGGCCGTGAAGCTCGGCAGCGGAGCAAGCTCGGCCCCCTCCGGGAAGAGCCGGTCGCACGCAGCGGCGCTGTGCGCGCCGTCGCGGCCGGGATAGGCCACCCGCGTCGCCATCGACCGACCTTCTCTAGTCGCGCAGCTCGGCCGGAAGGCGGAAGAAGACGTCCTCGCGGGCGATCTCGACGTCCTCGCGCGCAGTGAATCCGAGCTCGCCGAGCCGCGAGACGACCCGCTCCACGAGCAGCTCGGGCGACGAGGCGCCGGCCGTCAGGCCGACGGTCTCGTGACCGCCGAGCCAGCTCGGATCGAGATCGGTCTCGTCGTCGATGAGGTGGGCCTCGGCGCCGCTGCTCCGCGCGACCTCGACGAGCCGGTTCGCGTTCGAGCTCGTCCGGGAGCCGACCACGAGCACGAGGGTGGCCTCCTCGCAGATCCGCTTGACCGCGTCTTGGCGGTTCTGCGTCGCGTAGCAGATGTCGGCCGAGGGCGGGCCGACGAGATCGGGAGCGCGCTCCCGCAGAGCCGCGACGACGTCCCCCGTGTCGTCGAGGGAGAGCGTCGTCTGCGTCAGGTACGCGAGCCGCTGCCCTTCCCCGACCTCGAGCCGTCGCGCGTCCTCGGCGGTCTCGACGAGCACGATCGAGTCGGGAGCCTCCCCCATCGTCCCCTCGACCTCGACGTGACCGGCGTGGCCGACGAGAGCGATCTTGTGGCCACGCGCGGCGTAGCGGCGCGCCTCTGCATGCACCTTCGAGACGAGCGGGCAGACGGCGTCGACGACCTTCAGGCCACGCTCGGCGCACCTCTCGTACACTCGCGGCGCGACTCCGTGTGCGGAGAGCACGACGAGCGCGCCCTCCGGCACCTCCTCCTCCGAGTCGACGAAAACGGCGCCGCGCGCTTCGAGGTCGCGCACGACGTGGACGTTGTGGACGATCTCGTGGCGGACGTAGACGGGCGGCCCATGACGGTCGAGGAGCTTCTCGACGATGTCGATGGCGCGGACGACGCCGGCGCAGAAGCTGCGCGGGCTGGCGACGAGGACGCGCTTAGCCACCGGCCGCCTCCGGACGGAGGGCGGCGGCCGCGTGGCGGAGGGACCCGAGCGCCCGACGTGCGCCGAGCGCCGCTCGCAGGGTCTTCAGCGGCTCTGTGACAAAGGCGCGGGCGACGACGGCCCAGTCGGTGCGGCCGTCCGGCCGCGCCGCGACGGCGAGGCGGCCGACGGGACGCGTGGGCGTGTCGGAGATCGCGCGCACGGCACCCGCGAGACGGCCGGTCCCGGCGAGAACCCCGCTCTCCATGTCCACGGCCACGGCGCCGGTCCGCTCGGCGAGCGCGCGGCGCGCGGCCGGCTCGTCCACGACGCGCCCGACGTCGCAGAGAACAGCGGTGAGGGCACCCGGCACGGCCACCGGGTCCCCCTCCCAGAGCGTCTCGCCCTCCGCGCCCACGACCTTGCGCGCAGTCAGGAGCGTTCCCGGATCCAGCCCCGGAACGAGGGCGCCGGAAAGCCCGAACGCGACGAGCCGTCCCTCGGGCGGAGGAAGCTGAGCGCGCAGCCCGACCCGAGCGACTGAAACGCCGGCCCGGACGGCCGCCTGCTCTTCGACTGTGAGCGCGCAAACGAGCATCATCGGGATAGGCCCCTTCGCGGAAAGTGCGCCAGCACTTTCCGCGATTACCGCAGAGTCCAGGCGAGGCTCCGTACGGTCTCCTTCACGCTCGCGGTCGTCGCGACGGTCGCCGACGGCTCGAAGCCGGAATGGATCCCGCAGTGCTCGCAGCGATGGTCGTTTCCGGGCCCGTAGCGCTCCCACTCGATCCCGTTCAGGAGGGCCTCGTAGGTGGGGAAGATGCCGTCGGTGAGCAGGTAGCAGGGGCCCTTCCACCCGTACGGGTTGCGGGTGACCGATCCCCAGGGAGCGCAGGGAAGCTTGCGGTCGCCCGTGAGGAAGTCCTGGTAGACCGGGCTCGCCAGCCACTTGTATCCGTGCCGGCGCACGCCGTCCCGGATGAGGCGGAACTTCTCCTCGTGCTCGGCCCGCGTCATCGTCAAGTTGGGATCGATCTGGGAGTACTGGTAGCCGGGCGCGACGAGCATGCCGTCGATGCCGACCTCGTTCGTGAGGTAGCTCATCATCGCGAGCACGTCGTCGACGTTCGTCTCCTTGAAGATCGTCGTGTTCGTCGTCACGCGGAAGCCGCCGTCGCGCGCCGCCTTGATCGCGTCCACCGCGACGTCCCAGAGGCCCGGGTAGTCGCAGATGTAGTCGTGGATCTCCTGCATGCCGTCCAGATGGACGACGAACGTGAGCCGCGGATTCGGCTCGAATCTCGGCAGCATGTCGACGAGCCGGAGGGCGTTCGTGCAGAGCTGGATGTTCCGCTTCATCTCGAGGAAGCCTTCCACGACCTCCTCGATGCCCTTGAAGATCAGGGGCTCGCCCCCGCAGATCGAGATGACCGGCGCCGGGCACTCCATGGCCGTGTGCAGGCATTCCTCCACGGTGAGCCGCGCCTTGTTCGACTCGTACTCGCGGATCTTCCCGCACCCGATGCAGGCGATGTTGCAGCCGAGGGTAGGCTCGAGCATGATCACGAGCGGGTAGCGGTCGTTGCCCTTCTGCGACGCGACGTACCGGCCGATCTGGACGGTGCTGCGAAGCGGAAACTTCATGCTCCTCCCTTCCCGTTCCTCGAGAGTGCCTC
>JBOHAD010000046.1:0-19266 GCA_050697555.1 Gaiellaceae bacterium | reverse complement strand
CATGAGGCTCGCGCGGGCGGACTCGAGCCCTTCGAGCTTCTCGAGGGCGGCGCCGAGGCGCATGACGCAGCGCTCGCAGCGGATGCCCGCCACCTGGATCGTCTCCGAGCGAGTTCCCATCTAGATGATCAGCTTTCGATCAATCATCTAAAGGCCATCGTACGTGAGGGCGACGAGATGCTCGCAGAGGGAGCGAAGACCGTCGCGGCGGCCAAGCTCGAGCTGCGCGCCCGCTCCGTCGAGCCCGGCCAGCGGCTCGAGCTCGTTGTCGAGGGCCAAGCGCTCGTTCAACTCGCCGAGTAGGTCCCCCACGGAGACGAGGCGCTCCCCCTCCGGGTGGACGAGCTGGGCGGCGGCTCCGAAGCGAAGGGCGGCCCAGCGGTTCTGGGCGTAGAGCCCTCGGTCGGCCGCCGGCAAGGCCGGCGCTCGCGCGACGAGCGCCTGGACGAGCGTCGCCAGGGCGGTCGTGACCTCGAGCCGGGTCGGCTGGTCCGGCATCCGCACCTCGAGCGTGCCGAAGCGCGGATGCGGGCGGACGTCCCACCAGATCCGGGTGATCTCGTCGGCGAGGCCGAGCTCGACGAGCAGCTCGGCGAAGCGCTCCCAGCTCTCGTACGAGGCGAACACGGGCGGCCCTCCGCTCCGCGGCAGGAGCGTGAGGAGCTCGGCGCGGGTCGAGGCGAGCCCCGTCTCCGCCCCCGCGGCGTACGGAGAGTTGGCGGAGAGGGCGAGCACGAGCGGAAGCCAGGGCAGCACGGCCTCGAGGCGCTCGAGGCACGCCGCCGGGCTCGCCACGCCGACGTGGACGTGCAGCCCGGAGCAGTACTGACGCCGGGCGGCCGAGCCGGCGTGGTCGACGAAGGCGAGGTAGCCCGGGTTAGGAGTGATCGGCTGCTCCTCCGAGACGGCGGTCGGCCACGTGCCTGCGGCGGCGAGGGCGAGCCCGGCCTCGGCAGTTCGTCGGCGCGCCTCCACGCGCAGCGCGGCGAGCTCGGCCGTCGCCTCGGAGACGTCTCGGCAGATGCCCGTGTTCAACTCGACGACTGAGGCGAAGAGCTCCGCCTTGAAGCGGACGCCGTCGAGGAGCTCGGCCGGGATCGGCCGCGGCTCGAGCGTCTCCGCGTCGAGTACGAAGAGCTCCTCCTCGAGGCCGATCGACCAAGGGCTCGAGCGACCGAAGGCGTGCGGGATCGCCACGGGCGGGAAGTCTAGGGAGGAGAGGGTCGGAGGCCCGGGCAGGCAGGGCGGGCCTCCGACCGGTCAGCCCCTGGGGGGAGGGGCCGCGGACGCGACTAGCCGGAGCGTTCGCTCGGCCGGCGTCCGAGAGTGATGCTCACAGTTCGTTCCGAGTCGCCCCGGTGGATTTCGAGCGTGAGGGTGTCGCCCGGCTCCTTCGCCATGACGAGGCCGCTCAGGTCTTCGGGCTCGGTCACCTCGGCGCCGTCCGCGCGCGTGATGATGTCGCCGCCGAGGACGTAGCTGACGCCGTCGACGACGACCTGCTGGCTGCCGCCGCGAAGACCGGCGCGGTCGGCCGGGCTGCCGGGAGAGACTGCGGCGACGAGGACACCCTCGCTCACCGGGAGGCGGAACGCGCCCGAGAGGCTCTCGTCGATCCCCTGCATCCGGATGCCGATCCAGGCGTGGTCGACCCTGCCTGTCTCGATGATGTCGGAGACGACCTCCCTGACGGTGTTGATCGGGACCGCGAAACCGATCCCGACGTTGCCGCCCGACTCGCTCTGGATCTGCGAGTTCACGCCGATCACCTGCCCGCGCGAGTTGAGGAGCGGGCCGCCCGAGTTGCCCTGGTTGATCGGTGCGTCCGTCTGGATCGCCTTGTCGATCGTGAATCCGTCCGGAGCCTGGATGTCGCGCTGGAGCGCGCTCACGATCCCGGCCGTGACGCTTCGCTCGAGGCCGAAGGGGTTCCCGATGGCGACGACCGCGTCGCCGACGCGCACGGCATCCGAGTTGCCGAGGGGGAGAGGAGTAAGCGCTCGGGCCTGCGCGTCGATCTTGAGCACCGCGATGTCGGTGGACGGATCCGTCCCCACGATCCTCGCCGGGACGCGGTCGGCGCCCGAGAAGTTGACCTCGACCTCGTCCGCGCCCTCGACCACGTGGTAGTTCGTGACGATGTGGCCGGCCTTGTCGATCACGAAGCCGGAGCCGAGCGAGGGGACCTCCTGGGCGCCGAAGAACGGATCGCTGGCGACGACCGACGTCGACGTCACCTGGACGACACCCGGGCCGGCCGTCTCGTAGATGTCCTGGATCGACCGGGCCTCGTCGCTCCCGGCGAAGGAGGGCGGCGCGGCCGAGGCCTGCTCGACGGTGGTCACGACCGTTCGGGTGTCGGAGTCGACGGCCGCACCGATGCCGACGGCCGCACCGCCGCCGAGGAGCGCGGCGAGCATGAGAGCGCCGACGCGGGTCAAGGCAGAAGGCATGACCCCGTTATAGCCACAGGATCGTGAAAGTCCTGTTGCGCCCCGTTAAGGGCGGATTAAGCGGCTACAGTGGAGACGCATGGCCGCCGAGCGGCACGCCGAAGTCTCCTGGAGCGGGAGCTTGCTGGAGGGGAGCGGGACGATCGACCGCGTCGGAAGCGGCGCGTTCGGGCCGCTCGAGGTCACGTGGGCGTCGCGCACCGAGGAGCCGAGCGGGCGGACGAGCCCGGAGGAGCTGATCGCCGCCGCACACGCCTCGTGCTTCTCGATGTCGCTCTCACACGAGCTTGCCCAGGCCGGAAGCGCGCCGGAGCGGCTCGACACGAGGGCGGTGGTGACGTTCGTCGCCGGCACTGGGATCACGAAGATCGCGCTCCGCGTCCGGGGTCGTGTCCCCGGCTTCGAAGAGGACCGCTTCCGCGAGGCGGCGGAAGGTGCGAAGGAGCGTTGCCCGGTCTCGCAGGCGCTCGCCGCGGTGCCCGAGATCACGCTCGACGCAGCACTCGAGCGGTAGCGCCGCGTTAGGATCGGCCGATGTGGAGTCGGCCGCTCCTCTACGAGCGCCTCACCTGGCCTGAGGTGAGGCGGGCGGCGGCGGAGGAGCGCGTCTGCCTCGTCCCGGTCGCCACGCTCGAGGATCACGGGCCGCACCTCCCCATCGACACCGACCTCAGGATCACGGTTGAGGTCTGCCGCCGGACCGCCGAGCAGGCGCCCGACGAGATCGTCCTCCTTCCGCCCATCCCGCACGGGTACTCGCCGCACCACATGGACTTCCCCGGGCCGATCACGATCGGCTGGGAAACCTTCACGCGCTACTGCACGGACGTGGGGACGTCGCTCGCCCGTCACCGCTTCCGCCGCATCCTCTACCTGAACGGGCACGGCTCGAACCAGAACCTCGTCGAGACCGCGGCCCGCCTGGTCTGCGTCGAGCACCCGGGGGTGCTCGCCGCGGCCGCGTTCTACCTCTCGGGGAAGGACGCGCTCGCGTCGGTGGACGAGCTGCGCGACTCGGAGCGCGGCGGCATGGGCCACGCCTGCGAGCTCGAGACCTCCATCTACCTCGCCATCGACCCGGACGCCGTCGACATGGCGCGCGCCGTCGACGAGCGCGGCTACCCGGCAGGGGAGTATGCCTTCATGGACTGGGCGGACGGCCCGCTCAAGCTCATGCCGTGGTGGTCGTCCTTCTCGGCCACGGGCGTCCAGGGCGACGCGACCAAGGCGACCGCGGAGAAGGGCGAGGCGCTCCTGGAGGCCGCCGTCCGCGAGTGCGTCGGCTTCGTCCGCGAGCTGCTCGAGAAGCCGCTCCCCGAGCGGCGCGAGCCGCGGGAAACGCTGTCGTGACCGAACCGATTCCGCTCGTCCGGGCGGCCGGGGCGCATCGCGAGGTCGGCGCGCAGGTCGGTTCGGCGACCGCCGGAGCCATTCGTCGCCTCGCAGCGGCTCCGTTCGACCGCGAGCTCGTCGAGCGCTACCGCGCCGTGAGCGTCGAGCACCTCCCCTGGGTCGTGGAGGAGCTGGACGCGGCCGCCGAGGCGGCCGGGATCGACCCGCTGGCGGTCTTCGCCGCCTCCGTCGAGGAGCTCTACCCGTCACCGGCGGCCGCCGGGTGCACGGATCTCGTGGTCGCCCCGCCGCTCGCCCGGCACCTCCTCGTCGCCCACAACAACGACCTCGACGCCGCGGACGAGCAGGACCTCGTGGCCATCGAATGGCGCGTTCCGGGCGAGCCGGTGGTCTTCACGCTCGGCAACGGCCCCTGGATCAGCGCCGGCTGGAACGACGCCGGGCTCTCTGTCACTGGGAACGAGCTGACGCCGAACGACGAGCGCGTCGGCATCCCGCGCCTGCTCCAGGTACGCGACGTGCTCACGAGGCAGACGCTCGCCGACGCGGTCGAGGCCGTTCTCCATCCCGCGCGCGCGTCCTCCTACAACTGGGTGCTCGCGCACGCCTCGGGCGAAGCGGTGAACGTCGAGGGCTCGGGAGGCGACGCCGCCGTCACCGCGCCGGAGGACGGCGTGCTCGTGCACGCGAACCACTACGAGCATCCCGGCATGCGCCGCTACGAGGGGAGGGCGGAGACCCTCGACTCGGCTCACCGCAGCGGCCGCGCCGCGGAGCTCCTCTCCGGGCGGGCTGATGCGGTGACGACCGAATGGCTGCGCCGGGCGCTCGCCGACCACGAGGGCGCTCCCGACTCGCTCTGCCGGCACGACGGCGCCGAGGGCACGAAGACCGTCTTCTGGTGCGTCGCCGACGTGACCTCGGGCGTGATCACGTACGGGCGCGGCAACCCGTGCGACTCCACCGCCCAGACCTACCGCTTCGAGCGGTGACGGAAGCGACCCTCTTCGGCCCGCCGCTTCCCGAGGGCGGCACGATCGGCGTCGCTGCTCCCGCGAGCGGCTTCGAGAACCGCTCCGAGGTGCTCCGCGGCGTGGAGTGGTGGCAGTCGCAGGGCTACCGGGTGACGCTCGGCGAGCACGTCTTCGCCCGCGACGATTACGTCGCGGGGGACGAGCGCGGCCGCGCCGCCGACCTCATGGGGATGTTCGCCGACCCGGAGGTGGACGTCGTCCAGTGCCTCCAGGGCGGCTACGGCTCGGCCCAGACGATCCCCCACCTCGACTTCGACGTCATCGCGGCGAATCCGAAGCCGTTCCTCGGCTACTCGGACATCACGGCCCTCCACGTGGCCATCCGGCAGCGGACGGGCCTCGCCACGTTCTACGCCTACGGGCTCGTGGGCGTGGGCGACAAGGAGACGTCAGACTTCACGCGCGAGCGTCTCCTCCGCGTGCTCCGCGGCCAGGGAGACGGAAACGTGCCGACCGACCCGGACGACCCCTACGTGCGCGCCCTGAGCGGCGGCAAGGTGACCGCGCCGCTCGCGGGCGGCTGCCTCTGGCTCCTCCTTCAGACGCTGGGCACGCCCTGGGAGGTCGATCTCGACGGCGCCATCCTCTTCTTCGAGGACTACGACGCGCCGCCCTGGTACGTCGACGGAATGCTCACCCAGCTCGGGCACGCGGGCAAACTCGCCGGGGTGCGCGGAGTCGTAGTCGGTGACATGGAGAAGTGCGACTGGCGCGAGACCAGGCCCGAATGGCCAAGAACGAGATCGATCGAGGACGTCCTGGAGAAGTATCTGGAGCCGATGGGGGTTCCCGTGCTATACAAGCTTCCCTTGGGACACGGAAAGCACCTGGCGACCATTCCGCTCGGGGTGGAAGCGACACTCGACGCCGACGCCAGGACGCTCACGCTTGCACACAGCGGACTGACGACGGGGGGAGAGGGAGGAGCACGATGACGAAGCGCGCCCTGCGGGCGGCTGCGATCCTGACCGTCCTGCTCGCCGTCGCCGGCTGCGGCGGCTCCGACGACCCGGGCGGCGAGGCGACACCGACCGGCACCGGGCAGGAGGACGGTGAGGCCGAAGTCGTCAAGGGCGGCATCCTCCGCATCGGCACGACCGGCGAGATCGATTCCATCAACCCCTTCGTCGCCTTCAACGCCGAGTCGTACCAGGCGTTCGTGATCCAGTATCCCCTGCTCGTCCAGTACAGCCCTGAGTTCGAGTGGGAGGGCGACCTCGCCGAGAGCTGGGAGACGTCCGAGGACGGGCTCACCTGGACGTTCCACCTCAAGGAAGCCCAGTGGTCGGACGGGCAGCCGCTGACGGCCGAGGACGCCGTCTGGACCGGGGAGACCGTGCTCGAGTACGCCGACGGCCCGACGTCGATCCTCGCGCCCTTCCTCTCGCACGTGGAGAGCCTCGACGCGCCCGACCCGCAGACGCTCGTGACCACCTACGAGCGTCCGGTCGGCAACGTGCTGCCCCAGCTGCAGCAGTTCTTCATCCTGCCGCAGCACGTCTGGGCGGAGCACGTCGGCAACAACGGTCGGGGACTGAAGGCCTGGAACCTCCAGGAGGACCTGCCCGTCGTCGGGGCCGGCCCCTTCGTCGTCGCGCGCTTCGACCGCAAGGGGACGACGATCTTCGAGAAGAACCCCAACTACTACGGGACCGAGCCGAACGTCGACGCGGTCGGCTACCAGCACTTCGAGAACGAGGACGCCCTCCTGGCCGCCTTCGAGGCCGGCGAGCTCGACTACCTCGAGGAGGTGCCCTTCAACGCGATCCCCACGCTCGAGGCCAACGAGGACGTCGTCGTCTCGAACGTGGAGAGCACGGACACGAAGAACGTCATCTTCAACTCGAACCCCGACAAGCCGAACAACCGCGAGCTCCTCGACCCCGAGGTGCGCGAGGCCTTCGAGCACGCGATCGACCGCGAGGAGATCGCCGAGGTCGTCTACGCGGGGTACGCCCAGCCGGTGGCGAGCATCGTCGCCCCGCAGGCCGGCGAGTGGGTGAACCCGAACGTCGAACCGCTCCCGTACGACATCGACAGGGCCAACCAGATCCTCGACGAGGCCGGGTACGAGCGGGGCTCCGACGGCATCCGTCGGGACGAGGAGGGCGAGCCGATGGCGTACGAGATCATCACGCCCACCGGCGTGCAGGGCGTGCAGCGCTCGTTCGAGATCATCCAGAGGGGCCTCGAGCAGGTCGGCATCAAGGTGACGCCGAAGGCTCTGGACGACACGACGGCCTTCGAGGAGATCCTGAAGCCCGACTCCAAGTACGAGTCCTTCGACCTCGCCATGTGGAGCTGGGTCGGCTACCTCGATCCCGACTTCGTCCTCTCCGTGACGACGTGCGACCAGTGGGGCGGCTGGAGCGACACGGGCTACTGCAACGAGGAGTACGACGAGCTCTACCGCGAGCAGGGCGTCACCGTCGACCAGGAGGAGCGCAAGCAGATCGTCTGGGAGATGCAGGAGATCCACGCCCGCGATCGCCCGTACATCCACATCGCCACGCTCGACTACATCACCGTCTGGCGGAACAACTGGGACGGCTTCCATCCCGATCTGACCGCGTACTCGAAGCTGCCCTGGACCGACCCCCACCAGGTGGGATGAGACCGGGCTAGGACACCGAGGAGGACGGACGCTCGTGCGCGGCGCCGACTACGTCGTCAAGCGGACGCTCTTCGCCTTGATGACGGTGTTCGTCGCCGTCACGCTCAACTTCGTCCTCTTCCGCGCCGCTCCCGGGGACGCCACCTCGAGCCTCCGCTCCTGCCGCAACTGCACGCCCGAGTTCCGGGAGGCGCTCCACACGGAGCTCGGGCTGGACAAGTCCAAGCTCGAGCAATACGGCATCTACCTGAAGGAACTCGCCCAGGGCGACCTCGGGCGCTCGTTCGTCACGCGCCAGCCGGTGTGGAACGAGCTCAGGCAGCCGATCCTGAACACGCTGCCCATGGTCGGGCTCGGGTACCTCATCGCCGTGGTCCTCGGCGTCGCCGTGGGGGTCCTGACGGCCTGGCGGCGCGGGACCTTCCTCGACTGGAGCGGAGTCTCGACCTCGCTCTTCTTCTACTCCATGCCGCAGCAGTGGTTCGGGCTCATGCTGCTCATCCTCTTCGCCGGGACGCTGCCGGCCTCGGGGATCGCCGACCCGTTCATCGAGTTCACGAACCCCTCCTGGTGGACGGTCGTGCTCGACCGGCTCGAGCACATGATCCTGCCGTCGGCGACGCTCGGGCTCGTTCTCTACGGGCAGTACGCCCTCATCGTCCGCTCCTCGATGCTGGAGGCGCTCGGCGAGGACTACATCATGACCGCCCGGGCCAAGGGCCTCTCCAGCTTCGGCATCGTGCGCCGGCATGCGTTGCGCACGTCGCTGCTCCCCATCGTGACGCTCGCCGCCATCACGCTCGGCTACGTCATCGGCGGCGACATCCTCGTCGAGGCGGTCTTCTCGTACCCGGGCATCGGCCTGGCGACCTACGAAGCCGTCTTCGACCGCGACTACCCGATGCTCCAGGGCGCGTTCCTGCTTCTCACCCTCTCGGTGATCGTGGCCAACTTCGTCGCCGACCTCCTCTACTTCAAGCTCGACCCGCGAATCACCGGATGACGAGCGTCCCAGCACCCGAGCTCCTGACCCGGGATCCCGACCAGTTCGAGGAGCCACGCCGGCGTCGCCACGTCGTCTGGTCGGTCATCCGCACGCAGCCGCAGGCGACGATCGGCGCGCTCGTCCTGCTCGCCTTCGTCGCCGTCGCCGCGCTCGCTCCCTACATCGCCCCCTACGGGGAGCGCGAGAGGGTCGGCGACGTCTTCGAGGCGCCGTCGTCGGGGCACTGGCTCGGCCTCGACGACGCCGGCTTCGACATGCTCACGCTCATGCTCCACGGCGCGCGCGTCTCCCTCATCGTCGGGTTCGCGGCCGCCCTCGTCTCCATGCTGATCGGCGGCGCGATCGGGCTCCTGGCCGGCTACTTCGGCGGCAAGACGGACATCGTCCTCATGCGGCTCACCGACTACTTCCTCGTCATCCCGGACATCCCGCTCATGCTCGTCGTCGCCGCGATCTGGGGACGAAGCCTGACGAACATCATCCTGATCATCGGGGTCATCTACTGGACGACGACCGCGCGCGTCGTGCGCGCGCAGGTCAAGAGCGTGCGCGAGCGCGTGTACGTGAAGCGCGCGCGGGCGCTCGGGGCCGGGCACTCACGCGTCCTCTTCCGCCACGTCCTCCCGCAGGTGGCGCCCCTGCTCGTCGCCATCACCGTGCTCTCGATCGCGGTCGCCATCTTCGCGGAGACGGCGATCGCGTTCCTCGGGCTCGGCGACCCGACGCTCATCTCCTGGGGCAAGCTGATCGAGAACGCCTTCTCCCGGAGCGCGATCTCGGTGGACGCGTGGTGGGCCGTCGTCCCGCCCGGGCTCGCGGTCGTCGTGGTCGTCCTTGCCTGCACGATGCTCGGACGCGCGCTCGAGGACTCTCTCAATCCGCGCCTGCGCGTGGGCCATTTGTCCGTGCGCCACTTCCGCCTGCGACCTGTCCCGGAGGAGCAGGCACGCTGAGCCAAGAGCCCGTACTCGAGGTCGAGGACCTCCACGTCTGGTTCGAGCTCGAAGGCGGGGTCGAGCTGCATGCGGTCCGGGGCGTGAGCTTCACGCTCGAGGCCGGCGAGCGGGTCGGGCTCGTGGGCGAGTCGGGCAGCGGAAAGACGACGACGATCCTGGCCGTCATGGGCCTGCTCCCTCCGAACGCCTCCGTGGCGGGCCGCGTGCTCGTCGCCGGGCAGGACGTGCTCGTCCGCGGGGAGCGGAGCGCGCGACCGCACCGCTGGCGCGACGTCGCCATGGTCTTCCAGGGGGCGATGAACGCCTTCAACCCGGTGAAGCGGGTGGGCGACCAGATCGTCGAGCCGATGGAGCTCCACGGCGTCGCCGAGGGCAAGGAGGCCAGGCGGCGCGTGGCAGAGCTGCTCGAGCGCGTCGGCATCCCCGCCTCCCGCGCCTCCCGCTACCCGCACGAGTTCTCCGGGGGGATGCGCCAGCGGGCGGCACTCGCCATGGCACTCGCCTGCAACCCGAAGGTGCTCCTGGCGGACGAGCCGACGACGGCGCTCGACGTCATGGTGCAGGCGCAGATCCTCGAGCTCCTGACCGCCCTGGCAAACGACTTCGACCTCGCGGTCGTGCTCGTCACGCATGACCTCCCCGTCGTCGCGCAGGTGTGTGGGCGGGCGGCGGTCATGTACGCGGGCGAGATCGTCGAGACGGGGCCGGTGGACGCGCTCCACCACGAGCCGCGCCATCCCTACACACGTCTTCTGTACGCCGCCACGCCGGACCTGCACGGCCACGGAGAGCTCGCCTCCATCCCGGGCGCACCACCGCGGCTCGACCAGCCGATTGCCGGCTGCCCCTTCACACCGCGGTGCGACCGGGCCTTTGCGCCGTGCGCCGAGGAGCATCCGGCGCTCCTCGGCGTGGGTCCCGGGCGCGAGGCCGCCTGCCACCTGAACACGGCGCCCCGCGAGGTGCCGGCGTGACGACGAACGGCTCCGGGCCGCTCCTCGAGGTCGAGGGGCTCGTCACGCACTACCACGTCCCGCGCGGCATCGTCGGAGCGCTCAGCCGCCGGCCGCGCGAACGGGTGCACGCCGTCGAGGGCGTCTCCTTTGCCCTCCGGCGCGGCGAGATGCTGGCTCTCGTGGGCGAGTCGGGCTGCGGGAAGACGACGACCGCGCAGAGCGTGCTCCGGCTCGTCGACCCCGCCGAGGGCGCGATTCGCTTCGACGGGAAGGACATCACCGGGCTCTCGCACCGGGATCTGCGGCCGCTGCGGCGGCGCATGCAACTCATCTACCAGGATCCGTACGAGTCCCTCGACCCCCGCTTCCGCGTGCGCGCCACCGTCGAGGAGCCCTTGCTCGTCCATGGGATCGGCTCGAAGGAGGAGCGGCGGCGGGAGGCCGAGCAGGCGCTCGAGCTTGCCGGCCTCTCCCCCGCGGGGCTCTATCTCGACCGCTATCCGCACGAGCTCTCGGGCGGGCAACGGCAGCGCGTCGCCATCGCCGCGAGCCTCGTCCTCCACCCCGAGCTGCTGGTGGCAGACGAGCCGGTCTCGATGCTCGACGTCTCCGTGCGGGCGGGGATCCTGGCGCTTCTGGACGACCTCCGCGCGCGCGGGCTCGCCATCCTCATGATCACGCACGACCTCTCGACGGCGGCCCGCTATGCCGACCGGATCGCGGTCATGTACCTGGGCCGAATCGTGGAGGAGGGCCCGGCGCGCGAGGTCGTCGACAACGCGCAGCATCCCTACACGCGCGCGCTCCTCTCGGTGGTTCCGCGCCCGGATCCGCGGGAGCGCGTGGTACCGGAGATCCTCCGCGGCGAGACGCCCAACCCGGTGCGGATTCCGGCCGGCTGCCGCTTCCACCCACGGTGCCCGATGGCGATCCCGGAGTGCCAGGACGTCGATCCGGAGCTTCGCCGGCCGGTGGCGGCCTCGACGGAGAGGCACCGCGCCGCCTGCATCCGGGTCTAGCGTGGAGCCCGCCGACCTCGTCCTCACGGGCGGCTCCGGCGTCGAGGCTCTCGCCGTTCGCGGCGGTCGGATCGCGGCCGTCGGCACGGCCGGCGAGATCGACGCTCTGGTAGGCCCTCGGACGCGCGTCCTGGAGCTCGGCGGGAAGATGGTGCTTCCGGGCTTTCAGGACGCGCATCTGCACCCGCCGCACGGCGGCCTGTCGAAGCTGCAGTGCGACCTCCATGCCTGCGTTTCGCGAGAGGAGTGCCTGGCGGCGATCACCCGCTACGCGGCGGCACACGGTGAGCGCGAGTGGATCGTCGGCGACGGCTGGTCGATGGACTCCTTCCCGGGAGGGACGCCGAGCCGTGAGGACCTCGACGCCGTCGTCGGCGACCGGCCCGCCTTCCTCACGAACCGGGACGGCCACAGCGCCTGGGTGAGCAGCCGCGCGCTCGCGCTCGCGGAGGTGGGCTCCGGCACACCGGATCCCGCCGACGGGCGCGTCGAGCGAGACGCCGGCGGCGGGCCCCAGGGAACCTTGCACGAGGGCGCGATGGCGCTGGTCGAGCGCCTCCTGCCGCCGACGACGGCCGGCGAGTGGGAGGAGGGCATCCGCCTGGCCCAGGCGGAGCTGCATGCCCTCGGGATCACCGCCTGGCAGGACGCCACGGTGACGGCCGAGACGCTCGCCGCCTACCGCGCGCTGGCGGAGCGAGGCGAGCTGACGATGCGCACGGAGGGCAACCTCCTCTGGGATCGCGGGCAGAGCGAGGAGCAGGTCGACGAGCTCGTGGAGCTGCGAGCGCGCGGCTCGCTCGGGCGGCTACGCATCCGGGGCGCGAAGATCTTCCAGGACGGCGTCGCGGAGAACTTCACGGCGGCCATGCTGGAGCCGTACGTCGACTCTGCGAACCGTGGGATCTCCATGCACGAGCCCGAGGAGCTCGCGCGGATGGTGACGCTGCTCGACGCCGAGGGGTTCCAGGTGCACGTGCACACGATCGGCGACCGCGCCGTACGCGAGTCGCTGGACGCGGTCGAGGCGGCCCAGCGGGCCAACGGGCGCCGGGACGCACGCCACCATCTCGCCCACATCCAGTTCGTGCACCCGGACGACGTGCGGCGCTTCCGCGAGCTGGACGTCGTCGCCAACGCGCAGCCGTACTGGGCCTGCCGCGAGGCCTACGTCACGGAGCTGACCGAGCCGTTCGTCGGCCCGAAGCGCGCCGCGTACATGTATCCCTTCGGCAGCCTCCACCGCGCGGGCGCCCGCCTCGCCTTCGGAAGCGACTGGACCGTCTCGACCCCCGACCCGCTGCACCAGCTCGAAGTGGCCGTCAACCGCATCCGGCCCGACGATCGCGGCGCCGACCCCCTCCTCCCGCGCGAGGCACTCGACCTGTCCACGGCCCTCGCCGCGTTCACGGGCGGCTCCGCCTACGTGAACTTCCTCGAGGAGGAGACGGGCTCGCTCGAGCCCGGCAAGCTCGCCGACCTCGTGGTCGTCGACCGCGACCTCTTCGAAGTCGAAGGCGGGCACGTGGCGGACGCGTGCGTGCTCCTCACTCTCGTCGAGGGCGAGGCGGTCTACGCAGCTCCCGAGCTCGGCTGGTAGCTACGCCTGCACGAAGACGCGTTCGCCATCGACCCGCACTGAGTAGACGGCCGCGCGCACCGACGGCTCGTCGAGGCAGCGGCCCGTCTCGAGGTCGAACTCCCAGCCGTGCCAGGGGCAGTGGAGGACGCTCCGGCCGGCGAGCTCGTAGCGGCCGGGAGCGCCCGCCAGGCGCTCCCGCACCGTTCCCAGGCAGAGCGGCCCGCCGTGGTGCGGACAGCGGTTCCTGATCCCGTGCAGCGAGCCGCTCCCCGGATCCCGCACGACACCGATCTCACGACCGCCGACCCGCGCGACAATCCGCCCTTCGCGCTCGAGCTCGTCCAGCGAGCCGACGTCGTGCCAGGCGGTCACGCCCGGGCGAGGCCGAGCCGCTCGCCGAAGAGCGCGGCTGCGTTCTCGTGCAGCACGCGCTCGCGCCAGTCCTCCGGCAGCCGCTTGAGCATGAAGTTCGGGTCGTCGAAGTCCCAGTGCGGGTAGTCGGAGGCGAAGCAGAGCACGTCGGGCGCCCCCGCCGCGGCGAGCAGCTCGAAGAGGAGCTCGTCGTGCCCGTCCGTGTGCTCGAGCGGCTGGGTGGAGAAGCGAACGTGCTCACGCGCCGCCTCGCTCGGCTTGCGCTCGAGCCAGGGCGTCTCCGACCGGAGCGCCCGCCAGTTCGTGTCCAGCCGCCAGAGGATCCCGGGGAGCCAGGCGAGGCCACCCTCCAGGAGGATCACGCGGAGTGTCGGGAAGCGCTCGAACGTCCCGTGGACGAGGAGCGAGACGAGGTGGGACATCGTGCTGCACGCCGAGCCGAGGGTGTGCCACTCGATGTAGAAGCTCACCGGCCCGGCGCCGCCCGGCGGCGCGGCGGTACCCATGCCCTCGCCGCCCGTGTGGATCGCCACCGCGAGCCCGCACTCTTCTGCCGCCTCGAAGATGGGGAGGTAGCGTGGATCCCCGTACGGACGCTCGGCGCCTCCCACCAGCAGGACGGCGACGAAGCGCTCGTCCTCGGCGGCCCGGCGGATCTCGGCGGCCGCAGCCGGCGGATCCTGGGCGGGACAGAGGATCGACGCGCGCAGGCGAGGCTCCTCGTCCAGCCAGCGCTCGCGCAGCCAGTCGTTGTGGGCGCGCGCGAGCGCCGCCGCGCGGTAGGGGCTCGGCATCAGCGAAACGAGGATCGCATCATCGGCGTTCAGGACGCCGACGTCGATGCCGGCCGGGTCGAGGAGCTCGCGCCGCACCGCCTCGACGTCGGAGCCGGGCGGCCGCCCGTCGTGCTCGAGGTCTTGGCGGAACCAGGAGCTCGGATGCGCCCACGAATAGCCGGGAAGGCCGTAGTACGTCTGCCCGCGGAACCACTCGCGCTGTGCCGGCTCGACGTACGCAAGTAGCTCCTCGGGGTCACCGATCTGCGGGTGGATGTCGCAGTCGATCACCGGCGGACCATATCGTCCGTCCCATGCCGTTTCGCGCGCTGAGCCCGTTCGTCGAGGAACTCCTCGCCGTTCGCCGTCTCCCCGGGCTCTCGCTGGCCGTGACCGACCGCGACCGCGTTCTCGCAACCGCGACGTTCGGCCACGCCGACCTGGCCGCGCGCCGTCCTGTCGCGCCGGAGACGGTCTTCGAGCTCGGGTCGATCGGCAAGACGTTCACGGCCGTCCTGCTGCTCCAGCTGCGCGACGAGGGGCTCATCGACCTGCAGGCTTCGGTCGCCCGGTACCTGCCCTGGTTCGACGTCCGCTCGCAGCACGGTCCGATCGCGCTCCATCACCTGCTCACGCACACCGCGGGGATCGTCGTGGGCTCGGACGCGAGCGCCGATTCCCGCTTCGACGTCTGGGCGCTCCGCCAGACGGAAACCGGCTTCCCGCCGGGCGAGCGCTTCCACTACTCCAACGTCGGCTACCGGACGCTCGGCTATCTCCTCGAGGAGGCGACGGGACGACCGTACCCGCAGCTACTGCGCGAGCGTATTCTCGAGCCGCTCGGCATGACTGCCACCGACCCAGCCGTGACGAGCGAGACGCGCAAGCGCCTCGCCGTCGGCCACGAGCGCTGGTACGACGACCGTCCGCACCGCCGTGATGATCCCTGGGTCCCGGCGACCTGGCTGGAGACGAGCACAGCCGACGGCTCACTGGCGGGACCCGCACACGATCTCGCCGTCTTCCTGCGGGCGCTCCTGAACCGCGGGCGTGGGCTCCTCTCCGAGGAGTCGTTCGAGCTGATGCTGCGGGAAGGCGACGACTGGACGTACGGGTACGGGCTCGAGAGCCGCGGCCGGCTCGTCCGCCATGGCGGCTCCATGCCTGGGTTCGGCTCCACGATGCTCGGCGACCTCGAAGCGGGGCTCGGCGTCGTCGTGCTCGTCAACAGCACCGACGAGGGCAACCTCACGGAGGAGGTGGCGGAGGTCGCGCTCGACCTCTACCGCGGCGCAACGACGCCACCAGCCGTCGCAGACCCTCTCGTGGTCGAGAACGCGGAGGACTACGCCGGCGCGTACTCGGGCGCGGGACGGCGCTTGGTGGTCTCCGCGGAAGGGGAGCGGCTCCTCGTCGAGCACAGCGGCGGGCGGGTTGCGCTCGAGCGCCGTCGTGGCGACCGCTTCCTCGTCGACCACCCGGACTTCGCGCTCTTTTCGCTCGCCTTCGAGCGAGAGAACGACACGGTGATCGCGGCCTCTCACGGCTCCGATGCCTACGTGCGCGAGGGAGCCCGCCGGCTCGACGCCGGCAAGCCGCCGCCCGGGTGGAGCGCCTACCCCGGTCACTACCGCGCCTACAACCCCTGGCTCACGAACTTCCGCATCCTCCTCCGGCGAGACCGCCTCATTTTCGCGTACCCGAAGGGCGCCGAGGACGCGCTGACGCCGCTCGAGGACGGCCTCTTTCGCGTGGGCGAGGACGAGTGGTCGCCCGAGCGCCTTCGCCTCGACGCGGTCGTCGACGGCCACGCGCTCCGCGCCAACCTCTCGGGCTGCGACTACTTCCGCGTCTCCCGGCCCTAGACCAGGTCGCGCGGGAAGCGGAACGCCCACGCGCGCGCGAAGACGCGGGCGTCGCCTTCGTAGGCGTCGAGCTCCGTCGTGACGTGGAAGGCCTCCGCGTCGGCCGTCATCGTGCTCTCGACCTCCGCTCGCGTCCTCCAGGCGCCTCGGGACATGCCGCTCGTCGCGCGGAAGCGGACCGCAGCCGACAGCGGGTCGCCCTCGACGATGGAGTAGACCGTGTGGCTCGTGTCCTCGGAGACGAGGTCGATGGGGACGAAGCGCTGCGCTCCCCCGAGGTTCCAGTCGAAGACGTGCTCCACGAGGCCGGTGGCGAGGTTGCGCTGGAGGAACCGCCCCTCGGGGCCGGCAGCGAGCGACTCCACCTCGAGGGGAGCGGAGTGCTCGGGCTCCTCGAACGCAAGGAGCTCCTCGTCCTCCGGCCGCGGCTGACGAACCGGCAAGGCGAGACGCGAGCCCGGCGGGAAGACGGTGAGCGTCACCGGCTCGGGGGAGGGCCACGCCCAGGGCCAGTATGTGGGCGAGACGGCCACGCGAAGCCGGTGGCCGGCGGGAAACGAGTGCGCCATGAAGTCGAGCGGCACCCGCACGTCGTAGCGCCTTCCCGGCTCGAGCGGGGTCGGCTCCTCGTGGCTCTCCCGGTGCGTGAGGTTCAGGACGCCGCGCGTGACGAGCGCGGACGTCCCGTCCGGGAAGACGTCGCAGAGACGGACGCAGACGAGCGCGTTCGGCCGATCCGAGGCGAGTGCGAGCGTGACCTCGGGAAAGCCGAGGATCTCCAGCGGCTCGCCGAGCGGCTCGAAGTCGAAGACGAGCGAGACGGCGTCGTCAGGCCGCTGGTCGGGCGCGAGGTCGGCCGACTGGCCCTCGGCCGTCCAGGCACCGGCCTCCGTGCCCGCCGACTGGACGCCGCGGATCGGGCGCTCGCCCTCCCCGGGAAGCTGCCAGGCGCGCGTCTCGATCCCGGCCGCGGGCCACGACGGCTCCGCCACCCAGCGACCCGGCCGCAGCTCGAAGGACGGGCGTGGCTCGACCGACTCCTGCATCCAGACCCTGAGCATCGGCTCGTCCATCACGCCGGCGTCGATCCCCTTGAGCCAGTGGTCGAACCAACGGACGCATTCCTGGAGGAAGCCGATGCTCGGCCCGGGGAAGGCGTCGTCGGGAAAGGCGTGCGCCCAGGGCCCGACCAGGCCCTTGCGCGCAACCGAGAGGCCAGCGAGGAGCCGCGGAAGGGCGTTCGTGTAGCCGTCGGCGAAGCCGCCCACGGCATACACCGGGCACTCGATTGCGCCGAAGTCCTCGCAGACGGACCCGTGCTTCCAGTACGCGTCGCGGCGCTGGTGGCCGAGCCAGACCTCGATGTAGGGCGGCGTCCGCTCCAGCCGGTCGAGCCACGTTTCGCGCCAGGCGTCGCCGACGAGGCGCGGGTCGGGCGGCCGCGCGTTCCAGCAGAGCATCGAGGACGCCCAGTGCACCATGTCGAGCGCGAGCACGCAGCCGCCGCGGTAGTGGACGTCGTCGGCATAGCGGTCGTCCGTGGAGCAGAGCGTCATGATCGCCCGGAGCGCCGGCGGCCGGCGGGCGGCGATCTGGAGCGCGTTGAAGCCGCCCCAGGAGATCCCCCACATGCCGACGGCGCCCGTGCACCAGGGCTGCTCGGCGAGCCAGGCGATCACCCCGACGGCGTCGTCCTGCTCCTGCTCGGTGTACTCGTCCTCGAGGATCCCGTCCGACTCGCCGGTGCCCCGGATGTCGACGCGCACGGTCGCGTAGCCGAGACCCGCCATGTACGGCTGGCGCTGCGCGTCGCGCACGACCGTTCCGTCGTTCTTGCGGTAGGGGAGGTACTCGAGGATCGCCGGCACGGGATCGTCCTCCGCGTCGTCGGGGAGCCAGATGCGGGCGGCCAGCCGTATCCCGTCCGGAAGCGTGATCCAGGTGTGCTCGATCTCGCGGACGCGCCGCGGGAAATCTGTGCGGATCGCCACTCAGTCTCCTTCGAGGACCCTCGGCGCTGAAGCCGGTGCGAAGTCTTGACGCTTCCGTATTGGGGTCTGACCCCTGCGGGAACTCGGCACGAAGGTGTGCTCCTTCCGTGACGGGGTCTGACCCCGTTCGAGGCTCGACGCCACTAGCTCTCGACCGGCTCGAAGACGATCCGCTCGCGCTTGTAGGGGAGGGGGACGGCGGGATCGGGCGAGTCGATCTCGCGGGCGAGGCGGTGGCCGTCGAAGATCGCCTCTGCGGGGATGCGCGGCGCGGCGCAATCGCCGATCCGGTACACGGCGTCGACACCCTCGGCGCGGAGCGCCTCCTCGTCGGCCCTGAGCTCGAGGTAGAGGCCCTCGTTCGAGAGACGCTGGGTCACGAGGACGACCGCATCCGCCTCGAGCTCGAGCTCGTCGCCGAACTCGTCCGTCGCCCCCAGGCGGCCCGGCTCGATACCGGACAGCATCACGCCCGCCCGCTGGTCGATCCCGAGGTCGTGCAGGTGCTGCCGGAGGAGCGGCCCCTCGAGGGTCTCGTCGCAGACCGGCGCGACCTTGTCCAGGCAGCTCACGAGCTCGACGGAGAAGCCCTCGCCGGCGAGCTTCTCCGCCAGGCCGGCGGCCGTGAAGTAGCCCTCGCCGTCGAAGACGACGACCCGCCCGCCCGGCGGGACCTTTCCCTCGAGCATGACCTGCTCCGGTGTCAGGACGTGCGGGAGCGAGGCGTCCGCGCCGGGAATCGGCTCGTGCGTGAGGTAGTTGCGCCCGTCACCCGCCCACCGCGCGCCGGTGGCCATGACGACGATCTCGGCACCGTACTCGCGCACGTCCTGCGCGCCGAGACGCGCGCCCGTAATCACCTCGACGCTCGGCAGCTTCGAGAGCTGCACGGCGCGCCAGCTGAGGACGCGCGCCCACTCGCCGAGCCCCGGCAGCTGCGGAATCCAGCGCATGCACCCGCCGATCTCAGCCTCCGCCTCGACGACGTGGACACGCCCGAACCCACGCTTCCCGAGGACGATCGCGCACTCGAGACCCGCCGGGCCGGCGCCGACGACGAGGACGTCCCGGTTGCGATTCTCGGCCGGCTCGAAGCGCTCAGGATGCCAGCCGCGCCGGTACTCCTCGCCGGCGGTCGCGTTCTGCGTGCAGCCGATGTGGCTGCCCCACTCCGCCTTCATGACGCAGACGTTGCAGCCGATGCACTCGCGGATCTCGCCGTACAGCCCCTCCTCGACCTTCTTGGGGAGGAACGGGTCGGAGATCGAGGGCCGGGCCGCACCGATCAG
>JBOHAD010000045.1:0-19833 GCA_050697555.1 Gaiellaceae bacterium | reverse complement strand
CATCCTCCCAGGTGGGCGAGAGGGCGAAGCCGGCGATGCCCTTGCGCAGGTGCATGAGCCCGAAGCGGGTCTCGTCCCGGTCCAGACGCGCGTTGATGAGCTGCTCCTCCCGGACGCGGTCGCCGTAGATGCCGAGCGTGCGCCCTGCGACCGCCGGAATCCGGGTCGCCGGATCACGGTCGTCCGGGAGGTAGCCCGAGGCGTCGCTGACGACGATCGGATCGCAGTCGTACTCGATGAGCCCTTCGATCCCCTGGTTGTCGTGCACACCGCCGTCGACGAGCTGCACGGTAATCGGCTTCCTGTCCGGAGCCTGGAAGAGGCGGGTGACCGGCAGTGGATGGAAGAGCGTCGGCACGCACGCAGAGGCGGCGACGGCGTACCCGAGCTCGAAGTTCGCCTGGTTCTTGGGAAGCAGGTCGTAGCGCGTCCACCGGAGGCGCTCGTTGCGATCGACCTCGCGCCGGGCGTCCTCGAGCGGGTCCTCCCGGGCCGCCTGCTCCTCCGGGACAGCCCCGGCGCGATCGGGCTCGCCCATGCCGACGGCCTCGAAGCGCCAGTTGTGGCCCGTGTTCAGAGAGGTGGCGTTGATCATCAGGATTGGAACCGGGGCGTTCCGTCCTGGGTTCCCCTTGACGGGGTTGAAGTCCCGCCCCTCACCGGCGGGGACGATCAGGAGCTCCCTCATCTCGATCATCTCGTCGCGGCGCTCGTTCCACGCGGGGCGGTAGAACGTCTCGTCGTAGAGCTCGCCGAGCCGGTCGCTGCGGGAGTAGTCGTTCCGCGCCATGCGGACGTTCTTGCGGAGGTCGCGGAACGTACGCCCGCGCAGGTTCGTCTCGACGCCGCGCAGGAAGGTCTCCGCGATGCGCTCGACGATGTCGGCGTAGTGCCCGTCCGTGATCTCGTCATCCGGGATCGCCTGGAGGAGCGCGCGCACGTGGATGTAGTAGAGGGCGCCCACGATCGAACCGCCGGAGACCGTCGAGATCACCTCGACCCGCCGGAGCATGCCCATCTCGGCCATGCGCGCGAGGACTCCGATATGAAAGAAAGCGGCGCGAAAGCCGCCGCCCGAGAGCGCCAGCCCGAGCCTCGGCCGCGGGCGCCCGCCCGCCTCCACGGTCATCGCGCAACCTTCTCGCGAAGCCCGACACCTGTCAACGCCATGACCCAGCGGGAGCAGCGGCATGCCGGCGGCCACGGCCGCAGACGGGATCTGCTATCGCTGTGACGACCGAATTCGAGATGATCGCTCGCGGGCGGCAAGCCGCGGCGGTCTCGAGAAGCAGAGGCGGCACGGAATGACGTGAGCAGCCAGCCGGAGAAATGGGTCTCGGTCGAGCGTGACATCGTCGGATCGACGGAGTGGACGCTCAAGCCCTTTCCCGGGGAGCCCTCCGAACAGGCGCCCGAACCTGCCCAGGAGACCGCCCGGCCCTCGGCCGAGGTAGCACCCGAGCCTGTCCAAGTGCCGCGGCCCCGGCCGACGCCCACCGTTCCCAGACGGAGGGCACGTCCGCGACGGAGGTGGCGGCCCGGCCTGGTCGCCTCGGCGGCAGTCCTCGTGCTCGCCGCCGGCATCGGGGCCGGCGTAGGCGTCGTCCTCGGGAACGACCCCGGCTCCGACGAGGCGGCTGACGCGCAGATTCGCGGGCCCGGGGTGACCCCCGGCGCCTCGGCAGACCCGGTCGTGATCGCGGATCCCAGCGGGAGGCGTCACACCTGCACCGCCATCGGCACCGATGCGGACGACGTACTCAATGGAACGCGCATCGACGACGTCATCTGCGGGCTGGGCGGCGACGACGTCATCACCGGCGGGGCGGGGGACGACGTGATTTTCGGGGGCCCTGGCGACGACGTGATCACTGGAGGCCCCGGCGCCGATCGTCTCTACGGCGGACCGGGGAACGACACGCTGCGCGCCCGCGACGGCTTTCCCGACCGGATCGACGGCGGCTCCGGCCGGGATCGCGCCGACGTCGGCCGGCTCGACCGGGTAACGCGCGTGGAGTCGGTCAGCGACCCCGTCCTCGTCGCAGCCGGCGATATCGCGTGCGACCCTCAATCGAAGTCCTTCGAGGCGGGCTTCGGGACGGCGACGAAATGTCGGCAAGGGCACACCGCGGCGCTCGTCGAAAGCCTCGAGCCGGACGCCGTGCTCGTTCTCGGCGACGTCCAGAACGAGGACGGCCAGCTCTGGAAGTACCGGAGGAGCTACCACCCAAGCTGGGGGCGCTTCAAAGCGATCAGCTACCCGGCGCCTGGGAAGGAGCAGGATCGCTTCGGCGGGGGCGGCTACCGCCGCTACTGGGGCGCTCGAGCCAGGCCCGCAGGCTCCCTCTGGTACAGCTTCGATCTCGGCGGATGGCACATCGTCTCGCTGGACAGCAACTGCCCGGGCGTGCTGAGTTGCGATGCCGGCTCCCCCCAGGAGCAGTGGCTCCGCGCCGACCTCGCCGCCAACCCGGCGGCGTGTACGCTCGCCTTCTGGCACGAGCCGCGCTTCAGCTCTGCCGGGCAGTCCACTCTCAGCACGGAACCCCTCTGGCAGGCGCTCTACGACGCCGGCGCCGAGCTCGTCCTCAGCGGCCACGCCCAGAACTACGAGCGCTTCCACCCGCTCAACCCAATCGGCGGGCTCGATCAAGCACGCGGCATCCGCCAGTTCGTCGTCGGGACGGGCGGCGAGAGCCTGCAAGGCTTCAGGAAGCGCCTAATCGGGAGCGCCGCCCGGAACGCGAGAACGTTCGGCGTCCTCAAGCTAACGCTGCACAAACGGAGCTACGACTGGCGGTTCGTCCCGGACCCGGGAGGCCGGTTCAGCGACTCCGGCTCCGCCAAGTGCCGTTAGGCACCCGGCCGTAGAAGCCGGAGGCGGGACTCGAACCCGCGACCTCGAGCAACTTCCAGCAACCGGAGCGGAAGGCACCATCGCCGCGATGGTCCGTTGGCTCAATGGCATAGAGGACGCCCCCTCGTCTTGCTCGCTCGGGAAATCGAAGAGCTCGGGAATCAGAGGAGCGATCTCTGGTCGAAGGGTCTCAGGAGTTCCGAGAGGAGCCTGACGATCTCGGTATCGAGGCGGATGTTCTCGCGCGAGGGGCGATGAGGTTCTCTCATCACCCAGCTTGTTGGCTAACAGCATTCGGCCAGCGCGCTAGTCTTGCCACGAGGGAACCGACCGAGGGAAGGCTGCTGACAATGCCCCTCCACTTGTCCCGGGGTGGCCGCAAGGGCTCATTCCCCCCGAGTACCTGCGGCGGCCGGTTCCCTCTCCACTAGGCTCCGAAGCCTGCGCCTGCGCTGTGAGTGGTCATCTCGCACGAGCGACTCTTCACAGCTTTGTGGACCAGGATGCGGGAGGTGTTCCCCGGGCTGGAACGCGATAGCAACCGGTTGGCGACCCACGGGCGCGAATCGGCCACGTAGCCTTGGCAGCGGAAGGAGTCGAAGATGCCGATCTGGCTCATCGCACTACTTGCCTACCTGGCCGTTGCCTTACCGAGCGCCATGCTGCTCGTAGCTGCGCTCTTTGTGGGCGCCGCTTCAGACGCGTCGAGCGCGAGCCCAACTGTTGAGCGCCTCTCCCGCTCGCTCGAGCCCACACCGGTAGAGCAAGTCTGACAGGGCGCTCCCGTCCCGCTCCCGAACCGTGGGCAGCAGGGCGAGCCTTCGTCGACCCCGGAACTGGATGTCAGTTAGCCCGGACAGTCCTCAGAGCATCCCGCGCTCTCTCCGAAGGCTTTCGATCTGGAGGATTGACGAAGAGGAAATCCCGGAAACACTTGTGACCGGCATTTCCTAAAGCCGGAGGCGGGACTCGAACCCACGACCTAGCGCTTACAAGGCGCTTGCTCTACCAGCTGAGCTACTCCGGCGCTCCGGAATGGTAGCGCTGGTCAGTCGAGGACCTGGCGCGAGCGCTGGTGCTGGAGCACCTTCCGCTTCACGCGCTGAAGGGCGTTGTCGATCGTCTTCGTGTCGCAGCCGAGGTCCTCGGCCATCTGCTCGTACGAGAGTCCCTCCAGGTAGAGGCGAAGGGCTTCGCTCTCGAGTGGCGAGAGGCCCGTGCCGAGCGAGAAGACGAGGCTCTGGAGCTCCTGCGTGGAGATGACGCAGACGGCGGGATCCTGAACCCCGGGCCCGGGCAGCGCGTCGCCGAGCGTGCAGTCCCCGTCCTCCTGGCCGGCCGGCGTCTGGCTGAAGGACACGTAGGTGTTGAGCGGTGCATGCTTGTAACGAGTGGCCGTCTTGATCGCGGTGATGATCTGCCGGGTGATGCAGAGCTCGGCGAAGCTGCGGAAGGACGTCTCCTTGTCCGAGCGGAAGTCCCGCACCGCCTTGTAGAGCCCGATCATGCCCTCCTGGATCAGGTCGTCGGAATCCCCGCCCGCGAGAAAGTACGAGCTCGCCTTCAGACGCACGAAGCCGGTGTAGCGCCGGATGAGCGCGTCCATCGCGGTGCCGTCGTCGTTGCGGGCGCGGAGGACGAGCTGGAGGTCTGCGAGCTCTCGCTGGGACTTCTCCTGAGAGGTCCGAGCGGTGGCGGCGAGCTGACGGCGAGGCACGGCTTCCTCCTGGACTTGTGGTGTGAAGGAGAGCCTCCTAGCCTCTCCCGCTAACCCTAACCCTCAACTTGAGGTTTCGATCGTAGCAGGGCGCCCGGGAAACTTCAATGTCGCCTGCGGCGAAAACGCTCGAGCCGGTCGCGGGTCTCGGGGTCGAGCGAGTCTTCGATCCGGGAGCGTCCGGCCGGCGGCTTCTCGCGGCCGGCGCCGAGCTCGCGGAGGAAGGTCTTCGACGAGCGGCGGCGAGTTTCCTGCCCGGTCGTTCCCCGGATCGCGCGGTCGGACGAGATCACCCACACCTCCTCGCGCGAGCGGTGCTCGGCGGCCAGCCGCTCGAGGAGCGCGTCGGCCGGCTGGGCGAAGCGCACCTCGAGCGGCCCGACCACGGCTTCCTCCCCCACGCCGTCGAAGACGACGACGCCGCGTGCTCCTTTCAGGGCGACGAAGTCGGCGAGGCGGTCGACGAGCTCCCGCCGGTCACGGAACTCCCCGGCGTGGAGGATGTTGTAGCCGTCGAACAGGTAGAGCATCGCCTGCTAAGGATGCCGTGGCGAGCGCGAGCACCACGCCGATCCCGGCGAGCATCGCCATTCCGGCCCGGAGGTCGAGAGCGCCCGAGACAGCGCCCATGAGGGGCGGGCCGGTGAGGAAGCCGAGGTAGGCGAGCGTCGTCACGGAGGCGACTGCGCTTCCCCGCTCGCCCTCGTGCGTGCCGCGGCCGGCCGCGCCGAAGAAGGTCGGCGCGGCTACGGAGATTCCCGCGCCGCCGAGGACGAACCCCGCGAGGGCTGCAGGAATCCCGGGCGACAGCGCAGCGAGCGCGAGCCCGCCGGCCGCCGTGAACGCGCCTCCCATCAGAAGAGTCCGGTCTCCGACGCGCGCCTCGAGCACCTGCCCGAGCGAGCGACCCGCGACCATCGCGGCCGCGAACAGACCCGGGCCGAGACCGCCTACGGTCGGGGAAGCGTCGAGCTCGGTCTCGAGGAAGAGGGCGCTCCAGTTCTCGATTCCGCTCTCGACGACGAAGGCGACGGCGCAGAGCCCGCCCAGCAGGAGGAGCCGACGCGAGAAGACGAGCCGCCGTCGCTCGGCTGCGCGGGAGGGCAGCTCCGGATGACCACGGTTGAGCGCGCCGACGGCGACGATGACGACCGCGGCCACGCCGAGAACGGGCAGCGGCTCGGCGCCGGCGTCCCGCGCCACCCCGACCCCGATCGCAGCCACGAGGAAGCCGGCGGAGAAGAGCGCGTGCGCGATCTGCATGATCCGCCCTCCGCCCGAGGCCTCGACGGTGGCGGCGGCGACGTTGATGACGACGTCGAGCGCTCCCGACGTCGCTCCCACGAGCGCGAGGGCGAGGGCCAGCTGCCAGACGGAGCCCGTGAGCCCGGGCAGCACGACGGCGACGCCGAAGAGAACCAGTGCGGGCGGGAGCGCCCTCGGCCCGACGCGGTCGACGAGACGCCCGGTGAGGACCATGGCAGGTAGAGCGGCAAGCCCGATCGCGAGCAAGGCTGCACCGAGCTGGGCGACCGAGGCCCCGACCTGCTCCTTCACGTCGGGCAGGAGCACACCCCAGGCCCCCCAGAAGACGCCGAACGCGGCGAACGCGGCGAGCGGGCCGCTACGACTCATGTCCGGCGTTGCCTGGCGGCCTCGAAGAGCGCGATGCCGGCCGTGACGCTGACGTTCAGGGACTCCACGTTGCCGGCGAGCGGGACGGCGAAGGCGTCGTCGCAGACGCGGCGCACGCCCGGCCGGAGCCCCCGTCCCTCCGCGCCGAGGACGAGCGCCGTCCCGGTGGTGAAGTCGGCCGACCAGACCGGCGTCTTCGCGTCGCCGGCGGCCGCCCAGACCCAGAAATCGGGGCGCTTGATTTCCTCCAGGTAGCGGGCCAGGTTGACCACGACTGCGACGCGAACGTGCTCCACCGCCCCGGCCGACGCCTTGCAGACGGCGGCCGTGACTCGGGCCGCGTTGTGCTCGACGACCACGACCCCGGTCGCGCCCGCGCCCTCGGCACTCCGGCACACGGCACCGAGGTTGTGGGGATCGGTCACCTGGTCGAGGCAGGCGATGAGCGGGCGCTCGCCGACGGGGAGCTCGAAGGCGTCCGCGTACCGGTACGGCTCGCAGAAGGCGACGACTCCCTGGTGCTCCATGGTGCTGGCAGCCTCGTTGAGGGCGCGCTCGCGGACGATCTGGAGACGGATGCCCGGCGTCTCTCGCAGCCACGGCTCTGCCTTGAGGGCTCGCTCGGTGACGAGCAGCTCCAGGATCTGGCGCTTCCCGGCGCGGAGCACCTCGCGCACCGGCCGCCGGCCGTAGACGAGCTCGCGCGTCACGCTCTGGGGACGAGCCGGAAACCTTCGGGGACGTCCTGGACCTCCCAGCCCCGTTGCTCGATCTCGGCTCGGAGCTCGTCCGCACGCGCGAAGTCGCGGTCCGTGCGGGCGGACTGCCGCTCCTCGGCGAGGCGTCGGATCTCCGGAGGAGCTTCGCCCGCCTCCTCGATGCCGAGGCCGAAGATGAGGAGGCCGCGCTGGAGGAGCGCGCGCTCGCCGGCCGACCGCCACGCGTGCAGGATCGAAAGCGCGAGGGGGGTCGAGAAGTCGTCGTCGAGCGCGGCTGCGAAGTCGTCCCAGGAAGGCACGTCCTCAGCTCGCTCGACGACGCGGAACGCGGTGCGGAAGTCCTCCGCCTGCGCGCGCGCCTGCCGCATGGCGTCGTCCGAGTACGCGATCGGGCTCCGGTAGTGGCCGCCGAGGAAGAAGAGCAGGATCGCCTCGCGCCCGTGCTCGTCCAGGACCTCGCGCAGGGAGACGATGTTCCCGAGCGACTTGGACATCTTCTCCTCGTCGAGCTCGAGCATCCCGTTGTGCATCCAGAGGCGCGCGAACTCACGGCCGGCGCCGCGCGACTGGGCCAATTCGTTCTCGTGGTGCGGGAAGCGGAGGTCGAGCCCGCCGCCGTGGATCTCGAACACGGGCCCGAGGTGCTTCTCCGCCATCGCCGAGCACTCGATGTGCCAGCCGGGCCGGCCCGGACCCCACGGCGAGCCCCACGAGGTGTCCTCGCTCGGCTTCGTCGCCTTCCAGAGCGCGAAGTCGCGCTGGTCGTCCTTCAGGTCGCTGGGCTCCTGGGCGACCATGTCCTCGAGCTTGGCGCCGGAGAGCGAGCCGTACTCCGGGAACGCGGCGACGCGGAAGTAGACGTCGCCGCCCGACTCGTAAGCGAGCCCTCGCGAGACGAGCTCCTCGATCAGCGCGATGATCTCGGGCACCGTCTCGGTGGCGAGCGGCTCGACGTCGGGGCGGCCGAGACCGAGGTCCTCCGTGTCCTCGAAGTACCAGCGGGTAGCGTTCTCGGCCAGCTCGGCGCTGCGGATCCCCTGCGCGGCGGCCGCCTCGTAGATCTTGTCGTTGATGTCGGTGACGTTCTCGACGAGCGTCACGTCGTAGCCCCGGGGCTCGAGCCAGCGCTTGAGCCACATGGAGAGGACGAACGGCCGGGCGTTCCCGATGTGGATGCGCTGGTAGACGGTCGGGCCGCACACGTATATGCGGATCGGCCCCGGCGGGGGCGGAAGCTCCTGCTTCGCGCGCGTGAACGAGTCGTAGAGCTGCATGAAGCCTGCGGCGCGCGAGTCTAGCGACGCGTGGGAACCGTACGACCGCTTTCGCAGTCCAAGTAGACGTGCACATGATGCTTTTGCTCATCCTCGGCACAGCGCTCGCCGCGGGCTGCGGCGTCGAGGGCGACGCGCGCGGCGAGCCTCCGAGCGCCCCGGAGGGGCTCGTGCTCAAGGTCGGGCGGCTCGCGGGCGGCCCTCTGCCTCCCGGGCCGGCGCACACCTCGCTGGCGCTCGCCCTCTACTCGGACGGGCGGGTGTTCAGGCCCGACCCCGTGCCCGCCGTCTACCCGGGGCCCGCGCTGCCGACCTTCAGCTGCTCGCGCATCTCGCCAGAGCGTGTCGAGGACGTGCTCGCCGACGTTCGCGCCGCGAGCGTCCTCGACCCCGAGCCGGACGAGACCGTCCCCGACGGCGGCGTCACGGTCGTGACGGCGTTCGCCGACGGGGAGCCGCGCACCGTCGGCCTCCCGGACGGCTCCGGCGCGGCCTTGCGCCTCGAGTCGGCCCTCAGCGCGTTGCCGGTCACCGGCGAGCGGCGCTACGAGCCGGACGCGCTGGCCGCCTTCGCAACGCCGGTTAAGGACGTCGTGGTGCCGGATCACGAGTTCGATCCGGACCCGACCACGTTCACATGGCCGGCCGGCGCCCTCTCGCCGGGGTGCGCGATCGTCCGCGGCGCGGAGCTGGAGCGCGTCCTCGCGGATGCCCGCCGGGCGAGCGAGCTCACACGCTGGCGAAGCGCCGGCGCGCTCTACGCGGTCGCGTTCAGGCCGCTCCTCCCGGGCGAGTCGTCCTGCGACGACGTCGCCGCCTGAGAGCGAAGCCTACGGCTCGCTCAGGTTTCCGAGCGCCTCCGCGAGCTCCTCCTCCTTGGCGAACTGCGCCTCCTCGGTCGAGCCCCGGAGCGCGAGCGTCGAGCTCTCGCCGCCGGACACGGCCTGCGCCACGAGGTCGAAGTAGCCGGCCCCCACCTCGCGCTGGTGGCGCGTGGCCGTGTAGCCCGAGTCTTCGAGACCGAACTCGCGCTCCTGGAGGCGAACGTAGGCCGCCATGCCCTCGGCCGCGTAGCCCTGAGCGAGCTCGAACATCGACTCGTTGAGCGCGTGGAAGCCGGCGAGCGTGATGAACTGGAAGCGATAGCCCAGCTCGCCGAGCTTCTGCTGGAACGTGGCGATCTCGTCGTCGGCGAGGTGGCGCCTCCAGTTGAACGACGGCGAGCAGTTGTAGGCGAGGAGCTTCCCCGGGAAGCGCTCGTGGATCGCCGCGGCGAACTCGCGCGCCTCACCGAGATCGGGCGTCGAGGTCTCGCACCAGATGAGGTCCGCGTACGGGGCGTAGGCCAGGCCGCGCGCCACGGCGGCCTCGAGCCCGCCCTGGACGCGGAAGAAGCCCTCCGGTGTGCGCTCGCCCGTGAGGAAGGCCCGGTCGCGCTCGTCGACGTCGGTCGTGAGGAGCGTCGCGCTGTCCGCGTCCGTGCGCGCGACGAGCAGCGTGGGCACGCCGCAGACGTCGGCCGCGAGCCTCGCCGCCGCCAGCGTGCGGATGAACTGGCGCGTCGGGACCAGGACCTTTCCGCCGAGGTGGCCGCACTTCTTCTCCGAGGCGAGCTGATCCTCGAAGTGCACTCCCGCGACTCCCGCCTCGATCATCGCCTTCATGAGCTCGAAGGCGTTGAGGGCGCCGCCGAAGCCCGCCTCCGCGTCGGCGACGATGGGCGCGAGCCAGCGGCGGTTTCCGTTCCCGCCTTCGGCCCACTCGATCTGGTCCGCGCGGAGCAGCGCCTGGTTCAGCCGGCGCACGAGCGCGGGGGCGCTGTTCGCCGGGTAGAGACTCTGGTCGGGATACGTCTGGCCGGCGACGTTCGCGTCGGCCGCCACCTGCCACCCCGAGAGATAGATCGCCTTCAGGCCGGCCTTGACCATCTGCACGGCCTGGGCACCAGTCATGGCTCCGAGGGCGGGGACGTACGGCTCCTCGTGCAGAAGGCGCCAGAGCCGCTCGGCGCCGAGCCGGGCGAGCGTGTGCTCGACCTGCACCGAGCCGCGCAGCCGCTCGACGTCCTCCTCCGAATACGGACGCTCGATGCCGTCCCAGCGATCCATGTCCCTCTCCTTCCTAGTCGAGCTTCTCGTAGGCGGGCAGCGTCAGGAACTCGACGAACTCCTCGGAGAGCGCGACCGACTCGAAGACCTCGCGCGCGTCCTCCCAGCGACCCTCGCCTGCCTCGGAGAGCTCCTCGTCGGCGAAGCGGCGCACCCTCTCCCCCTCGACGCGCCCGTGGCGCACCCACTGCCAGACCTGTGACCGGGCGATCTCCGCCGTCGCCGCGTCCTCCATGAGGTTGTAGATCGCTACCGCGCCCACACCCCGGAGCCAGGACTCCAGGTAGCGCAGGCCGACGCTGACGTCGTTCCTGATGCCGTCCTCGCTGACGTCGCCGCCCGGGACGCGCACGTCGAGGAGGTCGCCCGCCTCTACGGAGACCTCCTCCCGTAGGCGCTCGACCTGGTTCGGCCGCTCGCCGAGGACGCGGTCGAACTCCTCCGTCGCGACGGGAACGAGGTCGGGATGGGCGACCCACGTGCCGTCGAAGCCGTCGTTCGCCTCGCGGACCTTGTCCTCGCGCACCCCCGCGAGAGCGGTTTCGTTCACCTCCGGGTCGCGCCGGCTCGGTACGAAGGCGGCCATCCCGCCCATCGCGTGCGCACCGCGGCGGTGACACGTCTTGACGAGCAGCTCCGTATACGCCCGCATGAACGGCACGGTCATCGTCACCTGCGCCCGGTCGGGGAGGACGAACTCCGGCCGGTCGTGGAACTTCTTGATGATGCTGAAGATGTAGTCCCAGCGGCCGGCGTTCAGCCCGGCCGAGTGCTCGCGCAGCTCGAAGAGGATCTCGTCCATCTCGAAGGCGGCCAGAATCGTCTCGATGAGGACGGTCGCCTTGATCGAGCCGTGCGGGACGTCCAGCTCCTCCTCGGCGAAGTCGAAGACGTCGTTCCAGAGGCGCGCCTCCAGACGGCTCTCGAGCTTCGGGAGGTAGAGGTAAGGGCCGCTGCCGCGCCCGAGCAGACGCTGCGCGTTGTGGAAGAAGTAGAGCCCGAAGTCGAAGAGGGAGGCGGAGACGGGCTCGCCGTCCACGAGCACGTGCCGCTCGGGCAGGTGCCAGCCGCGGGGGCGGACGATCAGCGTCGCCACCTCGTCGGCCAGCCGGTACGTCTTGTCGGGGGTCTCGAGCTCGATCGTGCGCTCGATCGCGTCGACGAGGTTCGCCTGGCCGGCGACGCAGTTCTCCCACGTCGGCGAGTTGGCGTCCTCGAAGTCCGCCATGAAGCAGCGCGCGCCCGAGTTGAGCGCGTTGATCATCATCTTGCGCTCGACCGGCCCCGTGATCTCGACGCGCCGGTCCTGGAGGTCGTCCGGGACCGGCTCCACCTGCCAATCCCCTTCGCGAGTCTCGCGCGTCTCGGCCAGGAAGTCGGGAGCTTCGCCCGCGTCGAGCCGCGCCTGCCGCTCGGCGCGCCGGCGCAGCAACTCCCTGCGCGTCGGGTCGAAGCGCCGCTGGAGCCCCGCCACGAAGGCGAGCGCCTCACCCGTCAGGATCTCCTCACCGCGCCCCGGGACGGGCGCGCGAAGCTCAACCCCCTCAACCGTCACCTCCACGAGGCTAGTCCCGGTCGTGGTCGCGCTCGCACCAGTCCGGGCAGGTGCAATCCGCGAGCTCGGCGGTGCTGAGGACGAGGACCGACGCCTCCCGGCGCTCGACCGCCTCTCCCAGCAGGGGCTTGGTCGGTCTGTCGATCGTCGCTGTGCGCATGACGCCTAAGTAGCCGATCACACGATGGTAAAACGCCGAGGCGGTATATACGCAATCGTTTCTTTCGATTGATGGCATAGATATGCTTTATGCCATGCTCCTCGCGCAGCTGACTGCGTTCATCGAGGTGGCGCGAAGCGGGAGCGTGAGCCGCGCCGCCGACACGCTGTTCGTCACGCAGCCCGCCCTCACGGCGCGCCTCCAGCGGCTCGAGCAGGACCTGGGGGCGGCGCTCTTCCTACGCACGTCGCGGGGCATGCGCCTCACAGAAGCGGGCGAGGCGTTCCTCCCCTACGCGGTGCGCGCGCTCGAGACGCTCGCGGACGGCCGCCGGCTGGTGAACGCGTTCGAGCGGGGCGGGGCCGGGAGGCTGGCTCTCGGGGCGGCGCCGGCGGTGAGCACGTACGTTCTCCCTTCGCTCCTCAAGCGCTTCGCGCTCGGACACCCCCGTGTGCAGGTGAGCGTGCGGACCGGCCACTCCGAGGAGGTCCTCGAGCTCGTCCTCCGCGAGCGGGTCGACCTCGGCCTCGTGCGGTCGCTGCGGCATGCGGACATCGAGAGCACACCGCTCTACGAGGACGAGCTCGTGCTCGTCGTCGAGCCCGGGAACGATCTCGCCGCGCGCGGACGGATCGAGCTCGCGGAGCTCGGCGAGGAGCAGCTCATCCTGTTCGACCGCACCTCGAGCTACACGGAGCTGACTCATGCGCTCTTCCGCGGCGCGGGCGTCGTTCCCCTCGGCGTCATGGAGCTCGACAACATCGACGCGGCCAAGAAGATGGTGCAGCAGAACTTCGGCGTCGCGCTGCTCCCCCAGACGGCCGTGGCGGAGGAGCTGGCGGCAGGCACCTTGCGGCAGGTCGAGATCGCCGATGCGGAGCCGGTGCGCCGGCAGATCGTCGCCATCCGCCGCCGGGACGGCGGGCCTCCGGCCGGGACCGTCGCCGTCTTCCTCTCGATGCTCGCCGAGCTGCCCAGTGCCCCGTCCGGTAATGCTGCCTAGCTTCTGGGTCGCGAGCACCAAGCCAGAGTCCCCATCTCGCGCGCAGCCAAGGCCAGAAGCCTTGGTAAGGGCGATGGAGGGCTCTGGCGCCGCGTGATCGCGGGTCAGAAGCAGGCGCGCATTGCTGGGCGGGGCACTAGACCGGGCCGGACGGGCGGCGGAAGAAACGGTAGGCGAGCACGCCCGAGGCGCCGAGCAGGATCACCGGGACGAGGAAGAGCGCGAACTGCCACGTGAAGTCCGTGGTCATGGCGAAGAGGACGAGGACGAGCGCGGAGAAGACGCCGAGGAGGGCGAAGACGAGCAGGCCGGCGTACGTGGGCCGATCGACGGGGCCGGGCGCGTCGGGATCCGCCATGGAGGTCCCCTCGCCGGGCACGTCCAGGACCCGAACAGCCTCCGCGCCCTCGCCCTCGACCGCCTTCCCGGGGTCGAGCTCGAGCGCGGAGGCGAGCTCGGCGGGAGAGCGGCCGAGCCGCACGGTGACCGCGGCGTGATCGACGCCCGCGATGTCGTCCCACGGGACGGCGTGCAGCGTCCGGGCGAGGGGCAGGCCGCTCTCGACGACCACGTATGTGTCCTCACCGCGCCGGAGAACGGTCTTGACCTTGCCGAGAAACTCGCCCTCCGCCGTCTCGACCGCGTAGTCCTCGAGCCCCGCGGCACCGCCGGCCAGCGGGGGAACCTCGTAGGTCCAGGACGCGCTGCGCACGCCTTCGCGTTACCCGCGCTCAGCCGCCGCGAACCCCGAGCGCGGCGTCGGTGCGGCGGAGAGCCTCGTCGCGCGAGAGAGCGAGCAGCACGGCCCAGAGCTCGGGGCCGCGCTCGGCGCCGGTGAGGGCGAGTCGCAGCGCGCGGAGGTCGCCGCCCACGGCCTTGAGCTCGCGGAGAACGGCTTTCGCTCCGGCCGCCTCGAGGTCGTCGTTCGCGCCCACTCGGAGCTCGCGGAACCGCTCGAGCGTCTCCGGCGCGTTCGTGGAGGACGGCTCGGGCGCCGTGAGGAGCCCGTCGGCGATCCGCCTCGCCTCGGCGAGATCGTGCGCGCCGCGAACCGCCGGGACGAGCGCGGGCGGGATCTCGAGGCGGCGCACGAGCTCCTCGTCCGGGAGGGCCGCGATCGCCTCCACCGCCAGCCGGCGCAGACGCGCCGGATCGAAGTGGACGTCGCCACGCGGAAGCCCGAGCTCCTCGAGATACGAGCGCACCGCCTCCGGTGGGATCCCCTGCTCACGGAGGTCGGCCAGCGAGGCGGCGCCGTGGCGCTTCGAGAGCTTGCGCCCGTCGGCGCCCACGAGAAGGCCGTGGTGGACGAACTCGGGGGGCTCGGCGCCGAGAGTCCGAGCGAGCTCTTCGTGGAGGTGGCGGTTCGAGAGGTGATCCTTGCCGCGGATGACGTGCGTGATCCGGAGGTCGACGTCGTCGACGACGCTGGCGAGGTGGTAGGTCGGGCGCCCGTCCGGTCGGAGCAGCGTGACGCGCCCGAACCGGACCGCACCCGCATCGTCTTCGGCGCCGATCTCGCGAGCCGCCTCACGGTGCCGCTCGAGGCGCTCGCTCTGCCGGATCGGCCCCTCGTCGACTGCGATCCCGAGCCAGCCGAGGTCCTCGGCGATCGCCGACTCCGCCGCGCCCGCGTCCTGGACGTTCGTGTCGTCGATGCGGAGCACCATGACGCCGCCGCCCTCGTCGGCGAAGCGCCGGTTCGCGACGGCGGTGAGAGCGCTTCCGAGATGCAGGGAGCCGGTGGGGCTGGGCGCGAAGCGGACGCGGACCATCGCCCCCGGATCGTAGGCTCTGTCAACCTCCGCAGGTCATGGAAGCGGGGCCACTCGTCCTCGACCACCCCGAGGAGACTGCGCGTTTCCGAGCCGTTCTGGACGCGGCCGGATACACCGCCTCGAACATCCGCGAGGCGCTCGGCCTGGAGGCGAGCCGGCGCGTGCGCCGGTCGGACCTTCCGGTGCACCGTCGGCGCCTGGCGGGAACCGGGGCGCTCACGTCGCTCGTGCGGCTCTTCTGGCTGGGCGACCCGGTCGAGCGCGCTGAGGCCGCTCGCGCGCACGCGCCGGTCGAGCTCGAGACGGCTGCCGGGCTGGGGCTCGTCGAGGAGGCCGGCGAAGGGACGCGGGCGCGTGCGCGTGTCCGGCTGGTGCCCTTCGACCCGCTCGTGCTCGCGTGCGACCGCGACGACGCAGGCGGGCCGGCCTACGTGGCCGGCGTCCACCCACCGTCCGTGACGCTGGCGAACCTGACCGTGCGGAGACACGTGGGCGCCGCCGCGGACGTGGCGGCCGGCTGCGGGGTCCAGGCGCTTCTCGCGGCCGCCCACAGCGATCGGGTCGTGGCGACGGACGTCAACCCCCGGGCGCTCCGCTTCCTCGCCTTCAACGCGCTGCTGAACGGCACCGCGAACGTCGAGTGCCGTTTGGGGAACCTCTTCGAGCCCGTCGCGGCGGAGCGCTTCGACCTCGTCACGTGCAACCCGCCCTACGTCGTCTCGCCCGAGTCGCTCTATCTCTACCGGGACAGCGGGCTCGAAGGGGACGCGATCTCTCGCGAGACCGTCCGCCGTGCACCCGAGCTCCTCGCGGAAGGCGGCTTCGCGCACGTCCTCGTCAGCTGGATCCGCAGGCAGGGAGAAGACTGGCGGGCGCCGCTCGTGCGCTGGCTGGACGGAGGCGGCTGCGACGCTTGGCTGCTCCACTCCGGGAGCGAGGATCCCCTCACGGCCGCGTCCACGTGGAACAGCCCGCGCAAGCTGGAGGAACCGGACGAGTACGAGCGGGCGCTCGACAGCTGGCTCGCCTACTACGAGCGGCTCGGCGTCGACTCCGTCGCATACGGGGCGGTGATCCTGCGCCGGCGCGCGGGCGGACGGAACTGGATCCGGGCCGACGACGTCCTCGAGAGCGCGATCGGCCCCTCCAGCGATCTGGTCCTGCGCGTCTTCGAGAACCAGGACTACCTGGAGACGCTCCCGGACGACCACACGCTCCTCTCGGGTGCCTTCCGGCTCGTGGAGCGGCACCGCGTGGAGCAGGTCGTGCGCATCCGCGCGGGCCGCTACGAGGTCGAGAGCACGCTGCTCGTGCTCGAGGACGGACTCGAGTTCCGGGGACCCGTCGACGGCCTGGTCGTCGACGTCCTCGCGGGCTGCGACGGCCGCCGCCCGCTCGGCGAGCTCGTCGACGAAGCGGCGCGCGGACACGAGCTGAGCGCCGCCCAGGCACGCGAGGAGCTCGTCCCCGTCGTGCGCCGGCTACTCGAGCTCGGCGTCCTCGACCGCGGCCGCTGACGCTCAGATCTTCTTGTTCGCCTTGAGGTCCCAGGCCGCCTTGACGGAACCCCCCGCCTTGCCCGCTTTGCCCTGGGGAACGTATTCCATCTCGATCTTGGCGAAGTTGAGGCTGACCTGGTCGAACGGCTCCTCGGCCGTCGAGCCGCCGAGCAGGAACGAGGAGATCAGCACGTCGGAGAGCTTGTACTTGAGGAACTCGAGCCGATCCTGTCCGGCGCGCCGGCAGGTGAGGAGCGCGCTCTTCACGTGCTCCCCACTCGCGCAGGCGAGGAAGAGCTTGGGCGAGGCCTTACTCGTCCTCGCGACGAAGTGGAAGTCCTGGAACTGCGCCTTGCCGGCTCGCGCTCCGCCTCCTCGGGCGGGTGATCCGGACTGGGTCACACCCCAGCTGAACGACGCCAGCTCGATCTCGCCCTTGTGCTTCGAGTCGGCGCTCTCGCCCTCGATGCCGTCGATCTTGAGGAAGTAGCCGACCGCCATCGCGGCCGCACTCTACAAGAGTCCGACCTGACGGAGTATCGCCGTCGAGTCCGAGTAGACGTCCTTCCGCTTGATCAGCCCGTCCTCGATCGGGAAGACGTCGATCCCCTCCCACTCGAGCCGGGCGCTCGTCGGCTCGGCGACGAGCCCATTTCTCTGGATCGTGCGGGTGTGCCGGGGGCGTGCATGGCCACGATCGCGTCGACGTCGTGCCAGTTCCAGGCGTCGTTGTAGCGCTCGATCACCCGCTCGACGGCGGCCGCGCTGTCCTTCTCGGCCTCCACGCCTCGATGGTCCTCTCGGGCCGGCCCGGAGCCCTCCTGCGAGCCGCTCGAGTCGTTAGCGTCCGACCGTGCCGAACTCGCCGCCGTCCATGGAGGCCGCGCTCCTCGCCTGGTTTCGGGAGAACAGACGCGACCTGCCCTGGCGAAGGACCCGCGACCCGTACGCGATCCTCGTCTCCGAGGTCATGCTCCAGCAGACGCAGGTCGAGCGCGTTCTCCCCCGCTATCTCGCCTGGGTGGATCGCTGGTCGACCGCCGAGGCGCTCGCGGCCGCGCCGCTCGCCGACGTCATCCGGGCGTGGCAGGGGCTGGGGTACAACCGCCGTGCGGTCAACCTGCACCGGGCCGCGCAGAGCATCGCCGCGGAAGGCTGGCCGGACGACCTGACGCAGCTCCCCGGCGTGGGCCGCTACACGGCCGACGCGGTCGCCGCGTTCGCTTTCGGGCAGCCCGTGCTCCCTGCCGACACGAACGTCCAGCGCGTGCAGGAGCGAACCGGTCACGCCTTCGCCCCCGAGTGCGGACAGGCGCTCATGGATCTCGGCGCGACCGTCTGCCTGGCGCGCGTCCCGCGCTGTGCGGTCTGCCCGCTCGCGTCGAGATGCCCCTCCCGCGGACGTCGCTACGAGCCGGTACGCAAGCAGGGCCGCTTCGAGGGCTCGTTCCGGCAGCGGCGGGCGAGAGTCCTCCGGGCGGTCGCCGAGCGGCCGCGGCTGCTAGGGCAGCTCGACTGCGACGCCGTCGACGCGCTTGCCAGAGACGGGCTCGTCCACGTGCGAGGCGGGCTCGTCAGCCTCCCGCAGGAGAGGTAGGCCGGCGGCCTTCCAGCCTTCGACGCCGTCGATCACGTCCGTCGCCCGCTACGAAACCGAGCTCCCGTATTAAGAAGGCCGTAATCGCTCTGAAAGGGTCTCGCAAGCTCGAGGTCGTACGGTCGCGGCGCCAACCACGTGAGGAGAGAACATGAAGCGTCTCCTTCTGCTCGGGCTCGTCGCGCTCGCGGCGACCGGGCTCCTGACAGCGGGCGCGGCGGCCGACGGAGGCGGCACGAAGACCTGGCGGGTGACGATCGAGAACCTCACGCCGGCCGGCCCGGGCGCGCCCGGCTCGCAACCGCTCTCACCGCCGCTCTTCGTCGTCCATTCGGGCAAGGCGGACGTCTGGAGCGTCGGCGAGATCGCGAGCCATCCGGTCGCGGCCATCGCCGAGGACGCGAACAACGCTCCCGCCGAGTCCGCGCTCGGCCAGCTCCGAGGGGTTCACGACGTGTTCACCGGCGCCGGCGGCCCGATCCCGTCGGGTGCGTCTCGTTCCTACACCGTGGAGACGAGGGGCACGTTCAACCGCCTGAGCATCGTCACCATGCTCGTGAACACGAACGACGCGTTCACCGGGCTGGACTCGTACCACGTCCGCGGCCAGGGCGCCGCTCTCCGGCGCATGGCCTACGACGCCGGCAGCGAGCGTAACAACGAGCTCGCCGCCTTCATCCCCGGGCCGTGCTGCGGGAACGCCTTCGTGCGCGACCCGGAGGGAGAGCTGATCCGCATGCACCCCGGCATCGAGGGAGTCGGCGACCTCGACCCGGCTGTCTGGGGCTGGGAAGGTCCGGCCGCGAGGATCACGATCGAGCGCGTCTCCTGACTGACGCGCCTGCGGAGAGATCCCGGGCTGCGGCTCGCGGCCCGGGATTTCATCCTTTTGTAAGCGTGCCTCGTTCACAATGACTCCATGAGCACGACCGTCCTCGTCGTCGACGACGAGCCGATCGTCCGCGAGGTCGTCGTCTCGTACCTCGAGCGGGAGGGCTACAGGACGCTCGAGGCGGGCGACGGCGACACGGCCCGGCGCCTAGTCGAGGCGGAGCCGCCGGGCCTCGTCGTCCTCGACGTGATGCTTCCGGGGACGGACGGTCTCGAGCTCTGCCGCTGGATCCGCGCCCGCTCGGACCTCCCGGTCATCATGCTCACGGCCCGCGGAGACGAGGCGGACCGCATCGTCGGTCTCGACCTCGGCGCCGACGACTACGTGACGAAGCCCTTCTCGCCGCGCGAGCTGGCCGCGCGGGTGCGGACGGTCCTCCGCCGCACGGCGCCGAGCGTCGGCAAGGCCGAGCGGCTCTCCTTCGACGAGCTCGACATCGACGCGCCCACGCGCGAGGTGACGAAGAACGGCGATCCGCTGCGTCTCACCGCGAAGGAGTTCGACCTGCTCTGGTTCATGGCCAACCATCCGCGCCAGGTCTTCTCGCGCGACCAGCTGATGGACCGCGTCTGGGGCTACGAGGCCGCGCTCGACACGGGCACGGTCACGGTGCACATTCGCCGACTGCGCGAGAAGATCGAGGACGACCCCTCGCGCCCGCGCTTCCTCCAGACGGTCTGGGGCGTCGGCTACCGCTTCCACCCGTGATCGGCTTCGCCCTCGTCGTCGCCTTCGCCACGCTGGCCGCCGGCGTCGTCGCAGCCCTGCTCCTCCGCCGGCTCCCCAGCGTGCGGCTCCAGCTCGCCGGCCTGGGGCTTCTCGCCGTCCTCCTCCCTCTCGCGGCGGTGCTTCTCTCCGGCGTCGTCATGTTCGACTCCGGCCACGACCTCACGATCCTCGTCGTCGCAGTCGCCTGCTCGACCGCCGCGCTCGTGGCCGCCTTCCTGCTCGGCGGCTCCATCCTGCGCTCGCTCGAGCGCGTCCGCGGCGCCTCCACGGCGCTGAGCCGGGGCGACCTGGCGGCGCGTGCGCCCGAGAC
>JBOHAD010000044.1:0-19902 GCA_050697555.1 Gaiellaceae bacterium | reverse complement strand
ACACGCATTTGCAGGGATGTGTTCCAGAAGTCCGGCCCACATAGAGGTCTTGGCAGGCGATTTTTCCCTGCAACTCAGCGAAAGCCGACGCCCGGACTCGAACCGGGGACCCCTTCATTACGAGTGAAGTGCTCTACCAGCTGAGCTACGTCGGCGTCGGCCCAGTATAGCTACGGCTTCTTGGGCTTCTCGGGGCCGTTCTTGGCCTTCGGAGCGCCCTTCGCCGCTTGTCCCGGGGGGTCGCTCGCGGCGTGCGGCGGGGGGCCGCCGCTGCCTGCGAACGTCGGTCGCGCGGCCTGCCCTGCGGAACGGGAGGAGCCCGCCTCCGACTGCGCGCGCTCCGCCTGCGCCCTGCCCCGCTCGGCGCGCTCGCGGCCGCGTGCCTTGCCCTTGCCGCGGGCGGAACGGTCCGTCTTCCCGGCGCGCTTGCTCTCGGCGAGCTCGGTCCCGCGGGCGGCCTGGGCCCCGGCGGGCGTCGAGGCGAGCGCCTGGTGCTCGACCGCGTCAGCCGCCGGCCGGGAGAGAGCGGCGGGTGGCGCGGTCGCAACGGCGGCGGAGGCCTTCGGAGCCGAGTCGGGCGCGGCCGGCCGGTGCCAGCCGACGGGATCGAGCGCGACGACGGTCGCCGTCGCCGCGACGGCGGCGGTCGCCGCCACCTTGACTCCCACGCCTCCTGCGAGGAGCGACTTGAGCGCGGCGCCGAGGCCTGCCACGTTGAACCCGTGGAGTGCCCGGGGCCGGCGGGCGTCCGGATGCTCGAGCGCAGACGCCAAGGAGCGCCGCGCCCGGAAGATCAGGGTCTCGACGGCCGACTGGGTGAGGCCGAGCTCGTCCGCGACCTCGCGGTACGAGAGCCCCTGCCATTCGCGCAGGAGGATCGCGCGGCGCTGAAGCTCGGGGAGCGTGGCGAGCGCCTCCGGAAGCCCGATCAGCTCGTCGGCGGCGCGCTCGGGGGCGGCCACGGTCTGCTCCAGCACGTCCCTGTCCTGGGTCCACTCGAGCCGGGCGCGGCGGCCGGTGGAGCGCAACCGCGTGATGCAGACGTTGTGCGCGACCCTGAAGAGCCAGGCCGAGTCGGCGCGCGGCACGAAGCCCTGCTTCAGGCTCCGGCACGCGTTCAGGTACGTCGCCTGGAGGGCGTCCTCCGCCTCTTCGGGCGAGCGCAGGTGTCGGAGGCAGTAGCCGTAGATCCAGCCGGAATGCTGCTGGAAGAGACGTTCTGCCGCCTCGCTTGCGGCCGGCTGCAAGCGGACGGCGCTCGAGGCTTCGTGGGCGACGGCCATAGGTGGATTGTCGGCGCTACCAGGCTATCTCACAAGGCCCGGAAAGGCGGATTTACACCGCCCTCACACGGCTCATGCGACCTCGCGGCACTCGTCGATCGGGAGCTCGGCGGCGGCGCCGTCCTCGAGATCGACCGTGCACGCGTCCTCGAGCACGCTGTATCCCGTGACCACACCGATACCACGCGGCGTCTCCACCTGCCCCCCCACGCGGGGGGCGCGGTCGCGGAAGCTCCGGTACAGCGGGTGCTCGAAGGCGAGGCAGCAGCGGAGCCGCCCGCAGAGGCCCGTGATCCGGCCCGAGCTCATCGGCAGATCCTGGTCCTTCGCCATCCGAAGGGTGATCGGCTTCTCGTGCGAGGGGAAGCGGCGGCAGCAGTGCTGGCTCCCGCAGAGGCCGTGATCTCCGCAGAGCCGCGCGCACTCGCGCGGGCCGACGGAGCGGAGCTCGATGCGGCGGTGCAGCCGGCGGCGGAGCTCGCCCTGGAGGCGGTCGACGTCGGGGCGCTCCTCGGCCTCGTAGGAGAACACGAAGCGCGAGCCGTCGAAGACGAGCTCCGCCGCGACGGGCTTCAGGGTCGCACCCTGCTCGCGCGCGACCTCGCGGAACACGGTCATGGCACGCCGGGCCTCGAGGCGGTTGGCCTCGTGCGTCTCCCCGTCGACCTCGGTCGCGCGGCGAACGACCCTCTTCAGCGGTGGCCCCGGCTCGCCCTGCGGCTCGTGGTTCGGCTTGACGACGCGCCCGTACTCCTGGCCGCGCGCCGTCTGGCAGATGACCCGCTCGTTCCAGGCGAGCTCGAGCCCGCCCGGGTCGAACGAGTAGACCTTGCCTCCCGGCGAGAAGACGACTCCGACGGCGGCGCTCACGCGGACAGTGTGCCTCCCAGGTCGCGGCGCAGGCGGACGAACAGCGCCTCGAGCGCAAGCGCGGGCTGCACGTTGAACTCGAAGGAGCGCCACACGTCGCGGACGGTCTCGGCGGCCCGCTCCGCCGCAAGCGAGCGCTCGGGGATCCCGTCGGCCGCGAGCTCACGCAGGCGATCCGAGTTGAGCACGGCCCCCTCTGCCCCGGCGGCGGCGACCATGAGATCGCGGTACCAGCCGGAGAGGAGGTCGAGCGCCTCGAGGATCTCGTCCCGCTCGGCGCCTCGACCCGCCCGGCGGACGCGTTGCTCGAGCTCGCGCGGGGTCTCCTCCCCGGTCGCCTGCTCCTCGGCGGCGGCCCGCGCCATCGCCGCCCGCTCGTGCGCGAGCTCCGTGACGCGCCGCGAGGCCTGGGCCGGACTGAAGGCGGGCTCGAGATACACGGAGCGGGCCAGCTCGATCAGGCGGCCTCGACGCGCCCCGGCCTCGGGATCGAGCAGGCGCTCGGCGCGGTCGAGACGACCGGCGGCCACGCGCGCGAGCGCGTCGAGCTCCTCGCCCGCGAGGCCGCGGCGCGCGAGGTGGGCCTTGATCGCGCGCTGGGAGAGGCGGCGGAAGGGGATGTGCTGGCAGCGGGAGCGAATCGTCGGCGGGAGCGGGCCGACCTCGTCGGCGACGAGGACGACGACGGCGTACGGCGGCGGTTCCTCGAGGTCCTTGAGGAGGGCGTCGGCGGCGTCCTCGTTCATCAGGTCGGCCCCGAAGACGAGATAGACGCGCCGGTCGGCCTCGAAGGGGCGCATGTGCAGGTCGCGGCGCAGAGCGCGGATCGGGTCGATGCGGATCTGGTCGCCGAGAGGCTCGAGGACGTAGAGGTCGGGATGAACGCGCCGCGCCACGCGTTGGGGGTCGGCGAGCAAGTCGCCCGCGAAGGCGAGCGCGGCCCGCCGCTTGCTCACGCCGCGGGGACCGTGGAAAAGGTAGGCGTGCGCCGGCCCCTCCGCGAGGGCAGCGCGGAGGAGCCGCTTGGCCTCATCCTGCTCAGGGAAGGTCTCGAAGCTGTCCACGGATCTCCTGGGCGATATCTTCGGGCTTTCTCGTCCCGTCGACCACGATCACCCGCTGCGGGAAGAGGCCGGCGAGCTCCCTGTAGGCGCGGTCGACCTCCGCGAGGAAGGCGCGGCCCTCGCGCTCGATGCGGTCGAGCTCCTCCTTTCCGCGGGCGATGGCCCCCTCCACCGGGACGTCGAGGAGGAAGGTTCGATCCGGTAGCAGCCCGGCTGTCGCCAGCAGATTGAGGTCGAGCACGCGCTCGATCCCGAGCCCGCGGGCAAGGCCTTGGTAGGCGAGGGAGGAGTCGAGATAGCGCTCGCAGACGACGTCTGCGCCCCGGGCGAGGCCGGGGCGAATCACCTCGTCGACGAGCTGTGCTCGCGCGGCGGCGAAGAGGGCCGCCTCCGCCCAAGGCGCGATCGCGTCGCGGCCCCAGAGGACGATCTCACGCACGCGTTCGCCGAGCGCCGTTCCGCCGGGCTCGCGCGTCAGCACGACCTCGCGGCCCTCGGCGCGGAACCCCTCGGCGAGGAGGCGCGCCTGCGTCGTCTTCCCGGAGCCGTCCACGCCTTCGAAGGTGACGAACATCGGCGCGGCCGTAGGATAGTCAGCCGTGCGGGCGATCGTGACAGGGGGGGCGGGATTCATCGGCTCGCACGTCGTCGATGCGCTCGTGGCCGGAGGCGACGACGTGACGGTGCTGGACGACCTCTCGTCGGGACGCCGGGAGAACGTGAACAGCGGCGCGGAGCTGGTCGTCGGGGACATCCGCGACGACGAGGCGGTCGCCGCGCTCTTCCGGGAGCTGCGGCCGAAGGCGTGCTTCCACCTCGCGGCTCAAGCCGACGTCCGCGTCTCGGTGGAGCGGCCGGACTACGACTGCGAGGTCAACGTCCTCGGGACGATCCAGATCCTGGAGGCCGCCCTCGAGCAGGGAGCACGCATCGTCTTCGCCTCCACCGGGGGGGCGATCTACGGCGAGTGCGAGGAGCCCGCGCCCGAGACGGCCGCGCGAAGCCCGCTCGCTCCCTACGGCGCCTCCAAGCTCGCGGGCGAGGAGTACCTGGCCACCTACAACCGCCTGCACGGGAGCGACCATACGACCCTTCGCTACGGCAACGTCTACGGGCCGCGCCAGGATCCGCACGGAGAGGCCGGCGTCGTCGCCATCTTCCTCGGACGCCTGGCCTCCGGGGAGACGCCGCACGTCTTCGGCGACGGGCGCCAGGAGCGCGACTACGTCTTCGTCGAGGACGTGGCTCGGGCCACCCTTGCCGCGCTCGCACGGCCCGCGGGGACCTTCAACGTCGGCACCGGCGTGGCGACGTCCGTGCTCGAGCTCCTCGGAGCGTGCCTGCGCGTCACGGGACTGGACGTCGAGCCGGTCTTCGACCCGCCGCGGCTGGGCGAGCTCATGCGGAGCGTGCTCGACACGGGGCTGGCGGCGGAGGCGCTCGGCTTCCGGGCGGGCACCGGCCTCGACGAAGGACTCGCGCGTACCTGGGCTCACGTCCGCACGGAAGGAGAGCGGGTGCCGGGCGCGAACTAGGGGCGCCCGTGGACCATCCCGTCGACCTCCCGGCTCCCCAGCCCTGGCGCTCGGCCGCGTTGATCGCGGGCAGCGTCGCCGCCGTCGAGCTCTGCATCCTCCTCGTCGTCGGCATCGTCCTCTTCGGCAAGTTCTTCGGCGGTCAGGTGGAGAAAGCGGCCGATCCTGTGGCCGTCGCCAAGGCCGCGGTCGCGCAGCCGGAGGCGAGCGCGAAGCCGGCCAAGAGCGGGCCGGCGCGGCCGATCCTCGGGCGGGGGGAGACGTCGGTCATCGTGCTGAACGGAAACGGCGTGGCCGGCGCGGCCTCCGTGACGGCCGAGCGCGTGCGCGGCAAGCACTATCGGATCACCGCCACGGACAACGCGCCGCGAAGCGACTTCCGAAGCTCGCTCGTCATGTACCGGCCGGGCTTCGAGCGCGAGGCGAAGCGGCTCGCGCGCGACGTCGGGATCAGGCGCATCTCGCCGCTCGACGGCCTCAGAGCCCGCCAGCTCCAGGGCGCCCATCTCGCGTACATCGTCGGCGGGTAGCCCTCTCGAGGCTGGCTAAGGTAGAGGCCGTGGCCGAGCCTCTTCTCACGCGTGCGTGCCGGCGCGAGGCGGTCGAGCGCACGCCGGTCTGGTTCATGCGCCAGGCGGGCCGGTCGCTGCCCGAGTACCGCGAGATCCGCGAGCGGCACACGCTGTTCGAGGTCTGCCGGCAACCCGAGCTCTGCGCCGAGGTGACGCTCCAGCCCGTGCGCGCGCACGGCGTCGACGCGGCCGTGATGTTCGCGGACATCATGCTCCCCGTCCTGGGCATGGGGATCGACGTGGAGCTCGTGGAGAACGTCGGCCCCGTCATCGAGCGGCCGCTTGCGACGATGGCGGACGTCGAGCGCCTGGCCGTGCCCGACCCGGACGACTCTGTCCCGTTCATCCTCGAGGCCGTCCGGCTCGTGCGCGAGGAGCTGGACGCGGAAAAGGCCGTCGTCGGCTTCGCGGGCGGCCCCTTCACCGTGGCCGGCTACCTGATCGAGGGCAAGCCGACGCGCGACTTCCTGAGGACAAAGGGCTGCATGTACGGAGCGCCCCACGTGTGGCACGCGCTCATGGAGAAGCTTGCGGACACGTTCGCGGCGTACCTGCGCGGCAAGGTGCGCGCAGGCGCGGACGTGATCCAGCTCTTCGACTCGTGGGTGGGAGCCCTGTCGGTGGACGACTACCGCGAGTTCGTGGCGCCCTACTCGGCGCGCATCCTCGCGTCGCTGGACGTGCCCACGATCCACTTCGGGACCGGGACGGCGCACCTGCTCGAGGACCTCGCGGAGGTCGGCGGGGACGTGATCGGTCTCGACTGGCGGATCCCGATCGAGCGCGGGTGGGCGCTCGTGGGCGAGGAGCGCGGCGTGCAGGGAAACCTGGACCCGGCGCTGCTCCTGGGGCCGTGGGAGCGGGTGGACGCGGCGACGACGAGAATCCTGACCGCGGTCGCCGGCCGACGCGGGCACGTGTTCAACCTCGGGCACGGCGTCCTGCCCGCAACCGACCCGGCCGACCTGCGGCGGCTCGCCGAGCTCGTGCACGAGCGCACGGCCGTCGAGGTGTGGGCGTGACGGGCGGCCTCCCCAGGCCCTGGCGCCCCGAGGCCACCGCGGGCCTCCCTCCAGCTTCAGCCTATCGTGGAATTTCGCGCGTGGGCCGCGCGGAGTGTGCCGAGAGGCGCGCGAGACGGGGCCGAGAGTGAAGACGGCGGTCGTCCTGATGGCTTACGGGAGCCCCGAGCGCCCCGAGGACATCCCCGCCTACTTCGCCGACATCCGCGGCGGACGCCTCGTCCGCCCCGAGGCCGTCGTGGAGCTGACCGAGCGCTACCGTCGCATCGGCGGCCGCTCGCCCCTCAACGAGATCACGGAGGCCCAGCGCGGCGCCCTCGAGCGCGAGCTCGGCATGCCCGTCCACGTCGGCATGAAGCACTGGCGACCTCGCATCGCCGAGGCGGCGCAACGCGCAGTGGCCGGCGGCGCCCGGCGCGTCGTCGGGCTCGTTCTCGCTCCGCACTACTCGCGCTTGTCCATCGGCGGCTACCGCGAGCGTCTGGAGGAGGCGCTCCCCGAGGGCGTCGAGCTGACGTTCGTCGAGAGCTGGCACGACCACGAGCCCTTCCTCGACGTCGTCGCGGAGCGCGTGCGCGGAAGCGACGCGCACGTCGTCTTCACCGCGCACAGCCTCCCGGAGCGGATCCTCGCAGGGGGCGACCCCTACCGCGAGCAGCTACTGGAGACATCGCGACTCGTCGCCGATAGGGCGGGAGTGGACAGCTGGTCGTTCGCCTTCCAGAGCGAGAGCCCGACGGGTGAGCCATGGCTCGGGCCCGACATCCTCGACGAGCTCGAGTCCCTCCACGCGCGCGGCGTCGAGAAGGTGCTCGTCGCCCCGGTGGGATTCGTCTCCGATCACCTCGAGATCCTCTGGGACATCGACGTGCAAGCTCGCGAGAAGGCGGCCGAGCTCGGCCTGGAGCTCGACCGGATCGGGTCGCTGAACGACGACCCCGCGTTCATCCGTGCCCTCGCCGAGCTCGTCGAGAAGGCAGCGGCGGCGGCGGCCCGAATCGGGGCCGAATGAGCACGCGCAGCTGCCCGGACTGGCCAACGCTGCTCGAGGTCGCGCCCGATCTGCACTTCAAGCATTTCACGCTCGCCGAGGCGCGCCTGCCGGCCGAGGTGCTCATCCACCTGCCCGACGTGCCGCTCGAGGCCGTGGCCATCTGCGCCGACCTCGAGCACAACGTCTTCAACCCGGCGCACACCGACGCACGCGTGGTAGCCGCGCTCCAGGATACCTACTGGTATCCGCTCGGCGAGTGGGCCGAGCGCGCGCACCGGCCGTAGGATTCACGGCGTGGGCAAGGGCTATGCGGAAGGACCCGCCGCCGAGGAGCGCTTCGAGGCGCTCGAGCGCGGCGACGACGTTCCGGCGCTCGCCGAGCCGCCGGAGCGTCCGGCGGTGTACGGATCGACCGACGAGAACCCGCAGCGCCACTTCCTCGGCTGGCTCGGCGAGATCGATCCGGACGAGCTCTTCGCGAGCGGCAGGGCATGGGGCCTCGCAGTAGTGCGCCGCCGCGATTCCGCCCAGATGATTGATCGAAAATTGACCGGAAACCGTGGCACCACCGGATGACGCCCGTGACACGTCGCCTGACACCACGCTCGTTCCTCGCCCGTACCTTTCTGGTACGGGCTGCGGATGATCGCGGCGTCAGGCTTGGTCACGGACGCCCCCGCCGGCACCACACTTTCCGATCAACCATCTAGCGGCGCCCGCACCAGTACACGTCGGTGCGGTAGGGGAGCACGACCGTCGCCCGGCCGCGCGTCTCCGGATCCTCCGCCAGGAGCTTGCGCACCTGCCCGAGCACGTCCTCGTGGGCCGCGTCCGACAGGGCCGCGATGAAGCTGACGGACGCAACCCGTGCGACGACGCCGTCCGGCGTGAGCTCGTGCTCGAGACGGAACTCCGCGCGCTCGAGCGGCGTGAAGAGCGTCGTGCGCTCGAACGCCGGGCGCCAGCCGCCGGCCCGGTAGCCCGGCGTGCCCCTGCGATGCGCCTCCATGATCGCCGTCAGGCGGGCGACCCAGGGCACCGCCTCGTCCCTCGCGTTCCAGATGAGCCCCAGGCGACCACTTGGGCGAAGAACGCGGTGGATCTCGGCGAGCGAGGCGTCGCCGTCGAACCAGTGGAAGGCCTGGCCAACCGTCACCGCGTCCACCGAGCCGTCCGGCAGCGGGATCTGCTCGGCGCTGCCGGCCAGCGCCTCGGCCTCCGGAAGCGACTCCTCGAGCTTCGCGCGCATCGCCGCGACCGGCTCGACGGCCAGCAACTTGCCCGCGTGCGGAGCCAGGGCGCGGGTCAGCTTGCCGGTCCCCGCCGCGAGGTCGAGAACTGTCCGGGCGGCGGCGAGCCCGAGAACCCGCGCCAGGAACGCGATCGCCTCCGGAGGATAGGTAGGCCGGCCGCGTTCGTAGTCGGCGGCGGCGCGCGCAAAACCGCGCGCGGCCGACTCGTGCACGGTAGGCGGAGTCTCGGCCACGGCCGCGCAGCCTAACTTCGTGACCCACCGCGGGTCGAAGAGGGCATGAGCACCGTGTGCGCCACCGTCGTCGAGGAGGGCGGGGTCGTGGTCACGAGCGGCGAGGCGGGCTCCTTCGTGATCGAAGACGTCGTCTTCCCTCCGTCGCACAGGCACGCCGCCTTCGAGCCGCCACAGGGTTACGTCGTCGTCGTCCTCGAGGGCGGCCTGGCGAAGACGTTCCGGACGAGCACCCACGACCTCCGGCCTGCGAGCGTGGTGACGATGCCGCCCGGGGCGCGTCACGCGACCCGGTTCAGCCGTGCCGGCGCGCGTGTCGTCATCGTTCGGCCGCGCTTCGCCGAGGAGTATCTGCTCGAGCCCTCCCCCGGAACGCTACGGAACCTCCGGCTCTTCGCCGACGGCGAGACGGCTGCCCTCGCCTGGAAGCTCTCGGCGGAGCTCAAGGCGGGAGATGCCGCCTGGCAGTTCGCGGCGGAGGGCCTCGCACTCGAGCTGGTCGCGGCACTCAGTCGAGTCTCGGGCGAGCGCCGGCGGGAGCGGCGTCCACCGGCCTGGCTCGCGAGCGTGGACGAGCTGCTCGGGACGGGCCCCGGAGAGCAGCCCGCACTCGGCGAGCTGGCGGCCCTCGTCGGCGTCCATCCGGCCCATCTCGCACGCGTGTTCAGAGAGCATCGAGGGATGACGATCGGGGCGTACGTCCGCCGCGTCAGGCTCGACTGGGCGGCGTCGCAGCTCGCCTTCAGCGACGAGCCGATCGCCGCGCTGGCCGCCGGCGCCGGCTTCGCCGACCAGAGCCATTTCACACGAGCCTTCAAGCACCACACCGGGCGAACGCCCGGCCGCTACCGCGAGGGTGCACGGCCGGAGCGGCGAGCGGCCCGGGCGCAGCCGCCCGCCGACTCCGCCGTCGGCTAGCTGCTGCGCACCTGGATGTTCCCGTGCTCGAGGAAGAACGGGAACATCGGCTCGGGTGCCCGGTCGCAGTAGTCCTGGGCGGTTCCGGGCCCGCCCGCGCCGATCAGGGTCGTCATGTCGGGACTCTCGTCCGCGCCCGGCTCGCCGTTGTCCGCCACCTGGAACCACATCTCGAGGCCCTCGATCGAGGAGTCGCTGCTCTTCTCGATCACGCCGCCGAGCCAGGCGCGGTTGCCCTCGATCACGGCGCACGTGAGCGGGCCGCGCGCGAGGAAGGGCACGCCGTCGTCGACCGTCCGATAGAGGTACTTCCCGCTCACGCTCCCGTCCGCGCGCACCTGGGCGGTGAAGGTGAACGGCTGCACCTCGATCAGCTCGAAGCCGAACATGTCGTGGATGTCGAAGACGCTGCCGCCGCTCGCGGAGGCGACGACGCTCGTACCGTCCGCGCCTGCGGACCCCGTGCCGACCGCGAGCGTCGCCGTGAGGACCACGGTCGCGAGGAGCATCCTGCTCTTTCGCATGGCATCTCCCTCCTTCGCTGAACGGACGAGAGCCACGCTAGTCCCCGCGCGGAGCCGGGTCTTGAACGGAAGGAGCGTCCCGTTGGACGTGGGTTGCATGGGCACGTTACGAGGAGCCCGCCGTGGGTACGTGCCTCAGGCAACCGACCGAAGGGGGACGACATGGCAGAGATCCAGACTCCGCGCGAGCTCTTCCTGCACGAGCTCGGCGACATCCTGTACGTCGAGCGCAAGCTCTCCGACGAGGTCCTGCCGAAGCTGATCGGCGAGGTTCAGGACGACGAGCTCAGGAAGGGGCTCGAGAGCCACCTCGAGGAGACGCGCCAGCACGTGACGAACGTGGAGCAGGTCTTCGATGCCCTCGGCGAGGAGCCGCAGGCCGAGAAGTGCATCGGCTTCGAGGGGCTGAAGAAGGAGCACGACCAGCTCCTCGAGGAGGCGGCGCCCGACCTCGTCGACCTCGTCGACACGGGCGCGGCCGCCCGCACGGAGCACTACGAGATCGCCGGGTACGAAGGGCTGATCCCGATGGCGCGGGCGCTCGAAGAGCGGGAGGCGGTGGGCCTCCTGGAAGAGAACCTCAAGCAGGAGAAGGAAGCCCTGCGCGAGGTGGAGAGCGTCGCGAAGCGGCTCTCCAAGGAGCACGCCAAGGTCGCGTGAGCGACCGGCCGAGCGTCGAGAGAGCCGCCGGAGGCGGCTCTCTCACTTCTTGGCCAGAGCCCGGCGGCGCCCGCACCGGCGCGGAGGCCGCTCTAATTCCATTCGATCCCCTCGAGCTGGGCGAGGTCGAGGTTGCCGCCGCTCAGGACGCACGCGACCTTCGTGCCCGGCGCCGGCTGTAGCGCGCCGGAGCGCAGCGCCGCGACGGGAGCGGCTGCGGCCCCCTCGACGACGAGCTTGGTCCGGGACATCAGCCAGACGAGGTTCTCGAAGATCGTCGCGTCCGGCACGGTCACGATCTCGTCGACGAACCTCTGCACGAGCTCGAACGTGGTCTGGCCGACCCGCTTCACGCGCAGGCCGTCGATGATCGTCTCGACGTCGTCGAGCGTGACGACCTCCCCGCGCTCGATGCTCGTCTTCATCGCCGGCCCGCCGGCCGACTCCACTCCCACGATCCGGACATCGGGCCTCGCGCGCTCGAACGCCGTCGCCACACCCGAGATGAGCCCGCCGCCGCCGATCGGGACGACGACCAGCTCGACCTCGGGCCAGTCCTCGAGGATCTCGAGGCCCAGCGTTCCCTGACCCGCGATCAGGTCGAGATCGTCGAACGGATGCACGTACGTCAGCCCCTCTCGCTCCACGAGCTCGCGAGCCTTCTCGTCCGCCTCGTCCCAGATCGTTCCGTGCAGGACGACCTCGGCCCCGTACGCCCGCGTGGCGGCCACCTTGGAGGGAGTCGCGTTCTCGGCCATGACGACGACGGCGGGGACGCTCAGCATCGAGGCGGCCAGCGCGACTCCCTGAGCATGGTTTCCGGCCGACGAGCACACGACGCCGCGGCTCCGCTCCTGGTGGGAAAGGAGCGCGAGCTTGTTCAGCGGCCCGCGGATCTTGTAGGAGCCCGTTCGCTGGAGCATCTCCGCCTTGAGCCGGACCTCGAGGCCCGTCTCCTCGCTGAGAAGCCGCGACGAGAGGAGCGGAGTGCGGTGGATGAAGGGCGCAACGTTCTCGCGCGCGGCGACGGAGTCGGGGACCGAGGCGAGGCTCATCGCTCAGGGATCTTGACGGAGGACGGGCTGTCCGGCCATCGGCGTCCGGAGGCGCTGGCGCCGCGCCTTGGGCGAACCCCCTCGGGTCTGCAACCGGCGCCGAGCCCCGTACCTCGTAGATCCGCCCGCAGTGAAAGCCTCGCGCTGCCGGCATCAACGCGCTTCCGCAGCGTCCCGTGTAAGGGCATTCTCGTCGGGGTGGGAGAACGCTCGCCCCCGCCGACGAGCCGGACTGGAGTACGTCTCGGTCCGGCGGCTCCTAGGAGGGATTGCCGACTTCGAGGCGAAACGGCGAGAATCGCCGCGTGCGGGCCGCACTCGGCATCATGATGATCCTGGCTGCGATGCCGTTCGGCTTGATCGCCCTCTACTTGGTGGCCTACGAGGTCGCTGACGATGAGCCGCAATACGCTTCGTTCTACGCGATCGAGCACGTTCGCGGATGGTTGGCGGCCGCGATCCTCGGCGTCTTTGCGGCGGCCTTGGCGTCGGTCGGGGCGCGGCTTTTGCGCCGCAAGCGGAGCTGATCGCGCGCGGGCCAGGGCGACGCGACGGCGAGCGAGCACCGTCAGGGTCGGCATGGAGCGGGACCCGCTCGATGCCACGGACACGAGCCGGGGTCAGCCCGGGTCGGACGTGCGCGACAGCTAACTGACGGCGAAGAGCAGAAACTGCGTGAACTGGATCGGGCTGAAGTTGTTGTCGCTGACGAGGAGGAGGGAGCGGCGCCCGTCGGGGAGATCGGGGCCGAAGGCCATCCCCTCGACGTTGTCCAGCGGGATCCCGAGAGCGTCGAGATCGAGCAGGAGGGTCTTCCTCGCCGGCCGGACGCGTTCGTGCGCGCCCGCGAGGCTGTGTAGGCCGTTGACGTTCGTCGCACCCGGAAGAGCGACGATGTAGAGCTTGATCGTGTTGCCCGTGCCGGGCGCGCCGACCGAGAACGAGCGCTCCATCGAGAGCAGGAACTGGTTGTTGAGCGGCAGCAGCTCGACGAGCCCGTTGACCGCGAAGTTCGTCGGCGGAACCGGCGGCTCGGCGATCCGGTCGGTGACGTAGACGTACTGGCGGTCGAGCCGGCGGGTCTGGAGGTTGTAGCGGAGGAGCCGCGCCGGGCTGGTGGCCGTGAGGCTCGCTGCGGGCCCGTCCTGGACGAGCGCGCCCTCCGTGCCGGAGAAGAGGAAGCGACCGTTCGGCGCGGTCGCGGCGCTCTCGAAGCCGAGGTTGAGGCGGACGCCGCGAGTGCCGGCCGCGTTCGGCCGGAAGGCGTCGGGCAGAGGGAGCTCGCCGATGTGCGCGCCGTCGAGCTCGAAGAGACGGATCCAGGGGTCGATCAGGCGGTTGGAGAAGCCCTCCGAGGTGATGACGAGCTCGTCGTCCTTCGTGAGAGCAATCCCCTCCGGGTCGAGGGAGAGCGGCGCAAACGGCAGCCCGTCGGGGCCGGTGATGGTCGTGACGTCGAGGAAATCGACGTCACCGTCGTCCAGCGTCCCGTCGGAAACATCGACGGCGATCGTGTAGAAGCGCGCCGGCTGGAACTGGCTCGGATCGTCCGAGATCACGTAGAAGACGTTCCGATCCTCGTCGTAGGCGATGCTCGAGAGCCCGCCGACCTGGGTGCCGGCGAACGTCGTCCCGGTCGGGATGACCTCCTCGCCGAGGAACTCGAGAGCGGGAGTCTTCGCGCGGTCGGGCGCCGCCGCGGTCGGCGACACGGCGACGGCAGCCGCCGTGAGCGCGACGGCGATCGCGAGCCGCCGAAATGACCTGCTGCCCAGCACCATCGCCAATCCTCCCCCTGTCGAGGTTGCTGATCGGGGTCTTCGGACCGGAAACCCTAAAGCTCGGCCGGGGAACTTGCTCAGGCTCCGAGAGCCACGAGGCTGGGAAGCGCCCGCGCGAGCCGCTCGAACTCGAGGGGGATCTCACGCCAGCCCGGGTCGCGTTCCTGATAGGCGAACTGGAGGTCGCGTAGGCCCTCCCAGACTCGACTGGAGGAGAGACCGCCGAACGGACACTCGTCCGGAAGGAGATCGCCGTCGAGCTGGTGCGCCATGCCGGCGGCTTCCCAGCATCCGTGCTTGATTGCTCGAATCAGCGTCATCGGCCTTCCGTCGGCTCGCATCATCCGTTCCTCTCCCTGTCGAATGCTCCTGGCCGTTAGACCGGCGCAGGGTCGCGATCGTTCACGGACGCCCGGGAGCGCCTTCCGGGCCAAGCCGGGAGCGGCCGCCAAGCGGCCGCTCCCTACACGGAGAGCTATCCGGCCGGGGCGGGCGCCGCCTCGGCGCGGACGGCCGGCAGGTCCTCTTGGCGGAGGACGACCAGCGTTGTCACGAGCGCGACGAGCGCGAAGCCGGCCGCGACCCAGAAGCCGAGGCTGAAGCCCTCGGTGAGCGCCTCCGGCCTCGCCGTCCCCGAGTCGAGGGCGCTCGAGGTATGCGTCGTCGCAACGGTCGTCAGAAGCGCGAGCCCGAGCGCGCCGCCGATCTGCTGGCTCGTGTTGATGAGCCCGGACGCGAGGCCCGCCTCCGGGCCCTGCACGCCGGCGAGCGCGGCGATCGAGATCGGCACGAAGGAGAAGCCCATCCCCACGCCAATGATGAGGAAGCCGGGCAGGAGGTCGCCGACGTAGGAGCCGCCGACCGAGACCTGTGCGAAGTACACGAGGCCGACGCCCAGCAGCGCCATGCCAATCACGAGGACCGGCTTGACGCCGAGCCGCGTCACGAAGGCCTGCGAGATGGCCGCGGCGACTACGACCGTGAGCGCGACCGCGAGATAGCCGAAGCCGGTCTTCAGCGCCGAGTAGCCGAGCACCTGCTGCATGTAGAGCGAGAGCAGGAAGAACATCCCGAAGATCATCGTCCCGAGGCCGAGCCCGACCAGGTTCGCGCCGGTGAGCGTGCGCCGGCGGAAGATCCCGAGCGGGACGAGCGGCGACTGCGAGCGCGTCTCGTTCCAGAGGAAGACCGCCATGAGGACGGCCGAGCCGATGAAGACGCCGATCGTCTGCGCCGAGCCCCAGCCAACCCGGTTCGCCTGCGTGAGCCCGAAGGCGAGGAGCACGAGGCTCGCGGTGACCGTGACCGCGCCGAACGAGTCGAAGTGCCGCCTCAGGCCCTCCGCCCGACTCTCGCGCACGTAGCGCGGCACAAGGGCAAGCGTGGCAGCCGCGATCGGGATGTTGACGAAGAAGATCCACTGCCAGCCGACGTACTCGGTGAGGACGCCGCCCAGGAGCACGCCGATCGCCGCGCCGGACCCGGCGATCCCGCCGAGGATCCCGAGCGCCTTGTTCCGCTCAGCACCCTCCGCGAACGTCACCGTGACGATCGAGAACACGGACGGCGAGAGGATCGCGCCGGCGGCACCCTGGAGGAGCCGCGCGACGATGAGCATCTCGGACGAGGTCGAGAGCCCGGCGAGCAGCGAGGTGGCGAGGAAGAGGCCGAGCCCCACCATGAAGAGCATGCGCCGCCCGAGCAGATCGCCTACGCGCCCTCCGAGCAGCAGGAAGCCGCCGAAGGTGAGCGCGTAACCTGAGATGACCCACTGGAGGTCCTCGGTCGTGAACCCGAGATCGGTCTGAATCGAGGGCAGCGCGACGTTCACGATCGACACGTCGAGCACGACCATGAGGTACGCGATGCCAAGGACTGCGAGCGCCTTCCAGCGCCTGGGATCCGCCATCGTGTCAGTCATGAGCCTCCCTGGGATCTCTGTGCTTCTGGTTCATGGGATTACTGAACGCTGCCGACGCGAGGGGCATTCCGGGCGGTGGGTAGCGCGAGGACCGGGGTTCGGTTAACCGCACTGAGTAGGCCGACCGGCGACGAGCACAACTGGCTTCGTGCACCCGTGTTCGCAAGCTCGGGCGTAGAGAGGAAGCGCTCGGGGATTCTCGGGCTGGCCGTCCGGTCTCGCGGATGTCACCGGCGCGACGTCGCATGAGGCGATGACGCCAGCTTGCGCGTCCGCGGGCCAAACACGCGTCCAGCGAAACGGGTGCGTCTCTGCGCCCGGCCTGATCTACCTGTGACTTCTCACTGGAGCGCCTCTACGTCGGTCCCCGGCTTCGGCGGAATGACGGCGACGGTCAGCGTCACCGCGTCTGCCCTCATCCTGTTCACACGCCGCGTCAGGCCGTCAGGACCGCGCAAGCCTCCTCGACACGCCCTTCGAGGCTGTGTTGTGGCTCGAGGATCACCTCACCGGTTTCGAGATCGATCTTCAGAACTCCGGTGAAGGAGAACGGAACCTGACCGATGATCATCAGGATGGCCGTGCCGTCCGGCTCGACGCGGACCAGATCCGCGCCCACATCCCGGAACACATAGGAGTTGCCATCCGCCGTTGCAGTGAGGCGAATGTTGAGCGTTCGAAGCTCCGCCCGCCCCGTCCCCCCGCCCGAGAACGTCCGAAGGATCACGTGGCCCTTCGCATGTGTCGTGACGTCGACGCCGCAGGCCTCCGTCAGGAAATCGTCCGGTGCCGTCTCGTCGACGTCGAAGCGCTCGATCGTCGGCTTACCTGCTGTGGCACCAGGCGCGGCGAGAGCCGCGAGGGCCAAGACGCACACCACCCACGCGATGATTCGTCGTGTGGCCATGCCGCCTCCTCTCGAACCCCCTATGCGGTGGCGATGCTCGTTCGACGGGTGATACCACCCCAAGGGGCGCCATTCAAGACAAGGCGCGTGGAGCTACCGTCTGAGCAGCATGGCTCAGGTGGCAAGGCTGCAAGACGGCTAAAGCGTGAGTGCGAGATGCCGACTCAGGGTTTCGTGCGGTCGCTGACTCTCATCCTGCCTGCGTGTGCTGTCCTAGCGGCAGAACGCCGCCTCCAGGTCGGTCTCGTGCAAGAGCGTTTCGGCGGGGCTCGACGCGGCCCCCTCGATCCCGGCGCTCTGCGGGCGACTTAGGTGCACACGCTCTCGAACGCGCGTCCGGCGTCGATGACCGCCTGGCTCATGCCGCCGAGCCATTGGTAGGGATTGCCCGGCACCTCGACCAGCTGGATTCCGTGCGGCGACGGGACCTCCCTGGCGACGGACACGATCCGCTCGTACTTGCCGACGATGCACGGCATCAGGACAACCGGCCAGTCGCGGCCGGCGCCCTTGAGCACGATGAAACCGAAGTAGGACTCCGGGTTCATCGGAAACGGCATCGCCTTCCACTCGATCACGCTGCTCCCCGCGAGCCCGCGTCCGCCGCCGACGGCGGCTCCGAACCAGAATGAGCGGAAGTCGCCGAGCCGGACGACGACGTGAGGGATCCCCTCGAGAAGCGGGAATCCGGCGAAGTCGCCCTGCTCGTCGTCGTAGCCCACGCCGTTGACGACGACGGAGGCGCCGCGACCCAGCGCGGCGCTCGCCAGGAAGCGCCTGGCCGGGTCGAACGAGGTCTCCCAAACAAAGGTCTCGAACACGTTCGGGAGCGGCTCCATCCGGCCGACGATCGCGACGCCGTCGTCCCGGCGCGGCTTCGACCACTCGTAGCCTGCGCGATGGTCGGCGCTCCGCGACACCACCAGGATCGAGGCTAGGTCGAGCTGGAACGGCGTGACCTCGCCCCGGAACACGGGCCACCCGCGCTCCGTCGCCGCCGGGACGACGCAGGTTTGGGAGTAGACGTCCAGCTCCGGCATCACCGTGAAGAGCAGCTGAAACGCTCCCCAGCGCACCTCCAGCTCCTCTAGCGACGGCGCGGGCCGCCCTGCGCCGAGGGACGAGAGCGCGCGCTGGATGAGCTGCAGCGCGCGATACTCGAGCCGAGCGCGGTGGACGACTGGGACCACGCGGGCGGGGCTGTCGACAGGCTCGGCGTTTGCGGTGCGCGCGGCCTTGAACGTCGAGCGGCTCCACGCCTCGAACGACGCCCAGTCGGTTCCGGCGAAGGCGTCGCACAGGCGCCCGAAGCGGGCCCGCGGGTCGTTCGCGCGGCCGCCCAGTGTCCGCTGAAGATGGGGTACGTCGAAGGCGGTCGCGGCAAACAACTCGTCCAGTGCGGGCGGGCCAAGGGCATGGATGCCAATTGCCTCGCCCGCACTGAGGTACGGGTGGAGCCGTTCCGGCCCCTCGGCGACGAGGCCCGCCGCCGACTCTACGAGCGCGCGCAGCCTCCGCACGTCCCCGCGGAAGGCATCCGGGGCCTCCGCATCCTCGATTCCGTCGGTCTGGATCTCGGTTCCCAGCCACGCGACCGCCTCGTGGACACCGGCGCAGGCGACTCGAACGGCGCCGAGCGGGCTCTCGAAATCGGCCTCCCACGGCTCGAGCTCCGGGTCGGCCGAGCCCCGGCCGAGCCAACGGCCGAACGAGAGCAGCTGTTCGAGCAGGCCGAGGCCGCTCAGCCGTACGAGGTTGAGATGCGTGACTTCATGGTCGACCGTCACCGACGGGGCGAGCTCGTCCGGACCGGCGACGACGACGATCTGCGCGTCCGCATCGTAGAAGCCCTGCTCGCGGAGCAGGGCGGGCTGGGCTGACGCCCCGCGACCGAGCGCCCGAGCGATCCACGCCAGCGGCACGCGCTACCTCCCGGCGAGGAAGCGGCGCGCCCGGAGCGAGCGATCCGGCTGCGCGGGGGCATCCAGGCCGTAGCCCGGCACGCGCGGCGATTCCCTGCCGCGCGTGTCCTCGGGAAGGCTCTGGTCGGCGAGAACACGCAGCAGGAGCGGCGCCGAGAGCCCGATCTGCACCACCAGGATGGCGTTCTTCGAGTCGGTCCCGTACAGGACCGCGACGAATCCGCCGGCGAGCACCATGAGCGCTGTCAGCGCCCAGTAGAACGGGCTCCGAACGTACTGCGGCAGCTCTGTGGCCTCGCGCAGGTTGTACCAACGTAGGAGCTCGGCGAGCACCCCGCCCGTGCACGCGAGGAGGAACGTGGCGCCGAAGCCTGAGACGGTCAATTCGCGCCGATGCTACTACCCGTCAGGATCGAAGGCGACCCGGCCGCTAACCGATCGGGTCCACGCCTGACCGGACTGTCTATCCAGGAGATCGTTCGTCAGCCGGCGTTTTCGAATTGTCGTTTCGGTGACACACAGCAGCCGTTTCCACGATCGCTGAATGTCGCTTTACAGCTAGCTACAACCTGTGTTCTGGCCGCAGTCGCGGCACGTGTAGCACGAGCCCGTGCGCACCATGCGGCCACCGCACTTGGCGCACTCGACCGCGTCCTCCCAGGCGTTGAAGAGCGCCGTCTGGCCGGGCGTGGCGACTGGGGCCGCGTCGGCGCCCGTGTCCGCTCCGTTGCCCTCGAGGATGTCCTGGGCCTGCGCGAGGCGCTGGCGCACCTCCGGGCTCAGGATCCCGAGCTCCTGCTGCCGGTCGGCGTCGAGGAACTTCTTCCCGAGCCAGCGGAAGATGTAGTCGACGATCGACTTGGCGACGCGGATGTCCTGATCGTTCGTCAGGCCGGAGGGCTCGAAGCGCATGTGTGCGAACTTCGAGACGTAGATCTCGAGCGGCACGCCGTACTGGAGCCCGAGCGAGACCGAGATCATGAACGAGTTCATGAGCCCGGCGAGCGCAGTCCCTTCCTTGGCGATGTCGACGAAGATGTCGCCGGGGGTTCCGTCGTCGTAGAGACCGACGTGGATGTAGCCCTCGTACTCGCCGACCTGGAACTTGCGCCCGATCTCGGTGCGGTCGTCCGGTAGGCGGCGACGCTCCTGCCTCTGCACCGGCGAGGGCGCCGCGGCGACGGCGTCGGCCGCCTTCTTCGAGAGCGGCTGCGCCACCTTGCAGTTGTCGCGGTAGATGGCGATCGCCTTGACGCCGAGTTTCCATGCCTCGAGGAAGAGGCCGGAGACCTCGTCGACCGAGGTCTCCTCGGGCAGGTTGACCGTCTTGGACAGAGCTCCCGAGATGAAGGGCTGCACCGCCCCCATCAGCTTCACGTGGCCCATGT
>JBOHAD010000043.1:0-20124 GCA_050697555.1 Gaiellaceae bacterium | reverse complement strand
CCCGCCGTCGTGGCGAGGACAACGCCCCACGCGACCGCGGTCCCCGTGTCGATCGTCGCCGTCGTGGCCCGACGTTCGGGGGCCGAGACAAACAGCCGCCGTGATTCGTCACGACTCACCCGCCGGTGTCCCATCGCATGCACGCCGAAAACGGAGCCACTCTTTCGACGGATCGGAGCGCACCACGCCTCGAGGATTGGGCGCCCGGCGCGCCGGCATCCTCCCGCTCCACGCTGTCGCGGCGACAAACGACCCTCACGCCGGAAACCGAGGCGCTGTTCGACGGCAAGGCCATTTCTTCACCCTCTCACACCGGTGTCGGGCTGAGCTCGATGCGCGAACGAGCGGCAGAGCGCGGCGGGACCTGCACGGTTGAACCGTGCCCGGACGGTGGGACCTGCGTGCACGCGAGACTCCCGCTAACGAGCGCTTGACATGGGGCTGCTGGCCGGTAACAGAGAGAGTGGGTCGTACCACGCTGACGTTCCTCATCAGGGTGGCGAAGTCGCGGTAAGCGTGAAGAGAACACCTGATGCTCCTCTCACCGGAGGCCGCATCAAGGACCAGCGGCGAAACGGTGGAGGCGCGCTAGGTGGAGCCGAATTTCTTGCCCGCCGCGCGCTTCTCACTGCGGCGCTTGCGGCGCTGCTTGAGTGTCTTCTGCGGCTGCTTCTTCTGCAGCTTTTTCGGCTTCGCAGCGCCCTTCATCATGACCTCCCAGCCGACCCGGACCCGTTGCCACACCCTACCGGGCTTCGGGTCACTTCCGCTTCGACAGTGCGATCTCCGCTGTCCGCCGGGGGCGCGGGCTTCACATGAGAACCGGTGACGAAGCCCGACTAACTCGAACCCCTCCGTTCAAGAACGCATGAAAAGGGGAGCGGCGAGGAACTAGTCGCTGATGGGCGGGGCCGTCACCTTCGCGGTCGGATGTCTTGTCGCCGTGGTTGCTCTCGGGATGTGGGCCGGCAGCCGATGGCGTGCGACACGGTCGGGGAAGCGCCACTGGTAGGAGAGTGGAGACGGAAGGAGGGGCGCCGGCATGAATCAGTGGCCGTGCTGTTTCATCGATGCGGAGCATGCCCCGCCTCGCACGTCTCTCGCGCGGACGATTGCAACTCGGCAGCTAGAGTGGGGAGACACTCAAGGGCGAATACGGTCCGCGCGAAGGCGCTCGCCTTATCCGTTCGGAGATGGAATTTGGGCGTCCGGCCGAAGCGCCAACGAGGTACCGCGCAGTTCCGCTGCACCGCGTGCGGGTATGGGATCAGCATGGCGGGCGCGCTCCCGACCTGCCCGATGTGTCGGAAGCGAGCGTGGGAGCGAATCCCCGAGGCGACCCTTCTCCGACACGCCGGCGAAGCCGTAAACGGCACGATGCTTTGGTTCGACGAGGCGAAGGACTTCGGCTTCATCTTGACCGAGGAGGGGGAGCGGATCTGTGTGCATCGGAGCGGCTTCCTTCCCGGTGAGGCTCCGGTCGGTCGTTGCGCCCGCCGCGCGGTGCGGCTGACTGCGACTGTGAAAAACGGCAAGCGCGTTGCCATCGACGTGTCGATGGCTCCGGAGGTAGCGCACGGGCGGGCGCGACGGCGCAGCTCGAACACTCGCTCCGTGTGGCCGTGATGTGCCGATGATGCAGTCCCCGGACCCCGGGCTCGGCTTCGCCGACCGGGAGATCGGACCCGGACAACGCGCACGGTTTCTCGGCGCTGAGCTAGGGGCAGGAGAGGGTGGTTTCGACGCCGAGGAGCTGCAGCGGCTCGTCTCGGATGGTCTTGAGAAAGGGTTTCTGACTTACGACGAGATCGCTGCCGGGCTTCAGGACGCCGAGCTGAATCCGGAGCAGATCGAGGACTTCTACACCTACTTGGTCGAATGCTCGATCGAGCTGGTTGAGGGGGAGCAGCACAAGCATCCGCCGCACGAGCAGCCCGCGCTCCCAGACGACGCGAAGGAGCCGCCGAAGCTCGACCTGACCGTCGAGCCGTCGCTCGACGCGCTGCGCCTCTACCTGCGCGAGATCGGGAAAGTGCCGCTGCTGACGGCCGACCAGGAGGTCTACCTCGCGAAGCGGGTCGAGCGCGGGGACATGGCGGCGAAGACGCAGATGATCGAGGCCAATCTCCGGCTGGTGGTCTCGATCGCGAAGCCGCACGTCGGCCGTGGCCTCTCGTTCCTCGACCTGATCCAGGAGGGCTCGCTCGGGTTGATCCGCGCGGTGGAGAAGTTCGACTATCGCAGGGGCTTCAAGTTCTCGACGTACGCGACCTGGTGGATCCGGCAGGCGGTGACGCGCGCGATCACCGACAAGGCGCGGACGATCCGCATCCCGATCCACATGATCGAGAGGCTGAACAATGTCGGCCACATTCAGCGGCAGCTCGTCCAGCGGCTCGGCCGCGAGCCGCGCCCCGACGAGATCGCCGAGGAGCTCGAGCTGACGACCGAGCAGGTGGGCGAGATCCTGCGCATGGCGCAGCTGCCGGTCTCGCTCGAGAAGCCGATCGGCGAACGGGAGGACTTGAAGCTCGGTGACCTCGTCCAGGATGAGCTGGCCGAGTCGCCATTGGACGCGACCTCGGTTTCGCTCCGCCGCGAGGACGTCAAGCATGCCCTCTCCGCTCTGCCCGAGCGTGAGCGTCGGGTAATCGAGCTCCGCTTCGGCCTACATGGCGGTCAGCCGCGGACACTCGACGAGGTCGGCCGCACCCTCGGCGTCACCCGCGAGCGGATCCGGCAGATCGAAAACAGCACGCTCAAGACGCTCGCCTCGCTGCCGGAGGCGCAGCGCCTGAACGACTGCGTCTAAACCGGCTTCAAGCCGCTGGGAGGATGCCCGCGCGGCCCGCGGGATCAGAGCGAAGCGCACGCGCCCCTACCGGTCACGGACGAACGGCAAGGTGGAGCGCTTCATCCGCACGCTCCTCGAGACGTGGGCCTACGCCTATCCCTGCGCCCAGGAGCGCGAGCGGGCAGCGGCCTATGACGCCGGCCCACGACCCATACAACCGCTTCCGCAGAGACCGCGCCCTTGGCGGCGGAAGGCCGACAAGTTGCACGGGAGCGCCGGCGCTCGAGGCACGGCTGACGGCGAAGACCGACGACTTCGATCGCGGCCTGAAGCGCGCCTAGTCGGGGTTGTCCAAGTTCGGGCCGGCCATTGCGACTGCCCTGGAGGTCACCGCCAAGAGAACGGCCGGCCGCCACACTCGACCCTATGCCGACGCGCGCGGAGCCTCCCGCGCCGTGGCGTGACTGCCCGCGCTGCGGCTGGAGGAACTACCCGCGGGTCGAGCGGGCGAGCCTGTTCACGGCCAGGTGGGTCCTCACGCGCTGCGACCGCTGCGGCGAGCCGCTCGAAGCTACAGGAGCCGTTCTGAGCACACCTGACGCGGCTTCCCGCCGGCGGTAGGCAATTTAGTCGGGGCCGTGGCGAAGTCGACTACCTCGACGCGCAACTCTCCGCGAGCGCAGGCAAGAACGGCGCGGATCGGAGAGGCTTACCGCCGGTGGAGCTCCGCCTTCAGCATCCCGATCGGCCTCGTCACCGGCTTCGCCCTCTTCGCTTTCACGGAGAATGGTCGCAGCCGCGAATCCAGTTCGAGCCCGAGATCGGTGAGGTCGTGACACTCAAGGGAGACCTCGTCGATTCGTCTCCGTCCCGCGTGGCAAACCGGAGACGCCACGCCTTGAACCGCGCCCTCCTCGAGCCCCTCCGGCGCGTTCATCGCGGTCGGCGCGGCGCTTTCCTGAGACGTCGAATCCGGCATTTCGCGGACCGAGGAAGCGGCGGTGCAGCCCCACCTGGGAGTCACCAATCGACGCACCAGGTGGCTTCGCGTGAGAAGTCACCCCACACCCACGGTACGCAACTCCTCGCCCGCGGCCCGAGCTCCCCCAGTATCCGGTGGTCGTCCGGGGTTGCGTCACCTCGCAACTCTCGCCTCGCTGCCCAGACGGCGGCCCTTTGAAACAGCCCGAGCGAAAACCAGCGGATTACGAGTGCGCCGAGGAACTGCGCGCCCCGTCGCGCTACTTCTTGGCCGTCTCGAAGTACGGGTTGGTGCCGCTCGCGTGGTCCGTGACGTCGACGACCCGGGTGATCTCGGGCGCCGCCCCCGTGATGGCGACCTCGATCCCCTGCGTTAGGGTGACAGGCGCCATGGCGCAGCCTTGACAGCCGCCGCCCAGGCGCAGGTAGGCGGTCGAGTCCTCGACGGCGACGAGCTCGGCGTAGCCGCCGTGGGCAGCGATGCTCGGGTTGATCTGCTCGGCGAGGATCTGCAGGACCCGCTGGGCGACGTCGCCGCTGAGATCGGGGGGCGGTCGGCCCGCCGCCGCGACGGCCGGGCTCGGGCTGTTGGGGTTGATGATGAGGAGGGAGCCGAGGATCGGGTTTCCCTCGAGATCGATGGTGGCGCCGCGCAGCTTCTCGACGCTATCCGCGGGGATGACGATCGCCAGGCCGTCGTGATGCTGGACGACGTCGTCGGGTCCGGCGTCCTCGAGGAGCGGGAAGGACGCGGTGCTCTCGTACTCGCCGCCCGAGATTCCGATCACCTCGATCCTGAGTGCGAGGAGCTCGGGGTTGGGCTGCCCGGTGCGGACCCGGAGCACCTTTTCCCGGGCCAGGTCGGTGATCCGGACGACCGGCTCCCGGCCGGCGATGTCATCGGCGGTCATGGATCGCTCCCCGCTCGAACGCCCGTCCGTCGCGTGACGGCTCACAGCTAGGATACCGGGTGTCCTCCCTGCTTCTTCTGCTGCCCACGGCGGCGTACCGGGCGAGGGACTTCCTCGACGCGGCGGCGGCGCTCGGCGTCGAAGTGGTGGTTGCCTCCGAGCGGCGGCAGGTGCTCGCCGGGGTGATGGGAGACCGGGCGTTGCGCGTGAAGCTGCGCCGCCCGGAGGTCGCTGCCCAGGCCATCGTCGCCCTCGCCGAGCGGACGCCCCTCGACGCCGTCGTGGCGGTCGACGATCAAGGTGTCCTCGTCGCCGCGCTCGCCGCCGAGCGCCTCGGCCTCGCGCACAACCCGTCCGAGGCGGTGGCGGCAGCGCGGGACAAGGCGGCGATGCGCCGGGCGTTCGCGGCCGCCGGCCTTCCCCAGCCCGAGTACCGGATCGCGGGCCCGCGAGCGGACGTCGCCCTCCTCGCCGCCGAGGTCGGCTCTCCCTGCGTCGTTAAGCCCGTCTCGCTCTCGGCGAGCCGTGGCGTCATCCGCGCTGACGACCCGCCCGCCGCCGCCGCGGCCGCCGCGCGGATCCGGGAGATCCTGGGCGAGGCTGGGGAGGACCCGGACGGGCCGCTGCTCGTCGAGTGCTACCTCCCAGGCGTCGAGGTCGCTGTCGAGGGCTTGCTTCGGGGCGGCGCCCTCGAGGTCCTGGCGGTCTTCGACAAGCCCGATCCCCTTGAGGGTCCCTACTTCGAGGAGACGATCTACGTCACCCCCTCGCGCCTGCCGGCTGAGACTCTCGAGACGATCACCCGCCTGACCGCCGGTGCCGCCTCTGCCCTCGGCTTAGTCGAGGGGCCGATCCACGCCGAGCTCAGGATCGACGGCACCCGAGCGTGGCTGCTCGAGCTCGCTGCGCGCTCGATCGGCGGGCTCTGCTCGCGGTCTTTGCGCTTCGGGCTGGGCGTGAGCCTCGAGGAGCTCATCCTCCGCCACGCCCTCGGGCTTCCCCTCGACGGCCTGGCCCGCGAGGAGGCCGCCTCCGGGGTGATGATGCTGCCGATTCCGAGGGCAGGAGTGCTCGAGGAGGTGCGCGGGCAGGACGAGGCCCTGTCGGTGCCCGGGGTGACCGGGCTCGAGATCTCGATCGCGCGCGGCCGGCCGGTTCGGCCGCTGCCCGAGGGCGACCGCTACCTCGGCTTCCTCTTCGCCCGCGGCGAGACGCCCGACGAGGTCGAAGAAGCGTTGCGTACGGCCCACGGTCGTCTCGAGATCGTGATCGGCGAGCCGTCGGACGGGTAGAGGGCTACCCTGGCTGTATGCGGGTTCTCTTGGTCTCGACCTACGAGCTCGGCCACCAGCCGCTGCACGTGGCCTCGCCCGCCGCCTTGCTGCGGCGGGTGGGCCACGACGTCCGCTGCCTCGACCTGTCGGTCGAGACCTGGGATCGCGAGGCCCTGGAGTGGGCCGAGGCCGTCGCCTTCTCGGTGCCGATGCACACGGCCATGCGCCTCGCGATGCGGGCGGCGGCGGCGGCGCGCCGGGCTCGCCCCGAGCTTCCGATCTGCTTGTACGGCCTGTACGCGCCGGTGAGCCGCGACCTCACCGTGGGCGTGCTCGCCGATCGAGTGATCGCCGGCGAGTACGAGTCCGGTCTCGTGGCCTGGGTGGACAGTCTCGCTCAGGGCGGGCAAGCCACGGCCGGGCCGGGCGAGCCGCTCGTCCATCTCGGGCGCGGGAGCTTCGAGCTGCCGGCGCGCGATCTCCTGCCCCCGCTCGAGCGCTACGCCCATCTCGCGATCGAGGGCGAGGAGCGCCTCGTCGGCTACGTCGAGGCGAGCCACGGCTGCGTCCACCGCTGCCGCCACTGCCCCGTGCCGGCCGTCTACGACGGCAGGATCCGCATCGTCGGGCAGGACGTCGTGCTCGCCGACATCGCCCGCCTCGTCGCGATCGGCGCCCGGCACATCACCTTCGGCGACCCCGACTTCCTCAACGGGGTGCGCCACTCGCTCCGCATCGTCCGGGCCATGCACGAGCGCTTCCCGGATCTCACCTTCGACTGCACCACCAAGGTGGAGCACATCCTGGAGCACGAGCGCGTCTGGGAGGAGCTGGCCGACGCGGGCTGCCTGTTCGTCGTCTCGGCCCTCGAGGGGGTCAACGACGAGATCCTGGAGCGTCTCGACAAGGGCCACACGACCGAGCAGGCGTCACGCGCGATCGCGCTCCTTCGCGCGCACGGGATCGAGGTCCGCCCGTCGTTTCTGCCCTACACCCCGTGGACGACGCTCGACGACGTGCTCGACATCCTCGACTTCGTCGCCGAGCACGACTTGATCGGCAACGTCGACCCGGTGCAGTACACGATCCGCCTCCTCCTGCCCGAGGGGTCGCTGCTCCTCGACCACCCCGAGCTCGAGGCCCACCTCGGCCCCTACGATCCCGAGCTCCTCACCTACACCTGGACCGCGGCCGACCGGAAGACCGACCGGCTTCAGGCGCGCCTCGCCGCCCTGGTGGGGCAGAGCGTCGCGGCCGGCGAGCCGATCGCGACGATCTTCTCGAGGGTCAGGGCCGCCGCCTACGAGGCCGCCGGGCGAGCGGACGGGCCGGCGCGAAGGCCGGAGCCCGTCCTGTGCGGCTCCGTCGAGGCGAGGCCGCGGCTCACCGAGCCGTGGTTCTGCTGAGCGGAGCCCACCGAGGGCCAGTTTGGCCCTCTCGAGATCGCCCGCGCTACTGGCGCCGTCTGAGCGGGTGCGCCCGCGACAAGCGGCGGATTAGCACGACCTTGGCCGAAGCCCGCGGTTGGCGCGCGGAGGGGACGGTCGGACCACGGCGGGACTCGCAGACATCGCTCACGGTGATCTCGCCGCGTCGAGTCGGGGGTGCGACGATCCACGCCTCGGCGGCATCTCGCAGCGTCCCCACTTCCTGAACGTTCTGCTCGACCAGCAGATCAAGCCCCGAGGGAACCTGAATCTGTCGTACTTCATTGACGCGCAGCTCGCCCGGAAGCTCGAGCGGGTCGCCCGCCTCTCCGGAGAAGCGCGCTACCGCGCCTATGCGGCCCTATCGGTCGAGCTCGCGCGAGACGCCGCACCCTGGGTTGCCTAGGCCACGGGGACCTCTCGCGATTTCTTCTCCGCCCGCATCGGCTGCCAGACCTTCCAGCCCGTCTACGGCATGGACCTCGGGGCTCTGTGCATACGACGCGAAGGCGGCTGATGCCCGCTTCCAACACCGCTGATCGAAGACTCCGGCGAGAGCGATGTGTCGAGAGCGGGAACGACGGCGGTTCGAAGCACCGCACGCATGCGCACGAAAGCGGCTCCCTGACCACGAACCGCTTAGCAAGGCGGAAGGGGAGGGACCCCGCTCAGGCGGCCCCGGCTCAACAGGCGGACTCGAGCCGCGTGGCGTCCTCTGGCCGTCACAACGGGCGGCGGCAAGGGGTGCTGACGTTGCAGCCGATGAGTCATGTGCACACGCGCGCGTGGTGTCTAAAATGACAACGTCATCGGGGTCTACCAGGGGTCTACGCGGCTGTCATCTCGGGCCTATCGACGCCGGTTCAATGCTGACCCCCTGAGGCCGGTTGAAAGCTGACCCCCTTTGGCGGCGCCGGAGGCGCCGTCCGGGTGGGTCGAGAGCCTCGCTCGGTCTGTGTAGGCCCGAGTTCGATCTCTGGCAGCCGAGCCGGGAGATCCCTGTCGGCAGCGACCAGACGCGCTGCGGCTGCGTCGTCGTCGGCTGCCTGCCCTACTCGCGCGCCGGCGCCGGCACTCTCGTCTTCTCGAAGGAGGCGCCGGATCTGCTGTATGGGATCGGCGACTGCCTCGCGAAGCTGGGCGCGCTGCCGGAGACGCTCGTCTGGGATCGCGAGGGCGCGCTGCACGCCGGCGGCGGGCGCCCGACCGAGCCGTTCGCTGCCTTCTGCGGTGAGCTCCGGGTCGGCTCGCGTTTTCTCGAGCCCGGGGATCCGCAGTCGAAGGGCTATCGCTACTCCGACTGGGCGGCCGTCGAGCAGGCGCGCGAGGCGCGGGGGCCGCGGCGGCTCGAGGACGGCGGTCGGTGAGCAACGGAGCGGGGCGCGTCGCCGGCAAGGTGGCGCTGATCACCGGCGGCGGCACCAGCATCGGTCGGGCGATCGCCGTCCGTCTCGTGCAGAAGGGCGCGGACGTGGTCGTCACCTCGCGGACGCCGGAGCACGTGGAGGAGACCTGTGACCGGGTGGTCGGGCAGGTCGCGGACCGCTTCGGGCGGATCGACGTCCTCTCGAACAACGCTGGAATCGAGCTTCCCCACGGCCCCTCTGTGGCGGAGACGACCGACGAGGAGTGGGAGCAGCTCTTCCGCGTGAACGTGACGGGCGCGTTTTACGCCTGCCGGGCGGCTCTTGCGTTCATGCCGGACGGCGGCTCGATCGTGAACATGGCGTCCATCAACTCCTTCGTCGCCTGGGAGAACGACGACGCTTACACGGCGACCAAGGGGGCGCTCCTCCAGTTCACACGGGCGCTCGCCCTCGAGGTCGCCGCCCGCGGGATCCGCGCCAACTGCGTCTGCCCTGGCGTCGTCGACACGCCGCTGACCGACCTCTTTCTCGCCGGCGCCGACGATCCGGACGCGCTCCGGGCCGAGTACGAGGCGGTCTCGCCGTTCCACCGGATGGGGACGCCCGAGGAGGTCGCGAACTGCGTCCTCTTCCTGGCGTCGGACGAGGCGTCGTTCGTGACGGGGGCCCGCGATGATCGTCGACGGCGGGACGACGGTCAGATAGGCCAGACGAAGTCCGGCTCGCGCCGGCGCTTCGGCACCTCGATCGCCTCGACGATCACCTCGAAATCCCTCTCGGTGTCGAAGTACGCATAGACGCCGTCGCCGTCGAGGCCGTACCCCCGGCCCGACTGGAGGACGTCGTAGCCCGCCCTGCGCATCGACTCGATCGCCGCGTCGAGCGTTTCGACGAGAACGCCTACATGGTGGAGGCCGACGCGTCCGGAGTCGAGCCATTCGTGATAGATGCTCGGTCCCTCCAGGGCCTGGAGGAGCTCGACCTGGGGCGATCCCCCCGCGAGTGCCAGCCGCATCGAGTAGCGGCCCGACTCGCCGCGATACGTGAGCCGAGGCACCGTCGACGGGCCGTAGACGTAGCCGGCCCACGGGCCCGGGCCCCAGCGGCTCGAATAGCTCTCGAGCGCCCGCTCGAGGTCGCGGACGATGATCCCCACCTGGCCGACGGGCAGGCCGCCGAGGGCGTCGATGACAGTCACGCGAACTCGATCAGTACCTTGCCGACCTTGCCTCGTTCCTGCAGGCGGTCGAACGCGGCCGCCACGGCATCCGCGGGGAAGACGGAGTCGACCAGGGGGCGGATCCGGCCGGAGGCGAGCGCCGGCACGACCTCGCGCTCGAAGCTGCGCACGGCGGTGGCCTTCTCCTCCAGGGGGCGTGGACGGAGCACGGTGCCGCGGAGCACGGCCCGCTTCTGCATGAGCCCGAGGAGTGAGATCGAGGTCTCCTGTCCGGCAGCGACGCCGACGATCACGAGCCGCCCTCGCAGGGCGAGCGCCTCCAGGTTCGCGGGGAAGTGGACGGCGCCGACGAGCTCGAGGATGACGTCCACGCCGCGCCCGCCCGTTTGGTCGCGCACGGTCTCCGCGAACCCGTCCTCGCGGACGGCTTCGCCGCCCAGTTCCGCGACCGCCTCCGCCGCCTTCTCCGAGCGGACGACCCCGTAGACGCGCGCCCCGGCGGCCGCTCCGATCTGGACGGCGGCGCTCCCCACGCCTCCCGCCGCGCCGTGGACGAGCAAGCTCTCGCCCAGCGCGAGGCCGGCCTGCGTGCGGATCGCGTCGTGCGCCGTGATGAAGGCCTCGGGAACCGCCGCGGCCTCGCGCTCTTCGAGGGCTTCGGGGACGCGCGCGAGGCAGCGCTCGTGCACGAGCACGCGGTCCGCGAGACCGCCGCCGCCGACGAGCCCGAACACCCGGTCGCCCGGGCTCCAGGCGCTGACCCGCTCGCCGCACGCCTCCACGACTCCCGTCACCTCGAGGCCGGGAATGTCCGGAGGGTCTCCCGGCGGCGCCGGATAGCGCCCCTCCCGCTGCTGCACGTCGGCCGGATTGAGCGCCGCGAAGCGGGCCCGCACGAGCACGTCCTCGCCGCGGGGCTCCGGCGTCGGCCGCTCTTCCAGGCGCACGACCTGGTTGCCTCCCGCCCCGGTGAAGACGACGGCTCTCAAGCGGCCAGCTGCCCGAGGAGCGCGAGGCTGGGCGCGAGGCGCTCGCGCTGGTCGGCGACGTGGGCACGGTTGTCGACGCCTTCGACGGTGAGGTGGAACGGCCGCTCGCCGACGCCGCGGCGCAGCGCCGCTATGAGCCCGGGCAGGTCGGCGACGCCCTCGCCCGGGTACCGGTAGAGCACCTCGAAGCCACGCCGGTGGTAGCCGTCGTCGGTGGGGATGGAGTCGAAGACGTAGTCCTTCACGTGCCCCGCGCGGGCGAGAGGCGCCAGTCGCTCGACAACCGCGATGGGGTTCTCGAGCGCCGCCACGGGGTTGATGAGATCGAGGAAGACGCCCACCCGCTCGCTGGCCGCCTCGCCCACGATCGCCTCGTACTCGGACACGGTGAAGTCGGAGTGGTTCTCGAGAAGGAGCGTGATGCCGGCGCGCTCGGCGGCCGGTGTCGCAGCACGCAGGACAGCGGTAACGTAACGCCGCTCCGCCGCGATGAGCTCGGGCTCGCCTATCAGCTCGGCGCGGTAGAAGCCGGAGACGACGCGCAGGACCGGGCTCCTCAGCGCGCCCGCCCGCTCGAGCCATGCATGGATCCGGCCGACGCCGACGGCCCGGCTCGTCGCCTTCACGGGCGCGGCCGAGGAAGTCGCCCGACGCGAGCAGCTCGAGCCCGATCGCCTGGGCCCGGCTCGCGAGCCGTTGGAGCCGGTCCAGGTCGAGCGTCCGGACGTGGTGGAGGTTGACCTGCAGGCAGCGGGCCCCGACCGAGGCGGTCTCCTCGAGCACTTCCTCCACCGTGAGGCCGCCGCGCTCGAGGCGCAGATGCCAGCAGAGCGTTGTCGACGCCGAGTACGAGCGGCATCCCTACTCGGCCGCGACCGCCCGCTCCGACGCGAAGCCGAGCGCGGCCGAGGTTTCGCTCGCACCCGAGACGATCAGCTCGCGGCTCGCCTCGAGGTTCTGTCCGAGGATGGTGGGGCGGGGACCGCTCATCGAGAGGGCGGCGCACACGGAGTCCCGATGGTCGTAGATGGGCGCGCCCACGGCGGCCATTCCGAGGACGACGTCGCCGTCGCTCACCGAGCAGCCCGTGCGCCGGGTCTCTATCAGCGCCTGGACGAGGCGCTTCCGCGTCGTGGGCGTGCGCGGCGTAAAAGGCTCGAGGACCGCGCGCGAGGTACTCCTCCCAGAGCTCGCGCGGCTCGGAGGCGAGGAGGACTCTCGGGGCGGCCCCCACATGGAGCGGGAGGGAACCGCCGAGGCGCAGAGCCATGGACTGGACCCAGCGGCCGTCGATGCGCTCGATGCACACGGCCTCGTAGCCGGCGCGGATGCAGAGGAAGACGGTCTCCCCGGTGGTCTGGTGAATCCGCTCCATGACGGGAACAGCGGCCTGCCGCTGGTCGAAGCGCGCGCTGACGGCGCTTCCCAGGCGCAGGAGGTTCAGACCGAGCCGGTAGGTCCCGCGGCGGGTGCCCGGCTCTACTTCGATCTGCTGCAGGCTTGCCAGCAGCGGGTAGACGGTGCTGCGCGGCTCCCCGACGCTGTCGGCAGGCCCGGCGGCGCTCACCTCCGGCTCCGCTGCCAGTCGATCGAGCAGCGCCCCCGCCTTGGCCAGGACCTGGATCGAGGTCGCCCTCTCCACGGCGCCATCCTCCCGCATTCTGGACACTTCGTCCACAGCCCGGTAAGGTCGGGCGGCCGTGAGCGAGCGAGGCGCCGCGCCGACCCAGACTCCCTCCTCGACGCGCTCAAAGCCGGCCGACCTCGAGAGCCTCTACGCCGCGATGCTGCGGATCCGCATGTTCGAGGACGCGGTCCACCTGCTCTTCCTCCGCAACGAGATCGAGGGCACGACTCACCTGTGCCAGGGGCAAGAGGGGGTCAACGTGGGCGTCTCCAACGCACTCGAGCCCGGCGATACGGTCACCGCGACCTACCGGGGCCACGGAGCCTGCCTGGCGATGGGCGCCGACCCCGAGCGCCTCTTCGCCGAGTTGCTCGGGCGCGAGACCGGCCTCAACGGCGGCCGCGGCGGCTCGATGAACGTGGTCGACCTCGAGCGCGGCGTGCTCGGCTGCTTCGGGATCGTGGGCGGCTCGATCGGAGCCGGTACCGGCGCCGCCCTGGCCGCGCAGCTCCGGGGTGATGGGACCGCCGCGGTCGCGTTCTTCGGAGACGGCGCCGTCAACCAGGCGTACTTTCACGAGTGCCTCAACTTCGCCGGCGTGCGGCGGTTGCCCATCCTGTATGCGTGCGAGAACAACCTCTACGGCGAGTGGACGCCCATGGGCAAGGTGACCGCGGGTGGGCGCATCCTGCCGAGGGCGGCGGCCTACGCCATCCATGCCGTCCAAGTAGACGGGAACGACGTTCTGGCAGTCCGCGAGGCGGCCGCCGAGGCGTTGGCGCGCGCGCGGGCAGGCGACGGTCCGACGCTCGTCGAGTTCCTCACCTACCGGCACAAGGGCCACTCGCGCGTCGATCCGGGCAAGTACCGGCCCAAGGAGGAGGTCGAGGCCTGGTTGCAGCGGGATCCGCTTCCGCGCCTGGCAGAGCGACTCGAGCCCGAGGCGGTGAAGAGGATCGGCGATCGGGTCGAGCGCGAGATCGAAACTGCGCTCGACGCGGCCCGCGCCGCCGCGTTTCCCGACCCGAACCAGCCCGCGAGCGCGACGAAGGAGCCGCGGTGAGGGAGCTCTCGTACCGCGAAGCGATCCGCGACGGGCTCGCCGAGGAGATGGAGCGGGACTCGAGCGTCGTCCTGCTCGGCGAGGACATCGAGCCGGGCGGCGTCTTCAACGTCACGCCCGGGCTCGTCGACCGCTTCGGCCCGAATCGCGTCATCGACACGCCCATCTCGGAGCTTGCCTTCACGAGCGCTGCCTTCGGAGCCGCACTCAAAGGGCTGCGCCCGGTCGTCGAGATCATGTTCGGCGACTTCCTCGGACTCGTCGTCGACACCCTCGTGAATCAGGCATCGAAGTACTGGTACCTCTCGAACGAGCAGGCGAGCGTGCCGCTCGTCGTGCGCAGCACGATCGGAGCGGGTGCCCGCTTCGGCGCCTGTCACTCGCAGACGCCGACCGGCTGGTTTCTCGGCGAGCCGGGCCTCAAGCTCGTTGCTCCGGCGACCCCGGCCGACGCAAAGGGGCTGATCAAGGCGGCCATCCGCGACGAGAATCCCGTGCTCTTCTTCGAGCACAAGCTGCTCTACGGACGCAAGGGCGAGGTGCCCGAAAACGGCGCGCCGGTTCCAATCGGAAGCGCCGCCGTGCGCCGCCGTGGAACGGACGTCACGATCTGCGCTGCGCTCGCGGCGGTGGAGACGGCGCTGGAGGCCGCCGAGGAGCTCGCCGGCGACGGTCTGGACGCGGACGTGGTCGACCTGCGCTCGCTCCACCCGCTGGACGCGGACACCATCGCAGAGTCGGCGGCCCGCACGGGCCGGCTCGTCGTCGTCGAGGAAGGGCCGCCGTCCGGCGGCTACGCGGCCGAGGTCGTGGCAGCGGCTGTCGAGCGCGTGGGTCCGCTCGCGGCCCGCCGTGTGACGATGCCCGACCTCCCGATTCCGTTCAGCGCGCCGCTGGAGGACTGGGCGCTGCCGGACGCCGGCGCGGTCGCACGCGCCGCGCGCGAGCTCGCCCGCGCCTAGACCTCCTCAGAATCCCGCGGCAGAGCCCGCACGAGCCGGCGTCCCAGGAGACGGCCACCTCGCTGCCCACGTCGAGCGGCGGCGCCGCCCCTCCGGACAGCTCGGCCTTGAGGGGATCCGGGAGCCCCGGAACGTCGATCCTGTAGGAGAAGCCCGAGCCCCGGAAGGCGAGATCCTCGCCGCGCTCTACGGGTCAATCATGCGCCTCTCCGACGACGCGTCGGGGAACGCCCTCGGCGACCACCCGGACATGCGCCGTGTGCCGGGCATCGACTTCTCCTCCGGCTCGCTCGGCCACGGGCTCTCGGTCGCCACCGGCATGGCGGTCTCGGCCCGCCTTCGCGGCTACGCGGACACCCGCGTGTGGGTGCTCCTCGGCGATCAGGAGCTGAACGAGGGACAGATCTGGGAAGCGGCCCAGACGGCGAACCACTACGGACTCGGCAACCTCTACGCCATCGTCGACCGCAACGAGATGGGGCTCGACGGCCACACCGAGGAGGTCCTGACGGTGGAGCCGATCGGCGAGCGCTTCCGCGCCTTCGGCTGGGAGGTCCGCGAGGTGAACGGCCACGATCCGACCGCGCTCCTGTCCTGCCTCCTGAACTTGCCCGACCCCGGCTCCGGGCGGCCGCACCTTGTCGTCGCGCACACCGTCAAGGGGAAGGGAGTGGAGTACATGGAGATGTCCCGCGTTCGCTCCCCTTCGTTCAGACCGCGGGATGGCCCGTCCGGAGATCACGGGGACGCGAGTACCGTCGAGTCTGCCTGGTTCCGCTTGAACGGGGCGCTTCCTGGCGCCCTTGTCGCCTTACGCAACGGTTCGTGAACGTTGGTCAACCTGTCCTGTGTTCAATGACCGCGATCAAACGACGGCCGTTCCCCGGCTGTCCCCGATCCTCCCCGCTCGCGCGGGTCGGGTCGGGGACGAACGCACTCGATCGGCGCGTTTTCCGCCCCCTTCCCCGGAAGAATCGGGCCAATCCGGGGAAGCCGACTTCCAGATGGACAACAAAAAGTCGCTGTTTCCAGCGACTTTGTAACGGGAGCGACGGGACTCGAACCCGCGACCTCCGGCGTGACAGGCCGCTTAGAGGGTCACGACGGTCGACGACGATGGGTGCGCAATCGCTCTGTTCATGCGGCTCTTCGGGCCTCTCGCGATTCGATCCCGCATGGTTGAACGAAGCCGATTTCGGACGTTTGCTGCCCGTTTGCTGCCCGGGGCGCTTGCGCACCGGGTTCGGGTCGTGGACTGGTTCGGGTGGCTACTCGGTAACAGCGATGGAAGGGCCGGTCGCGTGTATCGGGATCCGGTGACGCGGCTCACGCTCTTCGCCGTGAGTCGGAGATAGACGGTCGTAGCCCTTCGACCGTGGTCGGAGGCGAAGTTCGGTCTGCGTACCGATGACGGCGAGAAACGCGGCCCGGATCATTGCGAGCATGAAAAACACTCATACATCTCAGGTAGCGACGGCGATCGCGGTCGAGGGTCTGACGAAGCACTACGGCGACGTGACGGCGGTCGATGATCTGTCGTTCACGGTGCGGCCGGGAGCGGTCACGGGGTTCCTTGGGCCGAACGGCGCCGGCAAGACCACCGCGCTGAAAGCGATCGTCGGACTCTCCCGTCCGACGGCCGGCCGCGCGCTGATCAACGGGACGCCGATCGACGCGGTGCAGCCGGACGTCGGCACGCTTGGCGTCTACATCGAGCCGTCCGGCGCACATCCGGGCCGCTCGGGGCGCGATCACCTGCGCTCGCTTGCGGCGCTGGCCGGCTTGCCGCGGAGTCGCGTCGACGACGTTCTCGCGATTGTCGGGCTCGAGCAAGCGGCCGGTCGCCGGGTCGGGAAGTACTCGATGGGCATGCGCCAGCGGCTCGGGCTTGGATCGGCCTTGCTCGGCGATCCGGAGATCCTGGTGCTCGACGAGCCGTTGAACGGCCTCGACCCGCAGGGGATTCGCTGGCTGCGCACCTTCCTGCGTGAGCGTGCAGCGAGCGGAGGCACCGTGCTGCTGTCGAGTCATGTTCTGACCGAGGCGGCACAGACGGTCGATGACGTGGTCGTCATCAATCGAGGTCGGCTCGTGCACCAAGGCCCGATCGACGAGCTCGGACGTTCGGGCGGGGGAGTCCTGGTGAGCACGCCTACGCGCGAGCGCCTCGCGACCGCGGTGCAGCGTGCGGGCGGGCGGGCCGAGTACCAGAACGGCAACGGCCGGCTCCTGATCGAGGGGATGGACGCCGCCCGGGTTGGCGAGCTTGCACATGCGGAGCGCGTGGTCGTGCACGAGCTCGCCTCGCGCGGCGGCTCGCTCGAGGACGTTTTCTTTAGCCTGACCGAAGAGGAGGAATCATGACCGCGCTGATCCGAGGAGAGCTGATCAAGACCGTGAGTACCCGCACCGCGCTCGGTTATCTCGCGATCGGAGCGGCGTTGGCGATCGTCAACGTCGTGATCGTGAGCCAGTTCTCGGTGCTCGACACGGTGTCGGACAAGCGGGATGCGCTGGCGGGTCTGCCGATCCTGTTGCTGCTTTTCGGGCTGGTGGGCGCTGCCGGCGAGTATCGCCACGGGACTGCGGCACCGGCGGCTCTCATGGCCCGGCGCGGTCGCGGATGGCTGCTGGTCGCTCGGGCGGGCGCGTACGCCGCCACCGGCCTCGCGATCGCAGCGGTAATGGTCGCGGTCTCGCTGGCGGTCGGCCTGCCGCTCGTGGCAAACGAACCGGGGCCGAAGCTCCCTGTCAGCGACATCGCGCTGGTGGCCGGCGGCAGCTTGGTCGCTGCCGCGCTGTCCGCGACCGTCGGCGTCGCCGTCGGAGCGCTCGTCCGAAACCAGGTCGCGAGCGTGGTCGGCGCGCTGATCCTGGCCTTCCTCGGGATGGAACTGCTTGCCGCCGTCAATGAGGACGCAGTCGGGTTCACGCCCTTCGGCGCGGCAGCGATACTGGCCGGCGACCCCGGCGGCGGCACTTTCTCTTTGGGAGCAGCAGCGCTGGTAATGGCCATCTGGACGACGCCGCTGCTGATCGCGGCAATCGCCGCCGAGCGTCGGCGGGACCTGGCGTGATTGACGAGACAGGCCGTCAGCTCGAGGAGCGCCGGCCACGCGGCCGGCGCTCCCAGGCCTTCGACGTTGCGCTCGCGCTGCTCGCGACGGCGGCCGAGCTCGCCCTCCTGCTCGACGACGGCAGTGCGAGCCTGTCGGCGATGCTGCTCGCAATCGGGGCCGGCGGCGCGCTGGTGTGGCGGCGCTCGGTGCCGCTGCTCGTGCTCGCGGCGACACTCGCCGCGGCAACAGCAAGCGTAAGCATCGACGAGGCGCCCGGCGGCGTCAGCGTGCTCATCGCCCTCTACACGACCGCAGCGCTCCTCGAGCGCCGCGTCTCGGTCGCCGCGCTCGTGCCTACGGTCGTGCTCGTCACCGTACTGTCGGTCGTGAACGCCCGTGGGGCCTCCCAATCCTCGCTTCTCCTAGGCGCGTTCGCCGCGGCTCCGCTGACTGTCGGCATCTGGGCGCTCGGCGCCTACGTGCAGACGCGGCGTCGCTACACAAAGGAGCTCGAGGCCCGCGCCTCCCGGCTCGAACGCGAGCGCGAGCAGCTGGCCAGGATCGCCGCGCACGAGGAGCGGGCATCGATCTCCCGCGAGCTACACGACATTGTCGCCCACTCGGTCAGCGTCATGCTCGTCGGCGTTCGCGGGGCCCGCGACGTCCTGCGCAGCTCGCCCGACACGGCAGACGACACGCTCGCTCGCGTCGAGACGAGCGGCGAGCAGAGCCTGGCTGAGCTGCGCCGGATCCTCGCGCTACTGCGGAGCACAGAGGAGAGCGCCGATTTGCGGCCACAGCCGTCGCTCGCGAATCTCGACGAGCTCGTCGCAGACTTCCGAGCGGCCGGGCTACCGGTTCGGCTGGAAATGACGGGCGACCGCAAGCCGCTAGGGGGCGGCGTCGAGCTCTCGGTCTACCGAATCGTGCAGGAGGCGCTCACGAACGTGCTCAAGCACGCGCACCCCACCCGCGTCACCGTCACGCTTTCGTTTCGCGACTCGGGCCTCGAGGTGGAGGTCGTCGACGACGGAGCGACACCAACCGAGCAGAAGGATGCGACGGCGGGGCAGGGCATCGTCGGCATGCGCGAGCGGGTAGCCCTCCTCGGCGGGCAGCTCGACACCGGTCGCCGCGTCGGCGGCGGCTACCGGGTCGCGGCACGGCTGCCGATCGGCGGTGACGCATGAGCATCCGGCTGCTCCTGGTCGACGACCAGGAGCTCGTCCGCACCGGCTTCCGGCTCTTCCTCGAGACACAAGAGGATCTCGAGGTCGTCGGCGAGGCAGGCGACGGCGCCGAGGCGCTCGAGCGGGCACGCGAGCTGCGGCCGGACGTGATCCTCATGGACATCCGCATGCCACAGATGGACGGCGTCGAAGCGACGGCGCGGCTCACCAGCGCAGGAATCGAGCCGCCGCCGCGTGTGCTCGTGCTCACGACCTTCGACCTCGACGAGTACGTCTTCGGCGCCCTACGCGCGGGCGCAGCGGGGTTCCTGCTCAAAGACGCCCCGCGCGAACAGCTTCTGGAGGCGATCCGCGTCGTCCACGATGGCGAGGCGCTGCTCTCGCCATCGATCACGCGCCGGCTGATCGAGGACTTCGCCACCCGCACCGATCCGCTCGAACCGCCGACAGCCGTGCTCGAGCGACTCACGCCACGCGAGCGCGAGGTGCTCGTGCTCGTCGCACGCGGACTGTCAAACAGCGAGATCGCTGAGCGGCTGGTCGTCACCGAAGCGACCGTGAAGAGCCATTTCGGCAGCGTCCTGATGAAGCTCGCCCTACGCGACCGGGTGCAAGCCGTCGTTTTCGCGTACGAGCACGGCATCGTTGTCGCCGGCGACGGCGGCTAACCAGGGCCAGTGGCGATCTCGATAAAAACATGCGTGGGGCGTGGCATCGTCTCGCGTAGTGAGGCGGCCCCTCGGCTCCGGCTCGCCCGTCATCGGCGCAGCCGACTCGCTGCAGCGGCAATTCCGGCCGCACTTGGAAGCTCGCCGAGCAGCCGCCACGGCGTCGGTGCCGGGCTCCTAACTTTCTGCGGCTTGCTGCCGCGCTCCGTCCGGTAGCGCGAAAGCTGTCGTCAGCAGCATGTGAACACGCCGGAGGTCATGTTGCCTGAACAGACACACTGCCACGGAGGCGCGAAGGCATACCGGGAGCCACCCTGCCAGGCGGTGAAGGCAAAAACGGCTCTTTGCAGGCATTTCTGTTCGCAGCGGCCGACGAAGGTGCTGCCCGTTTGCTGCCCGAGAGCGCGCTGCCTTCGCCTATCCAGACAACACACGATGCCTATTTGCAGGCACTTCTAGAGACGGGAGCGACGGGACTCGAACCCGCGACCTCCGGCGTGACAGGCGTCGCCCCCCTGGGCGACGTAGCGCGTGTAGCCGAGGCGGTCCATCAGCTCCGCCCACGCGCGGGCGATGCGGCCATTCTCCCAGCCGAGCTCGGTCGGCTCGCCCGAGAAGCCGTAGCCAGGCAG
>JBOHAD010000042.1:0-21294 GCA_050697555.1 Gaiellaceae bacterium | reverse complement strand
GGCCAGTCCGGCCTGGCGGCGACCGAGATCGGCGACGCCGTGCACCGCCTGCTCGAAGCCGTCGACCTCGCCGAGCCCGCCGTCCCCGAGCTCGAGCCCGTGCAGTCGTGGTATCCGGCGGTGACGGAGGAGGAGCTCGAGCGGATCCGTGGCTTCGTCGTCTCGTACTGCGAGTCCGAGCTCGCAACACGGGTGGCGGGGCTCGAAGGAGCGGCGGCCGAGCGGCCCTTCGCCTTCGAGCAAGACGGCGTTCTCCTGCACGGGCGCCTCGACGTCTTCTGGCGGGAGGACGGGCGCGCGCTCGTCCTCGACTACAAGACGAATTCGCTCGCCGAGGGAACTCCGGAGGAGATCGTCGATGCGGAGTACCGGCTCCAGCGCCTCGTCTACGCCCTCGCCTGCCTCCGGACGGGCGCGGATGACGTCGAGGTGGTCTACCACTTCCTCGAGCGGCCGGACGCCGTGGTGTCCACGACCTTCCGGCGCGAGGACGTGCCCGCGCTCGAGGCCGAGCTCTCGGAGGCGATCGCGCGCATCCAGCAGGGTGACTTCCGTCCGACGCCGAGTGAGTTCGCCTGCGCCGGTTGCCCTGCCCTCGACCGTGTGTGCGCCGGCCCGCGGCTCCTCGAGCCCTAGCGGCGCGCTACCCGAAGGGGCTAGGTGTGCCAAGCATGTCCACGGCACCCACCGCGGCCCGAACGGCAGTCAGGACGAGCGCGAGGACGAACAAGGCAAACGCCCAGAAGAAGAGCTCTCCCCGACGGTCCGATCCGACTCGGTCCCGCAGCCCAGCGGGCAGACCCGCCGCCCGTCCTCCGGGAAGCAGCACGGCCGCGCAGAGCACGAGTGAGGTCACCTCCGCTGCCAGCGTGGCTACGTAGACGGCCACCGACCAGGTGTGGAAGCCGAAGAGGGCGACGCCGAAGGTCCCCGTCTCGAGCACCATGACAAGCGCGACGACTGCCGCGAGAGTGACTGTCCGACGCTCGAGGACGTCGGAGGGAGTGGTCGCGGCGAGCGGAGTGCTCACGAGAGCGAGGATAGGGCGGCGTGCGGACGCGCCGATGTGCCCTGGGGCCACCGCGAACCTCCCTCCGGTTTCAGCCTATCGTCGTGAGGCGCGCGGGTGGCGCACGGATTGTGGCGAAAGCGTCACGATGAGCGCCTGAATGGCCCGCAGCTACGTCCATGAGGCCCGGAGGCGGGTCGGTCCCAAGCGCGACCGCGTACGGCCTGTCATCGAGCGGCTCGCCCTGGAGCACCCCGACGCGGTCATCGCACTCCGCTTCCGCGACGATCTCCAGCTCCTCGTCTCCGTCTTGTTATCTGCACAGACAACGGATGTAACCGTCAACCGCGTGACCGAGAAGCTGTTCACGAAGTACCGCGTCCCCGAGGACTACCTGGCCGTCCCTCTCGAGGAGCTCGAGCAGGATCTCAAGCCGACCGGCACCTTCCGCCAGAAGGCGAAGAACCTCCGAGGTGCCATGCGCCTCCTCCTGGAGGACTTCGACGGCGAGATTCCACACCGGATCGACGAGCTCGTCCGGCTCCCCGGCGTCGGGCGGAAGACGGCCAACGTCGTCGCCGCCGAGCGCGGGGCGACCCAGGGCATCGTCGTCGACACGCACGTCCGCCGTCTCTCGCAGCGCCTTGGCTTCACCCGCAAGGACGACCCCGCGAAGATCGAGCGCGACCTCCAGCGCCTTGTCCCTCGAGAGGACTGGGCGCGCTTCCCGCACCTCCTCATCTGGCACGGGCGCCGGGTCTGCATCGCCCGCCGGCCGCGGTGCGAGGACTGCGTGCTCGCAGACCTCTGTCCGTCGAGCCGGGTCTAAGATGGTTGATCGGAAAGTGTGGTGTCGGCGGGGGCGTCTGTGACCGAGCCTGAGGCCGCGATCATCCGCAGCCCGTACCTGGAAGGTACGGGTGAGGAACGAGCGTGGTGTCAGGCGACGTGTCACGGGCGTCGTCCGGCGGTGCCACGGTTTCCGGTCAATTTTCGATCAATCATCTAGTCCCCGCATGCACGTCGAAGGCAAGGTTGCGCACGTGACCGGCGCGGCAGCCGGGATCGGCCGGGCGATCGCGCTCCGCTTGGCGTCCGAAGGCGCCTCCGTTGCCGTCTCGGACGTGGACGAGGCGGGAGGCGCCGAGACCGTCTCGCGCATCGACGCCGCCGGAGGCCGAGCCCTCTTCCTACGCGTGGACGTCGCCGTGGAAGGAGACGTGGCGAGTGCGATCCGCCGGACGGAGGACGCCTTCGGCGGCCTCGACATCCTGGTCAACAACGCCGGTGGCGCTCCGGAGCCCTACTTTCCCGACGCCGAGCCCGGGCACTGGCTGCACCAAACGGCGGTGAACCTGCTCGGGGTCTGCTGGGCACCCACTACGGCATCGCCGCTCTGAGACGCCGCGGGGGCGGTGTGATCCTCAACATCTCGTCGCGTGCGGGCGAGGGCTTCCGCGCCTACGTCGCCCCCGAGTACGCGGCCGCGAAGGCGGGCGTCTGGCGCTTCAGCGCCTCCCTCGGGTCGCTCGACGACGAGGGGATCCGCGTCAACTGCATCTGCCCGGACTGGGTCGAGGTCGAGGGCATGCGGGCCGAGCGCCTCGCCGTGGGCGACGAGGAGTGGGCGAAGGTCGCGCCGATCGGGCTCGTGCAGCCCGGCGAGATCGCCGAGGCCGCGCTCCTCCTCGTCGAGAACGACGACCTCGCCGGCCGCGTCGTTCTCTGCCCTCACGACGGCCCGTGGGGCATGGTGCCGCTCGACGAGGGGTTTCGGATAGAGCCGCTGCCCGGGCTTCGCGCCTAACGGGCCGCGATCGCCACGAGCAGCCCGCCGTCCTCGTCGTACGCGGGGAAGAAGTCGGCGCGGACGCCCTTCGTCACACCCGCGCGGGTGCGCAGCGTCAGGCGCTGGTCGAACCGGCGGACGCCGAACTCGAGGGCGAGGCTGGCCGGGCTGCGCTCCTCGCCGTTCGGCTCGAAGAGAATCTCCATCAGGTCGTGCCCGAGCAGGTCGCGCTCGCGGTAGCCCGTGAGCTCGAAGACGCCCTGGCCGGTGGCGATGACCCGGCCGTTCCGGTCGCAGACGACGAAGCCCGTGCCCGGCGCGGGATAGTAGTCGTCCTGCAGCTCGAACAGGAAGCCGAAACCGCAGCTCGAGCACGCGACCGGCTGGTGCGTGAGGCCCTCGCGGCCGTCGTCGTCCACCGACCGCCGCCGGCAGTTGGGGCAGATGAAGTAGGCCACGTCTCTAGGTCTACCAGTTGCGCGGAGCCGCGAGCGCCTCTTCCGGCTGCCCGCGCTCCGCCGCGAGCCAGCGTTCCGCGTCGAGCGCCGCCATGCAGCCGGACCCGGCGGCCGTCACGGCCTGGCGGTAGACGTGATCCTGCACGTCGCCGGCCGCGAAGACGCCGGGGACGTTCGTCTCCGTGCTCTTGCCCTTTGTGAGCAGGTAGCCCGTCTCGTCCATCTCCAGCTGGCCGCGGAAGAGCTGCGTGGTCGGATCGTGGCCGATGGCCACGAAGAGTCCCTCGGCCGGGATCTCGGTGCGCTCGTCGGTCTTCACGTTGCGGAGGACGACGCCGGTCACCTGGCCCGTCTCCTCGCCGAGCACGTCCTCGACTACCGAGTCGAGCACGAATTCGATCTTCTCGTGCGAGCGGGCCCGGTCGACCATGATCGGCGAGGCTCGGAAGCCGTCCCGCCGGTGCACGAGCGTCACCTTCGACGCGAACTTGGCGAGAAAGGTCGCCTCCTCCATGGCCGAATCGCCCCCACCGACGACCACGACGTCCCTCTCCCGGAAGAACGCGGCGTCGCAGACGGCGCAGTAGGAGACACCGCGCCCCTGCAGGCTGCGCTCGGACTCGAGGCCGAGCTGGCGCGCGTTCGCGCCGGTGGCCACGATGACCGTCTCCGCGCGGTACTCGTCGTCCCGCACCCAGACGCGGAAGGGCCGCTCGGAGAAGTCCACCTTCGTCACGTCGTCCGTCAGGAACTCCGCTCCGAACCGTTCCGCCTGCCTGCGGAAGTCCTGCATCATCTCGGGCCCTAGCACGCCGTCGGCATAGCCCGGATAGTTCTCCACGTCGCTCGTGATCATGAGCTGGCCGCCCCAGTTGACGCCCTCGATCACCAGCGGGTTCATGTTCGCGCGCGCCGTGTAGAGCGCGGCCGCGTAGCCGGCGCAGGCGCCGCCGATGACGATGACTTCGCGGACGTCGTTTCCGTTCACAAAAACCTCTCTCTCGCTGGTCTTTCGTACCTCTCAGAGCCTTAAACGATGCGTGCCGGGTGCGTGTTCCGATCGTGTACGGTGAGCCGCGTACGGAAACCTACAGGGGGCGCGCGATGGCACGAACCGTGACGTGGGACGAGCTCAAGAACCTCGCCGGCTTCGAGGCGGAGAAAGGTTGCGCGATCAGCCTCTACCTCGACCTCGATCCGAGCGTCTCGCCGACGGCCGGCGACGCGGCCATCCGCCTCAACTCGCTTCTCGACGAGGGCGCCCGGGCGGACGGCGCGAACCGGCGCGACCTCTCGCACGATCAGCGCCAGGGCCTGCGAACGGACTTCGACCGCATCCGCCGCTACTTCGAGGTGGAGTTCAGCCGCAACGGCGCGCACGGCCTCGCCATCTTCTGCGCCGGGCTGGACAACGTCTGGCGCCCGCTCCCGCTTACGGAGACCGTCTCGGACGAGATCAAGATCGGCCACCGGCTCTACCTCGCGCCGCTCGTCCCCCTCGTCGGCCGCGGCGAGGGCGCGCTCGTCGTCGTCGTCAGCCGGGAGCTCGGTCACTTCTACCGGCTCCAGGCCGGCCGCCTGGAGGAGATCGCCGACCACTTCGACGAGCAGCCGCGGCGCCACGACCAGGGCGGCTGGTCGCAGGCGCGCTTCCAGCGCCATGTCGACACGCTCGCCCAGGAGCACCTGCGCACCGTCGCCGAGGAGCTCGATCGGCTCGTCCGCCGGCTACGCGGGCTACAGGTCGTCGTCGCCGCCTCCGAAGAGACCTGGGCGGAGTTCTCGGGTCTGCTCTCGCAAGAGAGCCGTCACGCGGTCGCAGGGGTCGCGCACGCCGAGGCGCACGCCGCGCCGGGCGAGCTGCTCGAGCTCGCCACCCCCGTGCTGGAGCGCTGGCGCGCAGGCCGCGAAACCGAGGTCGTCGAGCGCTGGCGCGAGGAGGCGGGCCGCGACGGCCGCGCCTCCTCCGGTTGGGCCGCGACGCTCGAGGCCGCCTCCGACGGACGCGTCGAGGTTCTTCTCTTCCAGGAAGGCGTGTCGCGCCGTGCCCGCCGCTGCCCCGCCTGCGGCCGCGTCGCGGCGGACGAGAGCAAGTGCCCCCTCGACGGCACGCAGATGGAGGACTCCGCCGACGGCATCGACCTGGCCGTCCACCAGACGCTTGCCCACGGCGGCACGGTCTGGGCGGTGCGGCACCGCCGGGATCTCGATCCCGTGGAGGGAATCGGAGCGCTGCTCCGCTACTGAGCCGTCGACGGTTGCGCCTCGGCGGCGCGCAGGCTGTCGGGTGCAGGCGCCTCCGCGAAGGGCAGCTCGAAGAAGAACGTCGAGCCTTCCCGCTCCCGCGAGGCGACCCAGATGCGCCCACCCATGCGCCGCACGAGCTCCCGGCAGATGTAGAGCCCGAGGCCGGTGCCGCCGACGCCCCGCGTGAGGTTGGGGTCGAGGCGGTAGAACTTCTCGAAGATCCGCTCCTGCTCGTGGAGCGGGATGCCGAGCCCCTCGTCTCGGATGGCGAAGAGGACGCGGCCTTCCTGCCGTTCGAGGGCCACGTGCACCTCCCCGCCTGCGGGCGAGTACTTCACGGCGTTCTCGATCAGGTTCGTGAGCACCTGCCGCACGATGTCGGGGTCGGCCGCCACGGCGGGCAGCCCATTCTGCGTCGCGAGCTCGATGGAGATGTCGTCGGGGAGGTGAACGCCGGCCGCGTCGACGACCTGGCGGGCGAGGGCCGTCGGGTCGCAGCTTTCGAGTGCGACGGCGAAGCTGCCCGACTCGAGCCGGCTCGCGACGAGAACCTCGTTGATGATCCGGGCGAGGCGGTCGGACTCGCTCGCGATGACTGAGAGAAGCCGGTCGCGGCGGGAGTCGTCCAGCTCGATGTCGTCGCGCCGGAGCGTCATCGCCGCGCCGTAGACCGCAGCGAGCGGCGTGCGAAGCTCGTGGGAGACGGTGGCGACGAAGTCGCTCTTCATCTTGTCGACGCCGCGCTCCTCGGTGAGGTCGCGGAAGGCGAAGACCCGCCCGTCGGGGAACTCGACGGCCGAGATCGAGATCCAGACCTCGCGGTCGTGCAGCTCGAGCGGAAGCGTCTCGGCGTGCTTCGCCGCCGAGGCGGGCGCGTCGGTGACGGGGACGAGGTGGGCGATCATGCTCCAGCCGGGGAGTGCCTCCTCGGGCGGCCGGCCGAGGACGCTCTCCGAGCGAAGCCCCGTGATGGCTGCGGCGGCCGGGTTCCAGAGCCGGATGACGCCGTCGCCGTCGACCAAGAAGACCCCGTCGCCGACGTGCGCGAGAACGCGGACGGCCCGCTCGCGCTCCTCCAGCACCTCCTCCTGGAGACGGGCCCGCTCGAGGACGTCGCCGGCCTCGTTGGCGATCAGCTCGGCGAGCGTGATCGCCACCCTGTCGAAGCGGCGTGGCTCGGCGAGCGCGTAGAAGGTGAGCGTTCCGACCGGCCGATCCTCGTGGCGGACGGGGACGACCAGCGCGCTTCGGGCGCCGAGCCTACGGGCGAGCGTCATCTTCAGCTTCCGCTCGTTCTCGACGTCCTCGACGACGACGGGCTGGCCGCGGGCGAGCAGGCTCTGGTTGAAGGCGTCGCTCACGGGAATCTCGAACTCGCGCCAGGACTCGTCGGGCATGCCGCTCGCCGCCTTCCCGTGCAGCAGCTGGTGCTCGGAGTCGTAGAGGAGGAGGATGCACGCGTCCGCGCCCACCACGGGGCGGGCTGCGTCGAGGATCGCGCCGCCCACCTTCTCGACCGAGCCGGCCGCCGAGGAGAGGCGTGCGATCCGGCTGAGCGCCTCGAGCTCGCGGATGCGCTGCGGCCGCTCCAGGCTCTGGCGCAGCGTCTTCCGCCCGTGCCGGCTCGCGAGGACGAGCCAGAAGACGGCCGCGAGCAACGCGGCCGCCACGTCCACTCCGACGAAGAGGTCGCTGTCGAGGGGGCGTTCGTCCCGAAACTCGGCAGCGGTGAGGAAGAACTGCTCGGCCGCCAGGGCCAGGAGGACGAGGGCGAACGGCACCGTGATGATCCCGCTCGCGAAGCGGCGCTGCTTCCACCAGACGGCGAGAACGACCGCGGCCAGCCCGGCGAGGGCGACGCCGAGCCAGAGGGAGAACCAGGCAGAGATCACGGGCGTGTCCCTTCGAGTATAGGAGCGGCACCGGGACCCGACCCGCTGGAATAATGGCTTTCGGAATGGCCTCGCTCGCGCGCAGCATCCTCGAGGAGCACCTCGTCCGCGGGGAGCTCGTGCCCGGAAGCGAGATCGCTCTGCGCGTCGACCAGGCTCTCGCGCAGGACGCCACGGGGACGATGGCGATGATGCAGCTCGAGCTCTTCGGGGTCGAGCGCGTGCAGGTGGAGACGGCCGTCGTCTACGTCGACCACAACATCCTCCAGATCGACTTCAAGAACCCGGACGACCACCGCTTCCTGCAGGCGATGGCGGCCAAGTACGGAGCCTGGTTCTCCCGCCCCGGCAACGGGATCTGCCACTACGTCCACTGCGAGCGCTTCGCCGTGCCGGGGAAGACGCTCGTCGGCGCGGACAGCCACACGACGCAGTCGGGTTCGTGCGGGATGATCGCCATCGGTGCGGGCGGGCTCGACGTGGCCGTCTGCATGGCCGGCCACCCCTTCGAGCTGCCGTGCCCGAAGATCGTCGGCGTCCACCTCGAGGGGGAGATCCGGCGGCCGTGGATCCAGGCGAAGGACCTCATCCTCGAGCTCCTGCGCCGGCGCGGCGTGCGGGGCGGGCGCGGCTGCGTCTTCGAGTTCTGGGGCCCGGGCGTGGAGACGCTCAGCTACACGGAACGCGGCACGATCGCCAACATGATCGCCGAGCTCGGCGCCACGGGCGCCGTCTTCCCCTCCGACGCGCAGACGCGCGCCTGGCTCGACGAGCAGAGCCGTTCGGAGGACTTCGTGGAGCTCCCGGCCGGAGGCGTCGGCGACTTCGACGAGGAGGAGGAGATCGATCTCGGGGCTCTCGTCCCGCTCGTGGCGAAGCCGTCCAGCCCGGGCAACGTCGTTCCGGTGGAGGAGGTGGCCGGCACCGAGCTCGCGCAGGTCTGCATAGGCTCCTCCGTCAACTCGTCCTACGAGGATCTCGCGGTCGTGGGCGCGGTGCTGCGAGGGCAGCGGATCTCGGAGCGGCTCATCTCGGCGACGGCCACCCCCGGCTCGCGCCAGATCCTCGACCAGATCACGCGCAGCGGCACGTACGTCGACCTCCTCACGGCGGGCGTGCGCATGCTCGAGCCCGCCTGCGGCCCGTGCGTGGGGATGGGGCAGGCTCCGCCGTCGGGGTCCGCCTCGCTCCGGACGTTCAACCGCAACTTCCCGGGCCGAAGCGGAACGGCCGACGACCAGGTCTATCTCTGCTCCCCGGCCGTCGCGGCGGCGTCCATGCTCACAGGGGTGCTCTCGGACCCGCGCGAGCTCTCCGAGGTGGAGCTGCCCCCGCGGCCCGCTGCGCGCCCCGACGTCGTCCAGAAGCACATCCTCGCTCCCGCGCCCGAGCACGAGTCTGCCGGCATCCAGATCCCCCGCGGGCCGAACATCAAGCCCCCGCCGGAGCAGAAGGCGCTCCCCGACGAGCTCGAGCTGCGCGTTCTCATCGTCGCGCCGGACGACATCTCGACGGGCGATCTCTCTCCGGACGGCGCGACGGTGATGGCCTACCGCTCGAACGTGCCGGCGATCGCCGAGTTCACGTTCCAGCACCGCGACAAGGAGTTTCCCCGCCGCGCGAAGGAGTGGGGCGGAGGCTTCATCGTCGCCGGGCACAACTACGGGCAGGGCTCGAGCCGGGAGCACGCCGCGCTCGCGCCTGCACAGCTCGGCGTGCGGGCCGTGATCGCCAAGAGCTTCGCCCGCATACACCGGCGGAACCTGATCGCGCAGGGGATCGTTCCGCTCCTGTTCGCCGACGAGGGCGACTACGAGCGTGCCGCGCTCGGCCAGACGTGGCGGATCGCCGGACTGCACGCGATCGCGGAGGGGCAGGACGAGCTCGAGGTCGAGATCGTCGAAGGCGGTGAGGGAACGATCACGCTCAGCCACGATCTGCTGCCGCGCGAGCGCGAGATCGTCGTCGCCGGCGGCCTCATCCGCTACCTGCGCGAGCAGCAGCCCGCGCCGGCGTAAGGGGCCTAATCCCCACCCGCGCGTAGCCACACCGACCACGGCTCGACGCTCTTGATCGTCAGCAGGTCGTGCGCCCAGGGGTCGTCGGAGAGGCGCTCGCGGAGCGCCGCCTCGCTCTCCACGTCGACGACGAGCAGAACGTCCTCGCCGTCGCCCTCGCCCACGGGGCCACCGAGGATGACGATGCCCTCCGCCGCGAGCGCATCCATGAACGCCGCGTGCGCGTCCCATCCGGCCTGCTCACGCCGCCGCCTCGAATGATCCCACCCGGGACCGCGCGCAAGCTCCACGAGGTAGTAATCAGCCACGCCGGACAGGGTGGGTTTCCGCGCCCGCTCCCCTCAGGCGGCGTCGGCGGCGCGCGGCAGCTCGGCGAGCTCGACGGCCGGTGCGTCCTCCAGGAGCTCGCTCTCGGCCGCCCGCTCGAGCTTCGCCTCAAAACGCCCGAGCCGCTTCTCGGCGTCCGTGAACTTCGTCTGCGCCCGCCCGAGGTGCGTCCCGAGGAGCTCGAAGTCGTCCCGGAAGCGTCCAAAATCCTTGCCGAGCTGGGCGGTGTACGCCATCACCTCGCGAGCGTGCTCCTCGATCTGGAGGCCCTTGAAGCCGAGCACGATGACGAGCAGATATGCGTGCAGGGTCGAGGGCGAGACGGGGATGACCTTGTGCTCGAGCGCGTACGCGAGCGGGCTCGCGCTTCCGCCCAGGCGGTTGCAGACCAGCTCGTAGTAGACGGCCTCCGCCGGCAGGTACATGAGGGCGAACTCGTACGTGCCTTCGTCGGGGCGGATGTACTTCTGCGCGATTGCGTCCACGTGGGCCTTGACGTCCCGGCCGAACTGCTTCGCGTGCACCTCCCGCTCGGCGTCGCTCTCGGCCTCGAGGACGCGGTGGAAGTTGTCCAGCGGGAACTTGGCGTCGACGGGCACGAGCGCCCGGTCGAGCCGGATGACGGCGTCGACGCGCTCGCCGCCCTTGAAGCCGTGTTGGAGCGCGTACTTGTCCGCTGGGAACGTGTCGGCGAGCAGGTTGGCGAGCAGCAGCTCGCCGAAGCCGCCCCGCGCCTTGGGCGGGCGGAGCGCCTGCTCGAGCTTCGCGAGGTCGCGCGCCCGCTCGAGCATCTGCGTGTTCGCCTCGCCGAGCTTCCCCAGGCGGCCGTGGATCTCGGTCGCCATCCGGTTCGCGCTCTCGAGCCTGCCGTCGACGCGGCGGTCGAGCTCGCCGAGGCGCCGGTCCATCGTCTCGACGACGCCCAGGAGCCGGCGGTCGACCTCGGCGTTCCGCTCGGCGAGCTGGGCGCCCGTGTCGACGCGCAGGCCGACGAGCTCGCCGCGCAGGAAGCGCGCGAGCCAGACGATCCCCGCCGCGAGAGCGGCGAGAACGAGCACGGAAACGAGGATCGTGACCATGGACCCACGAACGCTAGTCCGCGGATCGGACGGCACGCCCCTCGCGGGGCAGGCTTCTAGGGGAGGCGCTCCTCGTCGGCCCGTTCGCCGGCCGCCCGCTCACGCTCTTCCTGAGCCATCTCCTCGTGGGTCTCCGCCCGGTCCTCCGCGCGCGCGGCGGACTCCTGCGAGCGGCCCTCCTCGCGCATCGCGGGCGAGTCCATTGCCTCTCCTGCGGCAGCCTTGCCGCGTCCCAGCAGCTTGTCGAGCCATCCCATCTCGAAAAGACCTCCTCTGGTTTCTCCGGGTGCCGCCGCAGTCTATCCAGGCCGTTAAACGCCAGATCCGGCGAGCCCGAAGGCCTACCGGATCTGACGGCGGCAGCCTATGGCGTCCCGCGGCGGCTCGTCAAGCGCCCTGCGGGAGGAAGTGTTCGCAAAGAGCAGCTTTTTTCAGTAGAAACACGCCGTGCGCACTCGCGTGACTTCCCCCTGGGTTCCGGCCGAGGTCAGCCCCCGCGCGCCATGACGTGGGCCCGTTACTTCGACGAGCGAATGGAGACGATGCCGGCCGCCTGGACGCGTCGGCTCGAGGAGGAGCTCCTCGCCGACCAAGTCGCCCGCTGCCACGACCGCGCGCCCTTTTACCGGCGCAAGCTCGCCGCCGCGGGCCTGCGGCCCGAGCACGTGAACCGGCTCGAGGATCTCCAGCGCCTTCCCTTCACGACGAAGGAGGAGCTGCGGGAGTCGCAGGCCGCCGAGCCGCCCTTCGGCGACTTCGCCTGCGCCGACCAGATCGACATCGTGCGTGTGCACCTCACCTCCGGGACGACCGGGAAGCCGCTCCTGCTCGCCTACACGGAGAAGGATGTCCGCGCCTCCACGCAGATCGGGGCGCGCGCCTTCTGGGCCTGCGGCGCCCGGCCCGACGACGTCGTCCTCCATTGCCTCTCCTACAGCTTCTACACGGGCGGCATGTCCGACCACCTCGCCGTGGAAGCGACCGGTGCGACCGTCGTGCCGGTGGGGCTGGGCCAGAGTGCGCGCCTGCTCGAGCTCTGGCCGGAGCTCCGGCCGACGGCGATGCTCTCCACGCTCACGTACCCGCTCTATCTCGCCGAGGCGGCCGCGGAGGAGGGCGTGGAGCCACGCTCCCTCGGGCTTCGCAAGCTCCTCGTCACGGGCGAGCCGGGCGGCCAGATCGCGGCCACGCGGAAGCGCACGGAGGAGCTCTGGGGAGCCGCCGTGGGGGACTCCTACGGCCTCTCGGACGTGTGGGGGACGCTCGCGGGCGAGTGCGAGGAGCGCTCCGGCCTGCACTTCTGCGGCCAGGGCGGGACGCTCGTCGAGCTCGTCGAGCCGGACAGCGGCGACTCCGTGACGATCGAGCCGGGGGCGGAGGGCGAGCTCGTCTTCACGCACCTCGACCGTGAGGCCTCGCCGCTCCTCCGCTTCCGTTCGCGCGACGTCGCCGTGGTCGTCGGCGTGGAGTGCCCCTGTGGCCGCACGGGCTTCCGCTTTCGCGTCGTCGGGCGGAGCGACGACATGTTCCGCGTCCGAGGGGTGAACGTGTTCCCGAGCGCAGTCGAGGAGCTTCTGCGCGAGCACGGCTGCGACCGCTTCGCCATCCTCCTCGAGCGCTTCCCCGTCGAGCCGCCGGTCGCCATCCTCGGCGAGGGCGTGAACGGAAGGGAGGAGGAGCTCGCCGACGCAGTGCGGGCGCGGCTCTCCTTCACTTGCGTGATCCGGGAGGCGGTCCTTCCCCGCTCGGAGACGAAGGCGAAGCGGCTCTACCGCGTCTATGCCGGCGAGGACCCGCCGGCATGAGCGTCCGGCTCGAGCGGGAGGGCGCGACGGCCTGGATCCGCTGGTCGCGTCCGGAACGGCTCAACGCGTGGGACCGCGAGTCGCTGACGGCGCTCGGGGAGGCGCTCGCGGAGTCGGGACGGAGCGACGCTCGTGCGATCGTCCTCTTCGGCGAGGGCGGCGCCTGGTCGGCGGGCGACGACCTGCGCGAGACGGCGACGCTCACGGCCGAGGAGTGGGCGCGCGCGCTCGAGGGCTTCAACCGGCTGACGCGCGAAGTCGTGGCGGCGCCGCAGCCGGTGATCGCCGCGGTGGACGGGGTGTGCGTGGGAGGCGCCTTCGAGCTCGCCTACGCGTGCGACGTGCGCGTGGCGAGCCCGCGCGCACGCTTCGGCTGCCTGGAGGTGGCGATCGGCCTCTCGATCTCGAACGGGTTCAGCGCGCTCATGCCGCGTGCAGCGCGGTGGCTCGTCCTCACCGGTGAGCTCGTCCGCGCCGAGGAGGCGCTTCGCCTCGGGCTCGTGGACGTGCTCGCGGACGATGTCGAAGGCGAGGCGCGGCGTCTCGCGGAGCGCGTGGGCGGGTTGGCGCCACTCGCCGTGGCGGGCTCAAAGCGGTTGTTGAACGAGGCGGAGCGAGAGGCGCTCGAACGGGCGCTCGACCGCGAGGCGGCGCTCTGCGCGCAGCTCTTCGAGACCGCGGACGCCCGCGAGGGCCTGGCGGCGTTCCTCGAGAAGCGCGAGCCGCGCTTTCGCGGCGCCTGAATCGCAACGTCTTCGTGCCGAAGGTGTGGTAAAGCGAACACTTGTTCGCTATGCTGACCGGCGGGAGTCGTACCCTCAGACGCCCATGCACACGTACTTCGCCCCAGGCGGGCGGCTCTCCGCTGCGCTCCCCGGCTTCGAGCCCCGGGCCGAGCAGGCTGCGCTGGCCCAGGAGGTCGCGGACGCGTTCCAGCGGGGCGAGCACCTGCTCGCCGAGGCGGGCACGGGCACCGGGAAGAGCCTCGCCTACCTGATTCCGGCGCTCACGTCCGGGAAGCGCGTCGTCGTCGCCACGGCGACGAAGGCGCTCCAGGAGCAGCTCCTGACGAAGGACATCCCCGCGGCGGCCGCCGCCCTCGGTCGCACGGTGCGCTGCGCCGTCCTCAAGGGACGCCAGAACTACCTCTGCCGCCGCAGCCTGCAGGGACTCGAACTCCCGCTGTTTCGCACCGCGGAGGACGCCGGCGAATACGAGCGGCTGCAGGACTGGATCGCGACGACCGAGACGGGCGACCGCGCCGAGCTCGCCTTCGAGCCGCGCTCGACGCTTTGGAGCGAGCTCGCCGTCGGCGCCGACCGCTGCGCCGGGCGCCGGTGCGCCTTCCTCGGCTCCTGCTTCTCCGAGCTTGCGCGCGAGCGCGCGGGCGCGGCCGAGCTCGTGATCGCCAACCACGCGCTCTACTTCGCCGACCTCGCCGTACGCGGCCGGAGCCGCGACGGGCCCGGGGTCCTCCCGGAGCACGACGCCGTCGTCTTCGACGAGGCCCATCGCTTGGAGGAGGCGGCGGCCGCGTGGTTCGGCGGCCGCGTCTCGCTCGCGGGCGTGCGCCAGCTCCTCCGGGACGTCGAGCGAGCCTGCCGCGAGAGCGGGAGCGCGGTCCCGGCCCGGGCGCTCGCCGAGATCGACCGGAGCGCGGACGAGCTCCTGGGCGGTCTCGACCCGGGGCGAGGCCGGCGCCGCCTGACCGGCCAGGAGGCGGAGGCCGCCTTCGAGCCGGCCTCCGAGCTGGGAGCCGCTCTCACCCAGCTGGCCGATGCTCTTCGCGGGACGGGCGAGGACCAGGACGCGCTCGCCCACCGGGCACTCGCCACCGTCGACGACCTCGACGCCTGTCTGGCGCCCGAGGAGGAGAACGCAGTCGCCTGGTCGGAGCAGGGCGCGCTCGCCTGGGCGCCGATCGACATCTCCGAGCTCCTGCGCGAGAAGCTCTGGGGCCGCGAGACGACGGCCGTGCTCGTCTCCGCCACGCTCGAGGCGCGCTTCCTCCGGGGCCGGCTCGGCCTCGACGAGGCGCGTGAGATCGCGCTCGCCTCGCCCTTCGACTTCCGCGAGCAGACGCTCTTGTACGTGCCGCGCGCCTTCCCCGAGCCGCGCTCGCCCGGCTATTACCAGCGCCTCGCCGACGAGGTCGTCTCGCTCTGCCGCCTGTCGGAAGGGCGCGCGCTCGTCCTCACGTCCTCCTACCGGGCGCTCGACGAGCTCTGGGAGCGGGCGAGTTCTCGCCTTCCCTACGCCGTCCTGCGCCAGGGAGAGGCGCCGCGGGAGCGCCTGCTCGAGCGCTTCCGGGACGAGGTCGACTCCGTCCTCTTCGCCACGTCGACGTTCTGGCAGGGCGTGGACGTCCGCGGGGAGTCGCTTTCGCTGCTCGTCATCGACAAGCTTCCGTTCGCCGCACCTGGGGATCCGCTCGTGGAGGCCCGTTGCGAGCGGATCGTCCGCGGGGGCGGCGACTGGTTCGGGGAGTACGCGCTGCCCTCCGCCGTGCTCCAGCTCCGGCAGGGGTTCGGGCGCCTCATCCGCGGTCACGGCGACCGCGGCGTCGTCGCCGTGCTCGACCCGCGGCTCCGCACACGCGCGTACGGCCGCCGATTCCTCGAGGCCCTGCCGCCGTGCCCGGTCGTCGCCGATCCGGGCTCCGTCGCGGAGTTCTTCGGTGCGAGGGTGAGCGCAAGTGCCTGATACCTTTTTCCGTCCGTGGCCAAGAAGAAGAAGAGCCGCGTCCCGGCCCCGCCCAAGCGCACCGTCCAGGCTCCGCGGCCGTACCACGCGCCCCGCGATCCCCGCAGGACGAGACTTCTGTTCCTCGGACTCGGCGCGGCCATCCTCGTCGCGGCGGCGGTCGTCGGCGTCACCATGGTGGCCGCGGGCGGCGACGGCGGAGGCGTCGAGGCTTCGGAGGTGTGCGACGTGGAGGACCTTGCGCCAATGGGCCGCGCGCACGTCCAGGAGCTCGAGGAGGGCTTCGAGTACAACTCGATCCCCGCCACGAGCGGCCCCCACTACGCCCAGCCGAGAGGACCGGCGATCTGGAACGTCTACACCGATCCCGTCCGGCAGGAGAGCCTGGTCCACAACCTGGAGCACGGCGGCGTCGTGATCCAGTACGGCAGCGAGGTCCCGCAGGCGACGGTGGCCCAGATCGTGGACTGGTACCAGGATGACCCGCGCGGCCTGCTCGTCGCCCCGCTGCTGCCGGAGCTCGCCGAGCAGGAGCCCGCGCTCGACGGGAGGATCGCGGTCACGGCGTGGACGCACCTGATGACGTGCGACACCTTCGACGAGGACGCCTTCGACGACTTCGTCGACGAGTTCCGGGGCCCGCAGGGGGACGCCCCCGAGAAGTTCCCCCTCGACGCCTTACAACCGGGCTCCCAGTAGCGACCCGCGCCGGGGTGGCGGAACGGTAGACGCGGGGGACTTAAAATCCTCTGCCCGCAAGGGCGTGTGAGTTCGAATCTCACCCCCGGCATCTGATCCTCGAGTGTGACCCCCGGAGCCTGTTACGGGACCGTTACGCGAGGCGAGCAGAACTGTTGCGGCGCCCTCTTGGATCTGCGCGCCGAGAGGTCCATCCTCAGGGGGAAGCTCCCGCCTGGAACGGGAGCCGAGCGAGGGAGAGAGGGAGATGAGGACGACGCTCACACTGCGGGGGGCTGCGGCGGGGCTCGCGCTCACCGGGCTGGCCGCGCTCGCCGGCCTCGGCGCTGCCCCGAGCGGGCGAGCTGCGACGGCGCTCGAGGATCTGCCCGGCGACTGCCCGCCCGTCATGGCCGTCGACGAAGTGGAGACAGGCATGACCGGCACGGGCCTCTCGGTCACCCACGGACGTGACCCGGACGCGTTCGACGTCGAGGTGCTGGGAGTCCTCCACGATGCCGTCGGGCCGGATCGCGACATGATCGTCGTCAACCTGTCAGGCCCGGTGATCGACGCCGCGGGCGGGCTCTGGTTCGGCGCCTCCGGCTCGCCGGTGTACGTGGCCGACCCCGGAACGATGGAGCAGAAGCTCGTCGGCGCCGTCGCCTTCGGGCTCGCGGGCGGCGGCTCCACGCTCGCGGGTCTGACACCGGGCGAGGACATGGTCGACCTGATCGATCCCGGCGCCGGCGACAGCGGGCTCGCCGTCGAGCGGAAGAGGGTTCGCCTCCCGCGGGCGCTCGCCCTGCGGGCGGCGGCGAGCGCCGGAATCTCCGTGGCGCAGGTCTCGAGCCTCGTACGGCTGAAGACGCCCCTCTCCATCTCCGGGCTCAACGACCGCGGCCTGCGGCGCGTGCAACAGGCGCTCGACCGCCAGGATCTGCCCTTCGTCCCGTTCGTGGGGTCCTCGGTCTCGGCGGAGTCGTCGGGGCCGCCGGCCGAGCTCGGCCCGGGCGACTCGTTCGCCGCCGCGCTCTCTCTCGGCGACGTCACGGCGGCCGGGATCGGGACGACGACGTTCGTCTGCTACGGCCAAGCGGTGGGCTTCGGGCATCCGTTCAACTTCACCGGCGACACGACGCTCGCGGCGCGGGCGGCGGACACGATCACGATCGTGAAGGACCCGATCTTAGGCTCCTACAAGCTCGCCAACGTGGCCGAGAACGCGGGCACGGTCGTCCAGGACCGCCTGGCGGGCATCATGGCGGAGCTGGGCAACGGCCCCTCGACGACCCCAGTGACATCGGTCGTCACGGATCGCGACAGGGGCCGGACCCGGAGAGGCGAGAGCCAGGGCGTCTTGCCTGAGTTCACGCCGTTCCTCGCCTTCTCGCACCTGCTCCAGAACGTCGACGTGACCATCGACCGCATCGGCGCGGGCACCGCCGAGATCGCGTACCGGATCACGGGCACCCGGGACGGCGGCGCCACGTGGCAGCTCACGCGGTCGAACCGCTCCGCGTCGCAGTTCGACATCTCGTTCGACTCCGTCTGGGAGCCGACGCTGAACGCGGAGCTCCTCCAGGGCTTCGACGGGGAGGAGATCGAGATCACGGGCGTTGAGGTCTCCCGGCTCGACGTCGGGAAGCGATACGAGACCTATCGCCTCAAGAAGGTGCTCGTGTGGAACGGCCGGAGGTTCGTGGCGAAGAATGTCGTCCGCGCGCGAAGGGGCCATACGATCCTGCTCCGCGCCGTCCTCGGCGCAACCCATCGTGCCGGCACGACCAACGTCCATCTGGCGCTGCAGGTCCCCCGTTCGGCGCGAAACGGCGGCTTCATCGAAGTCGGGGGCGGCGCCTCGACGTTCCCCGAGATCCCCTGCTTCTTCGAGGGGGAGGAGTGCGGGGAGGAGGCCGGCGCGCTCACGTTCGACCGGCTGCTCAGGACGCTGCGCAGGCAGCCGCGGAACGACGCTCTGATCGGATCTCTCCGCCTCGGCGACCGAGCTCGCCTGCGGGCGCAGGACACCGAGCTCCTGGACGCCGTCGTGACGGGCTCTCGCTTAATCGGGTTCAGCCTTATCCGTCGCTGACCGGCGGCGACATGGGAGAGGGTCGAGAGGCCCTCTCCCTCGCCCGCCGTGAGACGGCAGCAGCGACAATCCGCGCATGCTGCTCGTCGGGGCGATTCTGCTTGCCGTCTACGTGCTCCCCGCCCCGTGGGGAGTTCCGGTCGTCGCAGTCGCCGCCGTCATCGAGGTGGCGGAGACCTTCTTCTGGATCTGGCTCTCCCGGCGTGCTCGGGTGAAGATGGGCCCGGAGACGCTGATCGGGGCCACCGCGGAGGTTGTCGCCGCCTGCCGTCCGCGGGGGCAGGTGCGTCTGCAGGGCGAGCTCTGGCAGGCGCGCTGCGAAGAGGGCGCCGACGTGGGGGAGCGCGTGCGAGTGCGGGCGCTCGAAGGGCTCACTCTCCTGGTCGACCGCGCCGCTTGAAGGAGCTCCTTTCGGAACGAAGCACAGAGTCGTCATCCCGAAATGAGCTCGTAGACTGAGACCTGTGGTCCAGGTGCAGTCGGCATCCGCCGAGCGCGGTGACCTTCCGCCGGAGCTCGACGACCCTCTCTATCGCCAGGCGGTGGGCCAGTTCGACCAGGTCGTCGAGCGTGCGGACATCCCCTCCGCCGTCGCCGAGGTGCTCCGCTACCCCGAGCGCTCGCTCTCCGCCTCCGTTCCCGTCCGGCTCGACGACGGCTCTTTCGCCGTCTATCCCGGCTACCGCGTCCAGCACTCGAGCGTGCTCGGGCCGACGAAGGGAGGCGTCCGCTACGACGAGGCGGTGACCCTCGGCGAGTGCGCCGCGCTCGCCATGTGGATGACGTGGAAGTGCGCGCTCCTGCGGCTTCCCTACGGCGGCGCCAAGGGAGGCGTGCGCTGCAATCCGCGCGCCCTCTCCCGTGCCGAGCTCGAGCGGCTGACACGCCGCTTCACGTCCGAGCTCCTGCCCATCATCGGCCCTCAGCGGGACATCCCCGCGCCGGACATGGCCACCGACGAGCAGACGATGGCGTGGATGATGGACACGTACTCGATGCAGGTCGGGCACGCGGTGCCCGGGATCGTCACCGGGAAGCCGCTTTCCGTCGGTGGGTCGGTGCTGCGGCCGGAGGCGACCGGGATCGGCGTCGTCATGGTCGTCGAGGAGGCCGTGCGGCGCCTCGGCTGGGGTCTCGCCGGCGCCGCCTGCGTGGTCCAGGGGTACGGCAAGGTGGGCGGCGTGGCCGCGCACGAGCTGGCTGCCCGCGGCGCGCGCGTCGTCGGCGTCTCGGACATCGGAGGGGGCGTCTACGCGCCCGCCGGGCTCGACCTCGTCCACGTGGACGCTTGGCGGCGGGAGCACGGCGACCTCTCGAGCTACGCCGAGGCGGCCGTCGTCACGAACGCCGAGCTGCTCGAGCTTCCCTGCGACGTGCTCGTGCTCGCGGCGACGGAGAACCAGGTCACGGGGGCGAACGCGGGTGAGGTCAGCGCGCGCCTGGTCGCCGAGGGCGCGAACGGCCCGACGACGCTCGACGCGGACGCCATCCTGGCCGAGCGCGAGATCCCAGTCCTGCCCGACATCCTCACGAACGCGGGCGGCGTCGCCGTCTCCTACTTCGAGTGGGTGCAGGATATCCAGCGCCTCTTCTGGGGCTCCGACGAGATCCGTACGCGGCTGGGCGACCTCATGCGCGGGGCCGTCGACCGCGTCTGGACGCTCTCCGAGGACGAGGCGCTGCCCTTCCGGCGCGCCGCGCTCGTGCTCTCGATCCGGGAGGTGGCCGGCGCGCTCACCGCCCGCGGGATCTACCCGTGAGGGTTCGTGAGGCCCTCCTTCACCCCCGGGTCCTCGGCGAGGACGCGCCTGCCCGCGACGCGGCGGAGCTCCTGACGAGGCCCAGTGTGGAGAGCGTGCTCGTCGTCGGAGACGGGGACCGGCTCCTCGGGTGCGTGACCAAGGGTGCCGTCGTCGCGGCGGTCGCCGCCGGCCGGGACGTGGGAGCTCTCAGGGCGCGCGACCTCTGCGACCCGGACGTGACGACGGTCGGTCCGGACGCCTCTCTCGACGAGGCCCTGCACCTGATGGCGGAGCACGGGCTCGAACGGCTCGCGGTCACGGAGGACGGCCGCCTCCTGGGCGTGCTCCCGCGCGAGTCGCTCGTGCGCCGGATCGCCGAGGACGAGCCCGCGTGACGCTGGCGGGGCTCGTCGGGGAGATGCTCGGGCCGGATCCGCCCGTTGCGATCGAGCTCCACGACGGCTCCGTGCTCGGTCCGACGGACGCGCCCGCGCGGCTCGTCTTCCGCTCCCCGGACGCGCTCCGGCGCCTCCTCACGGCGCCGGGCGAGCTCGGCTTCGTGCGGGCGTATGTCGCGGGAGAGCTCGACGTCGAGGGAGACGTCTACGCAGCGCTTGCGCTCCAGGAACGCCTGGCGGCTGAGCGGCTCTCGCCCCGCCAGTGGGTTGCGGTCCTGCGGCTCGTGGGGCGGGAAGGACTGCGCCCGCTCCCGGCCCCGGCGGAGGAGGCGCACCTGCGCGGGAGGCGCCATTCCCGCGAGCGCGATGCGGCCGCGATCGCGCACCACTACGACGTCTCCAACCGCTTCTACCGGCTCGTGCTCGGCCCCTCGCTGACCTACTCGTGCGCGCTCTTCGACGAGCCTCTCCCCACGCTCGAGGAGGCGCAGGCGGCGAAGCACGAGCTCGTCTGCGCGAAGCTCGGGCTCGAGGAGGGGATGCGTTTCCTCGACATCGGCTGCGGCTGGGGCTCGCTGCTGCTCCACGCCGCGGAGCACCACGGCGTCACCGGCGTCGGAGTGACGCTCTCGCGGCCGCAGGTCGAGCTCGCTCGCGAGTGGCTCGCCGAGGCGGGCCTCGCCGACCGGGTCGACGTGCGCCTCGCCGACTACCGCGACCTCCGCGGCGAGCGCTTCGACGCAGTCGCCTCGATCGGGATGTTCGAGCACGTCGGACGCTCGCAGCTCGCCGTCTACTTCCGGCGGTTGTTCGGGCTCCTGCGGCCGGGCGGCCGCCTCCTGAACCACGGCATCAGCCGGCCTCCGGGGCACCGGCCGCGCTTCGGGCGGCGCGGCTTCGTCGACCGGTACGTCTTTCCCGACGGGGAGCTGCACGAGGTCGGCTCCGTCGTCTCCACCATCCAGCGGGCGGGCTTCGAGGTCCGCCACGTGGAGAGCCTCCGGGAGCACTACGCCCTCACGCTCCGTCGCTGGGTGGCGAACCTCGAGGAGGG